>JAJYWT010000015.1 GCA_021791345.1 bacterium
CGCAGCTGCTGGTAAAGCCAGGAGCCGTCATCCAGGACGGCCTCCTCGCCGAGCAGCTCACGGGCGAGCTTGGTGACCCGCTGGTTGGTCTCGGAGAAGGTGAGCTTCACGATCGAGCCCTCGGGTCCGGGGATCCCGGTACGCGCGTGCTGTCCGAGCGAGCGCTGGGCGGTGAGCTGGAGCGCCCTGGTCGTGATCCACTCCCGGGCCACCAGGTCCCGCAGCCGGGCGTCCTGCCCGGCCCGCTCGCGGGCCAGCTCCACGAGCTTGCGCACCGTGGTGTCCAGGGAGCCGGTGAGGGCGAACCCCAGGGTGCCCCTCTCGTGAAGCAGGGTGGTCATCGCCACCTGCCATCCCTCACCGACCTCGCCGACCACGTTCTCCTCCGGCACCATGACGTCGGTGAAGAAGATCTCGTTGAAGTCAGCGTCACCGGTGAGCTGGCGGATCGGACGCACCTCCACTCCGGGAGAGTGCATATCCACCAAGAGGAAGGTCATTCCCTGATGTGGGGGCCGGGCCGGATCGCTGCGAGTGAGGAGGATGCACCAGTCGGCGATGTGGGCGTAAGAGGACCACACCTTCTGCCCGTTTACCAGGAACCCACCCGGACGGGCCTCGGCCCTGGTCCGCAGCGAGGCCAGGTCGGAGCCGGCTCCGGGCTCTGAAAACCCCTGGCACCAGATCTCACTCGCGTCCAGGATTCGCGAAAGGTGGCGCTGGCGCTGGTC
Organism: bacterium; assembly: GCA_021791345.1. Next base: position 732 of record JAJYWT010000015.1, read on the forward strand.
CTCGGTCCCGTGGGCCATGATGGTCGGCCCGGCCATGCCCAGCCCGATGACCCCCAGGTGCTGGGGTGCCTCGGCCGCGGCCAGCTCCTCCAGCCAGATCGCCTCCATCGCCAAGGGCAACCCCTGCCCGCCGTATTCCCGGGGCCAGGTCAGGCCGGCGTACCCAGCCTCGGACATGGCCTGGCTCCACTCCCGAGCCAGCTCCAGCTGCTCGATCCTGGGGTAGAGCCCTCTGAGGCCTGGGGGTAGGTGCACCGCGATCCACTGGCGAGCGCGCCGGCGGAAGTCCGCCTCCTCCGCCGTGTCCCTGAGATCCAACTGTGCAGAACCCCACATCAGCCCGCCAGACCTGCCCATGGACCTGGGCGGATCTGCGCAGTATGGCGCGCCAGGCCGGGGGGGACAATGTCGCCGCCCACACTCTTCAGGTGACCGGACTGTGCAGATGCACAGAAGTTGGGGGACAAGCCCGGTCCGGCTCCAACATCCCAGCTGGTTGGCTACTCTCGAGGGATGTCTAGCTCTCCCCCCCGTCTCGGCCTGGCGCTCGGCTACTGGGGCCAGGGGCCTCCCGCGGGAGTGGGGCAGATGGTGGCCGAGGCGGACCGACTGGGGTTCCACTCCCTCTGGACCTCGGAGGCATACGGGTCGGATGCCGTCGCACCTCTGTCGTGGTGGGGGTCCCGGACCACGCAGATGCGCCTCGGGACCGCGGTGATGCAGCTGCACGCTCGCACCCCGGCCGCCACCGCCATGACCGCCGTGACCCTGGATCACCTGAGCGAGGGACGGTTCATTCTGGGTCTCGGGGTGTCGGGCCCCCAGGTGGTCGAGGGCTGGCACGGGGTGCCCTTTGGCCGCCCCCTGGAGGCCACCCGGGAGTACGTGGAAATCGTCCGGCAGGCCATCCGCCGCCAGGGACCGCTGGAGTACCGGGGGCGCCGATACCAACTTCCGCTTCCCGGCACCGGAGGGAAGCCACTGCGGCTCACCGTCCATCCGCGACGGGAGCAGATCCCCATCTGGCTCGGGGCTGAGGGTCCTCGCAACATCGCGCTGGCCGCTGAGATTGGCGACGGCTGGCTGGCTGGGTTTCATTCCCCGTCCGGGAGCAGTTGGCAGGTCCGGGCCCTGGAGGAGGGGTTCGCGCGCCGGGCCGGAGGCCGGCCGCCAGACTTCGAAGTCGCGGCCCTGCTACCCATCGTTCCTGCACCGGACGTTGAGTCGGCGGCGGACCAGGTCCGCCCCGTTCTGGCTCTCTACCTGGGGGGCATGGGGAGCCGGGAGCAGAATTTCCACTTCAACCTCTTCGCTCGCATGGGGTTCGAGGCAGAGGCGACCCGGGTGCGCGACCTGTATCTGGAGGGTCGCCGGGCGGAGGCCGTGGCCGCGGTCCCCACCCGGCTGGTGGAGGCGGTGGCGCTGGTCGGCCCGACCGCCAAGATCAGCGAGGAGGCGTCCGCTTGGCGGCAGGGGCTGCCCTCCCTGCTGATGGTGAGTGGTCCCCCGCCGCTGCTCCGGCTGGCGGCGGAGCTCTTCGGGTGACGGTTCGGCGGGCGGCCGCCGGGGGAGGTGGGGAGATCTCGGGCACGCGGTTCCCCCTCGCGGCGCTCCCCGCGGTCACCGGCCTGTAGAGGGCACCTCCGGCTTCTGCCGGCGGCGTCGGATGACCAGGCGCCCATCTTGGCACGCCGTTCCCTAACGCTCGGCCCCAGCGCGTCGGCCGCCCTGGCCAGAAGCTGTGATCAGCGGCGCCGCCCGTTAAGGGAATGGCCCTCGGGCAGCGTCCGGCCGACCAAGTTCGGGGACAGGTGGGGCGGGACGGTCAGCGCGAGCCCCCGTTCCCCCTCGGGCCGGGCCGGCTCTGAGCCCGGTAGGACCCCGACCCGAAGGGACGCCCCCCGCGGGGTCGCGCTCCCCCGCGCCTTCCTCCGGGGGACGGCGCAGCCGACGGAGACAGGGCGGCCCCGCGAGGGGGGTCAGCCAGATACCGCAGGGCTCCGGTGGCGATGAGTTGGGCGGGGTCTACGAACCGCAGAGCGGGGGCCCCCTCGCGGCGAAGCTTGCGCCACTTCTCCGAGTCGTCCTCTGAAAGGAAGGTGAGGGCTCGGCCGTGGGCCCCGTTCCGGGCAGTTCGACCCACCCGGTGGGTGAGCCACTGGGCGGTGTCGGGCAGCTCGAAGTTGACGACAAGGCTGACGTCCTTGACGTCGAGGCCCCGGGCGGCGACGTTGGTCGCCACCAGCACCTTGGCCTCGCGGCGATGGAAGGACGCCAGCGCCCGATCGCGGGCGGCCTGCGAGAGGTTGCCCTGCAGCTCGGCGGTGGGGTGTCCCAGCAGGCTCAGGTCGCGGGCCAGCTTCTTGGTCCCGTGCTTGGTGC
>JAJYWT010000069.1 GCA_021791345.1 bacterium
GAGGCAGGATGGGGCGCGTATGGCGGTGCCTCGCGCCGTGCTGGCCGCTACCTTTCACGCAGGTTGATGGTCACGGTGGACGCTCGGCTCCGCGGCGGGCCACATCGGCCCTCAGAGGGGAGCTCGTCCAGGACTTCCTGGGGGGGCGGGATGCCACCGCAGTCTCTGGGAGCGGGCCAGGGGTCCGACGTGTCGGCGTGACCCTGCCCGCATCGATCTGGCTTCCGGTACGGGCGGTGAGCGCGGGCGGCGCCAGGCCGGCCAGCAATTGACCGCGATATGTGACCCCGAGCCTCTCCCCTCGTCTCACCCTCCAGAGGACGGCTGACGCCCGCTACTGCATCCCCCGGACCCCGATTGTCTCCATGTGCGGTGATAGCAGCACAAGGCGGTCCGCCTCGACTCCCAGCTTCCGCCCACTTCGCCGCCGGGCCGCCGCTCCCGCAAAAGAAGACGGACTTGGCTACAGTTGCCCGCGGTGCACGTCTCGGACCTCCGCCATTTCCTCGACCTGCCGGAGGACGCCCCCGCGTCCGCCCGCAACCTTGCCGATCACCTCGGGAACATCGTTCGGGCCGCCACCGCCGGCGACCCTGGCGCCGCCTGGGTGAGCGCCCTGCCCTGCCGCCGGAGTCCTGGGCGGAGCCGCTGCCCGGGGCGGATCGTGGTCCTCCGCTCGGAGCTTCCGCCCCGGATCGAGTGGGGCTGCGACACCTGCGAGGACGAGGGTGTGATCAGCGGCTGGGAAGGGACCTACCTTGACCTCCGGGAATCCGGGGCCCAGCACCGGATCGGTGACGTGGCCGAGATCGTCATCTCGGACGAGGTGGCCGCGGCCCTGCGCACCCTCAGGTTGCTCGACCTGGGCTGCGAGCGCCTCGTCTACCAGGCCACGGGGCTGGACGAGGGGGTGGCCCTCATGGCCGACGAGGACCAGCTGGACGAGCTGGTGGGATACGTGGCGGCGGAGGCCAACCACGAGCCGAACCGGAGGCGGCAGCAGCGGCTGGACCGCGCCCTGGCGGTGCTCAGCTCCGCCCTCCGGGAGATGGCGCGCTGACCTTCCGACGGCCGCGACGGGGAGCGGACCATCTCTTCGCTCGAGGCTACCGCGGGCGCGACCTACTGCTCACCCGGAAGGCGGCGACGGCGGCCCCCGTGCCCACGGCGGCCCCGGTCACGACTCCCGTGGTCCAGTTGCCTCCCGCGCTCCAACCGGCGAGAAGGCCAACAGCGGCGGTGAGGGCGGTGACGGCCACCCTCCGGTCCAGCAGGACCCTGGCTCGGCTGTACAGCATCGAATCCTCCACTTCCCTAGTTGAACGGACCTACGGCCTCGCCGCCGCCAGGGCGGTGAGCAGCGGGATGACGCGAGCCGGGGGCACCTCGTATGTGCCCCGTCCGGCCGAGCGGAGCCAACCGGCAGCCTGGAGCTCGCGAAGGTGGTGGTACAGCTGGCCGGATGTCCCATGTCCCTCCAGCGCCCCGAGCTCGCCGGAGCTCCGACGGCCGCCCAGTACGGCCTGGAGGAGGCGCAGCCGCGCCGGATGACCGAGGGCGGCCAGGGCGCCCGCGGCCCCGTCGACGTCCATGGCGAGGAGTCCGTCCACCGCCGCGCCCTGCTGCCACTCGTACACCGGGTCCCCTTCCAGCTCCACGTGACCGGTGAAGAGCACCACACTGCGCCCGCCGGTCCGGGCCTTCAGACCGGCCAGCGCCCAACAGCGGTCCCCGGCTGGCTCCGGCAGAGCCACCGCCTCCCGAGCTCCGTCTTGGAACACCGCCGCCTCCAGCGCGTCCAGCCGGCGCTCCAGCTTTTGGAGGCGAGACTCCCCCGGTGAGGTGGCAGCGGCTTCAGTCCCGGACGACATTGCTTACATAATAACGTAATTACGTGGTATTAGTGTGGGCGCGCACCCAACCTCAGCCATGCGGGTACCTCATCTCAGATGCCCATGCCGCAGCCGGCCGGGGGCGGCGAGCGCCGAGGGGAAGCCGGGGCGGATGGCACTCCTCATCGTGTTGGACTTCGGCCCCTCCGGATACCGCGGCCGCACCGGACGTTGCTGCAGAGCTTTCAGAAGAAATTCCACCGTCCCGCCCGGGAGCAGGCCCGCCCGCGGCCCACGCCGACCCCACCCCCGTCTCGGCCCGAGGCGACCCAGCCGTCCCCGGGCAGAGCGAGGCATCCAGGTTCCCCGGGTTCACGCACCCGTCCCAGGCGCGATGGAACTCAGGGCGGACCTTGGCGGCCACGATAGGCGTCGATTCCCCGCAGCGGGCCACCAGCGGTTCCAACCGGGCGCGTCTGCCACCATGGGCGGACCCCACCGCGGCCCGGACCGCGCCGCCTGACCGATTGGTGGCTTCCACGGGCCAGCAGCAGCGGGCCGATCGCGACTCCTGCCCTGCGCGGATCAGCGGATCAGCCCGATTCCCTCCGATGACCCCAGGTCCGGTCGGCGGCGCGAACGGCGATCGCCAGCCGCCGTCCGAGCGCCTGAAAGAGCCGGTCCGCGAGAGACAGCCCGTGCCCCGGCGGCCAGAGCGCCGCCGCCACCTCCGCGTCCGCCGCGGTCACCCGCTCGATGGCCAGGTCTTGGCTCAACAGCGGCGCCCGGCTGATGGTCCAGTCCCGCCCGTGGCCGCGGACCGTCTGAGCGACCCCAGGTCCAGTGGCCGCCTGTTTGCGCGCCGCCCCGCCTCCAGCCGGCAGGATGGGCCAGCCCAAGCCCAGCTTGGGGACCCGGGCCGCGGCCGCCCAGGGCGTAAAATGGGGACGTGGCAGTCGGATTTAACTCCCAGACCCCGGTCGCGATGCGGATCTCATCTCGGGCCCACTACGGCCTGCGGATGATGACCGAGCTGGCCAAGGCCCACGGCGGGCCTCCCCTCAGCCTGGCGGAGATCGCCCGGAGGGAGCACCTGCCGCTGGCCTACCTGGAGCAGCTGATCAGCCCTCTGCGCAAGGCTCAGCTGGTCGAGGGGACGCGGGGGCTGCATGGTGGCTACCGGCTCCGGCGCGACCCGGAGCGGGTCACGGTGCTGGAGATCGTGGAGCTGATGGAGGGCCCGGTGGCCCCGGTGGAGTGCCTGGCCGAGGACTACACCC
>JAJYWT010000089.1 GCA_021791345.1 bacterium
CGTCACCTGCCTGCAAGGGCGTGTTCAGACCGGAGGACGCCCGGATGTCCTCGTCGTTCCGGTAGACGTTGACAAAGTGGCGCAGGCCCCCGGAGGGCTCGAACAGACGCGCCGCAAAGCCGGGAAAGCGCTGATCGAGGTCGCGGAGCGCCTGCTCCACGGTCTCACCATCAACCTCCACCTCCGCCGCGCCTGCGGTGAGCGGGCGAAGTGGACTGGGAACGCGTACCTTCACACTCACCAGATCAAACTCCTCATCCGTCAAGTATAGATGAGCGCAGCAGCGCGCCCGCCGCCCGCTCACCGCTGAGCACAGCGCCCTCCACGGTCGGGCTCACCAGATAGTCACCGGCCAGGCGTATACGGCCCCGAGGGAGTGCCGGGAAGACCTCGGCCAGTCCCCGGAAGTGGCCGGCCACGAACGTGGTCACGGCCGCGGGCCACAGCACGGACCGGGAGTCCAGGACGGTCCGGCCTGCCAGCTCAGGCAGCAACTCCAAGGTCTGCGCCAGCCGGGTCGGCGCCAGCTTCTCCGTCACTCCCCTGGCCGCCGGTCCGTACAGGACGGAGCTGGCCAGCACCTCGTCACCAACCACCCGGCTGGAGGCCACCGCGCCACCCCCCCGCGGCGAGGCCGCCAACCGCCACTCCGGATCCCCAACGGTGGCGGGGAACCTCCACCATCCCCGCAGCACCCGGGAGTGCCGCACCCCCCGGAGGAAGTCTCCGGCGGGGCCCTGGATCTGGAGTATGCCGGCCGCCTGGGCCGGCAGCGTCGCGACCACCGCCGCCGCGGCCTCGACGCGGCCCCCACCCGAGAGCCGGGCCTCGACGCGATCCCGGTCCGTCCGCAGCCCCAGGACCTGATGAGTTCGCCCGAGGCGCACGTCCAGACTCTGCGCCAGCGCCTGAGGCAGCCGCTCGAGCCCACCGCGCACCGTGTAGGGGCGGGCGCGGACGAACAACCGTCCAGCCTGGAGCAACAGCACCTGGCTCATCTCCTCCAGCTCCACAAACGCGTTCCATTCGAACGCGGGACGCAGCACCGCTTCCACCAGGTGGCGGGGCACCCTCCGCGCGGCGTAGTCGGCTATCGAGCCCCGGTCCAGGGGAGCCGCCCGCAGGGGCCGGGCCAGGTCCAGACGAGTCCAGTGGATCCCGACATCGATGGCCGCCCGGGCCACCGCGGGAAGGTCACCCAGCCCGAGCGCGAATCGCTGCGCCGCGCCAACCGGTATCAGCTCGGGGCTCAAGCCGAGAAGCTCCATCCAGCGCCGAGTGTGGCGATAAAAGCTCCAGATGTGACTGGCCCCGGCGTCCAGCGTCCGCCCTCCCCAGGGCAGGCTCAGAATCCGCCCGCCGACGCGCTCAGCGGTCTCCAGGACCACCACCTCACAGCCCGCATCGACCAGGGTCCGGGCCGCCACCAGGCCCGAGATTCCCGCCCCCACCACCAGGACCCGGGGTGTCACGGAGCTCCCGCTAGAGGAGGTGGGCTCAGCGCGCTGCGGGAGGGGCGGCGGCGGGCGTGGGATCCTGGTTGGCCACGATCACGACCGCAGTCCCGTAGGCGAGAATCTCACTCACCCCGGGAGAAAGTTCGTTGGAGTCGTAGCGCATCGCCACCACCGCGTTGGCCCCCAGGGCGGCGGCGTGCTGCACCATCAGATCGAACGCCTCCTGCCGGGCGTGGTCGCTCATCTTCATGTAGACGGTCTGACGGCCACCGACGAACTGCTGGAAGCCGGCCCCGAGGTTGCCCACCACCGAGCGCGAACGAATCATCAGGCCCCTCACCACGCCGAGCTGGCGGATGACCCGATAACCGTCGAACCCGTTGCCGGTGGTGACCCACAGGGGAGGAGGAGCCTGCCCGCTGCGGGGCTCGGGCTGGTAGCTCACGGCCGCAGTCTAACAGCGCTCGAATCCGTTGAACGGCCGGCGGGCAAAGGCAGGTCCAGGTCCCCATCACCATCGTCAGCCAGCTGTCCAGCAAGGAGCGCGTCGAAGGCGAACTGGGACCACGTCTCCATCTCCAGGTAGTAGGAGCCCAGCTGGGAGAGCGGCTCAATCAGGCCCTTTAGCTTGTGCCCCTCGCGGAGCTCAAGGCTCGCCATTCCAGCGCGCACCAGGATCAGGACCCCCAGATGCACCTGGCCAACCGCTCCCGAGTCGTCCTTGAGCAGGCCCAGCGGCCGCCCGGTGAGGTCGCGGTCGCACACCACCTCCTCCGCCCATTCCCGCTGGCAGCCCGCCACCCACGCTCTCCCGGGGTCACCGTCCCCGGCGTTGATGTGCCCGCCAACCCCGATGGTGACCTGACCCCTGAGGCGGCGCTCGCTACCACCGGAGAGTCGGCGCATGACCAGGACCCCGCCGTCGGCGAGGACCACCATGTGGGGGATCACCTGCTGCCACTGGGGAGCGCTCTCGACCTCCGAGCGCGGGCGGAACTCGCCCCAGGCACGGATCTGCTCCAGCAGGCGCCTGACCCCGCCGACCTGGAGCCCGTGCCAGCTCCCCTCGGGAAGAGCTCGGGAGCGGGGCAAGACCAGCACCTGCTCACGACCGGGGGCGCGGGCAACCACCGCCGATGGGGGCATGGCCAGCAAGCATAGACAATGAACCCACCTTGCGATCGCCTGCCCGGAGCCTCCCCTGACCGCGCCCGAGCGCGTGTGCATCGTGGGGGCGGGCCTGGCCGGAGCCCGGGCGGCGACGACGCTGCGGCAGCGCGGCTTCGATGGGGAGATCGTCATGGTCGGAGAGGAGCAGGCTCCCCCCTACGATCGGCCCCCACTCTCCAAGACCTACCTGACCGGCAAGACACCCCAAGCCAAGCTCGGCCTCGCTCCTCCGGGGGGGTGGGGGAATCTGGAGATCGAGTGGCGGGGGTCCTCGCGGGTGGTGGCCATCGACCGGTCCCGCCGACGGTTGATCCTACAGGACGGAGAACAGCTCCCCTACTCCAAGGTGGCACTGGCCACCGGCTCCACCCCAGCCCGACCGCAGATCAGGGGCCACGAGCTGACGGGCGTGATGACCTTCAGCACCCTCGAGGACTCGGATCGTTTGCGGGGATGGCTAGTCCGGCGCCCCCGGGTGCTGGTGGTCGGTGGCGGCTTCCTGGGCTGCGAGCTGGCGGGCGCGGCGATCAAAGCCGGGTGCGCGGTGACTCTGGTGGAGAAGGGTCCCTCGCTCCTTCCTGGCCTCGACGGCTGGGCGGGCGAGGTGGCCCATCGGCTCCACGAGAGCCACGGGTGCAAGGTCGTGTTGGGGGTCTCGGTGATCGCGTTCGGCGGCACCGCCAAAGTGGAAGTTGCCATGCTCGACGACGGTGCCCGCCACCCCTGTGATCTGGTCCTGCTGTGCGTGGGCTCCCGGCCCCGGACCGAGCTGGCCGCTCGCGCCGGATTGAAGCTTGGATCCGGGGTGCTCGTGGATGGTCGCTGCCGCACGTCGGATCCTCTGGTGTTCGCGGCCGGGGACGTCGCCTGCTTCTGGGACCCGAGCCTGCGCCGCCGAGTCCGCCTCGAGCACTGGGACAACGCTCACCGGCAGGGGACCCACCTGGCCGAGGCGATTCTCGGCGGCCGGCGGGGGTACCATCCCGTACCCTACTTCTGGTCGGAGCAGTACGACGCGATGATCCAGCAGGTGGGCTGGACCAGACCCTCTGACGAACGGGTGGTGGTGGGCAGACCGGAGAGTGGCCACTTCACCGTCCTGCACCTGTCCGGAGCCCGGGTCAGGGCGTGTCTCGCCGTCAACCGGTACCCGGATCTGGCCGCCGCGCGACGCCTCATCGAGGCCGGGGCGCCCGTGGACCGTAGCGCCCTGCTGGCGCCGGAGGCGGACCTCAGGACCGTGGCGCGCGACGCCATCGCGGCGGTCAGCCGACCGTGACCCTGGACATCATGTCCAACCAATGGCAAACAATCTCATCCTGACCGGCCGATGCAATAGGAACACTTTGTCCGTAAGCTTGTCCGTAGAGTGAGCGACAGGGTGGGTGTGCGGGTGGCCGTCACCGGAATCGGGATGGTCACCCCCCTCGGCACCGGCGTCGAGGAGGTGTGGGAGGCGCTGGTCCGCGGCCAGTCGGGGGTGCGCGCCATCACCAGCTTCGACGCGTCCTCCTACCCCACGCGGATCGCCGGCGAGATCCGGGACTTCGATCCGGAGGCCTACATGGACCGCAAGACCGCGCGGCACGCGGCCCGGTACTGCCAGCTGGGCCTGGCCGCGGCCCGCCTGGCGGTCGAGGACTCCGGGCTCGACCCGGAGTCGATGGACCCAGACACGGTCGGGGTGGTGGTCAGCTCCGCCGCGGGGGGGATGGAGGAGATCGAGCGCAGCCACACCGTGCTCATGCAGCGGGGGGTGAGCCGGATCAGCCCCTTCATGGCACCGATGATGATCACCGACATGGCGGCCGGCCTCATCGCCATCGAGATGCACGCCGGCGGACCCAACTACGCGGTGGTGTCCGCCTGCGCCAGCGGGGCCCACGCCCTGGCGGACGCGGCCGAGGTCATCCGCAGGGGTGACGCGGTGGCGATGATCGCGGGCGGCGCCGAGGCGGGCATAACCCCGCTCCTCATGGGGGCCTTCTGTCAGATGAGCGCGCTCAGCCGTCGCAACGACGACCCGGAGCGCGCCTCCCGGCCGTTCGACACGGGCCGGGATGGGTTCGTGATGTCAGAGGGGGCGGTGGTGATGGTGCTGGAGGAGATGGATCATGCCCGCGCGCGCGGCGCCGTGATCTGGGGGGAGTTGCTGGGAGCCGGATCGAGCGCGGACATGTACCACTTCACCGCCCCGGATCCCGCCGGCCGCGGAGCGGCCCGGGCCATGGCGGCCGCCCTGAGGCACGCCGACGTCAGTCCCGCAGCGGTCGGCTACATCAACGCCCACGGCACCTCCACCGCACTCGGGGACATCGCGGAGAGCCTGGCCATCCATCAGGTCATGGGCGAACACGCCAACCGGGTCGCGGTCAGCTCCACCAAATCCATGACCGGCCACCTGCTGGGGGCGGCGGGGGCGCTGGAGGCCGCTGTCTGTCTGCTGGCCATGCGCAGAGGGGTCATTCCTCCGACGATCAACCTGGAGGAACAGGACCCGCGCTGCGACCTTGACTACGTGCCCAACGTCGCCCGCCAGGCTGACGTGAGAGTGTCCCTGTCGAACTCATTCGGGTTCGGCGGCCACAACGCGTGCCTGGTCCTCGGTCGCGGCCAGGCCTAGAGCCCACACAAGGAGACCCTCGCTTGTCCGATCCCACGTCCGACCAATCCCTTGATTTCGCGGACCTCCAACAGCTGGCGGGCGAGATCCTGGGCGTCGACCCGGAGCGGGTCCAGATGGATGTCAGCTTCGCCAGGGATCTGGCGGCCGACTCCCTGGACCTGGTTGAGCTGATCATGGCGATTGAGGACCGTTATCAGGTGTCCCTGCCCCCGGAAGAGCTCGAGCAGATGAAGCGGGTGGGCCAGCTCTGGGACTACCTGCTGGAGCATCACGCCAACCCATGAGCGCGAACCCGATCGCGCCGACACCGCCGATCGCCCTGCTCTTTCCCGGCCAGGGCGTCCAGCGTCCCGGCATGGGCCTGGAGCTGACGCGGCGCTTCCCCGCAGCCGCCCGGGCCCTGGACCGCGCCGAGGAGGTGCTGGAGATGCCCGTGAAGCGGCTCTGCTTCGAGGGACCCGGGGAGGAGCTGCTGCGCACCGAGAACATCCAACCCTGCCTGGTGGCGGTGTCGTACGCCGCCTTCGAAGCCTACCGGGAGACGTTTGGCGTGGAGCGGATCGCGGTGGTCGCAGGGCACAGCCTCGGTGAGCTCAGCGCTTTGGCGGCGTCCGGAGCCGTCACCTGGGAGGAGGCGCTGCTGCTGGCGCGTGAGCGCGGCCGCCTGATGGCGGACGCCGCCTCCACCAGCCCGGGGCGGATGCTGGCGATAGTCGGCCTTTTGGAGCCGCAGGTGGAGGAGATCCGCCGCGAGGCGGGACGGGCGGGGGGCATCTGGCTGGCCAACCTGAACTCGCCGAATCAGTTCATTCTGAGCGGGGAGGCCGCGGCCATCGAGATCGCGGAGTCCCTGGCCAACCGAGCAAGGGCGCGCCGGGTGGTGGTGCTGGACATCCCCCTGGGAGCCCACTCTCCGCTGATGACGCGGGCGGCCTCCAAGCTCGCCGACCGGGTACGCTCGCTGCCCCTGAAGGCCCCCCAGATCCCGCTGATCGCCAACGGCAGCGGGTTCGTCCTCCGCTCCACCTCGTCGATCCGCTCCGAACTGGTCGGACACCTGCTGCGGCCGGTGCTCTGGGCCCGCACCATGGCGGCGATGCAGCGCCTGCGGATCGCCACCGTGGTCGAGCTGGGCCCAGGCCGGGTCCTGGCCAGCCTGGCCGCCAAGCACATGGCGGGCGTTTCGACCTGGAATGTGGATGAGCTCCTGCTCGATGGCCTGGACGGCTGAATGGAGCTGGACCTTTCGGGCCGGAGCGCGCTGGTTACCGGCGGCGGCAAGGGCATCGGCAGTGCCATCGCCACCGAACTGTCCGGAATGGGAGCGAGGGTCGTGATCAACTATCGCGCCGACGCGACCTCCGCCGCGCAGGTGGCGGCCAACCTCAAGGACGCCACCATCCACCAGGCGGATGTCGGCGACCCGAGCCAGGTCGCCGAGCTGTTCCGCAGCCAGGGCCCGTTCGACATCGTGGTGAACAACGCCGGCATGCTGCGCGACCGGCTGCTGCTGCGCATGACCACCGAAGACTGGGATCAGGTCCTGCGCACCGACCTCAGCGCTGGTTTCCACGTCACCAAGGCGGCGGTGCCGCACATGATGAAGCAGCGCTGGGGTCGAATCGTCAATGTGAGCTCGATCGTGGGCCTGGGGGGCAACCCCGGCCAGGCGAACTACGCCGCGGCCAAGGCGGGACTGATTGGGCTGACCAAGTCCGTCGCCAAGGAGCTCGGGTCGAGGGGGATCACCTGCAACGCGGTGGCCCCCGGTTACGTGCTCACCGAGCTCACCTCCAGCTCGATCTCCGAGGAGGTCCTGCAGGAGCTGATCCGGCTTACGCCGCTGCGCCGCGCCGGGACGACCGCCGAGATCGCCGGGGCGGTGGCCTTTTTGTGCAGCCCGGCCGCCTCGTTCATCACCGGGGAGGTGCTGGTGGTGGACGGCGGCCTGTCAGCCTGAGCTCAGCCGCGTAGCTCACGGATCGCATCGGCCACCGCGCCGGGGGCGTCCGCGGCATCGGCGGCCCGCTCCACGAGCCAAGTGCCCACCGCCACGGCGTCCGCCAGCCCCGCGACGGCGCGGATCTGCGCCGCCCGCCTGACCCCGAAGCCCAAGGTGAGGGGTAGATCGGTCTGGGCCCGGGCGCGGCGCAGGAGGGAGGATCCCTCGTCGGCCTCCGATGGGCTGGACCCGGTCACCCCGGTGCGGGAGACGCAGTACAGGAAACCCGTGGAGAGCTCAGCGGCCCGGCGGATGCGCGCGTCGGGGGTGGTCGGGGCGACCAGGGTCGTCACCGCCAACCCGGCGTGGGCGGCCGCCGCAGCCAGCTCCCCCATCTCCTCCAAGGGCAGGTCGGTGACCAAGAGCCCGTCCACCCCGCACTCGGCGGCCCGCATGGTGAACGCGGAAAGGCCCATCCGCAACAGCGGGTTGAGGTAGGTCATCAGCACCAGGGGGATCGCCAGCCCGGCGGCGCGGGCGGCGCGGATCTGCTCCAGCGCCAGCGGCACCGTCATCCCGTTGGCGAGCGCGCGCTGTCCTGCGGCCTGGATGACCGGTCCGTCCGCGAGTGGGTCGGAGTAGGGCAACCCCAGTTCGACCAGGGCCGCACCGGCACCCTCGGCCGCCAGCAGGATCGGTACCGTGGCGTCGAGGTCGGGGAACCCCGCCATGAGATAGGGGACGATGTGCGGCCCTCCGCCGGCTGGTGCCAGCGCCCGCCGGATTCGCGTGCGGGCGCTGAGGCCGCCGTCAGCCACCGGCAGCCTCGGCGAGGACGGTGTCGAGATCCTTGTCGCCACGCCCGCTGAGGCAGACCAGCACCGGGCCGCCCCCGGGCGGCGCCACGCTGACCGCCTGATGGATTGCGTGCGACGACTCCAGCGCAGGGATGATGCCCTCCAGCCGGGCCAGCAGGTGGAAGGCGGAGAGCGCCGCCCGATCGTCGACCACCGTGTAGGTGGCTCTTCCGGAGTGGCGCAACCAGGCGTGCTCGGGACCGACCCCGGGATAGTCCAGCCCAGCCGACACGCTGTGAGTGGCCAAAACCTGGCCGTCCTGGTCCTGGAGCAGATAGGAGTTCGCCCCGTGGAGAACCCCGGGGCTGCCCAGATTCAAACTGGCCCCGTGGTCACCGGGATGGGGCCCCCGCCCTCCCGCCTCGACCCCGAGCAGCCGGACCTCGGGGTCGTTGAGGAACCCCGCGAAGATCCCGATTGCGTTGCTGCCGCCCCCGACGCAGGCGATCACCTGGGTGGGCAGCCGCCCCGCCTGATCCAGCATCTGCTGCCGAGCCTCCACCCCAATCACGGATTGCAGCGTCCGAACCAGCCAGGGATACGGGTGCGGCCCCACCACCGAACCGATCACGTAGTGGGTGTCGCGAACGTTGGTCACCCAGTCGCGAATCGCCTCCGAGGTGGCATCCTTCAACGTCCGGGAGCCGCTGTCCACGGCCTTCACGGTGGCGCCCAAAAGGCGCATCTTGGCCACATTGATCGCTTGGCGGCGGATGTCCTCGGAGCCCATGTAGACCACGCACGGCAACCCCATGAGGGCGCAGGCCGTGGCGGTCGCCAGGCCATGCTGGCCGGCCCCGGTCTCGGCGACGATGCGACGCTTGCCCATGCGCCGGGCCAGGAGCAGCTGGCCCAGCGCGTTGTTGAGCTTGTGGGCTCCGGTGTGCAGGAGGTCCTCGCGCTTCAACCAGATCGGAAATCCCGCATGATCTGAGAGGCGGACCGCCAGGTAGCAGGGAGTCGGGCGGCCGGCATAGTCGCGCAGGAGGCCACGGAGCTGGTCCAGGAAGGTCGGATCGGCGAACGCCGACCGGGCGGCCTCCACCAGCTCTTGCAGCGCCGGCACGACGGTCTCAGGCACGTAGCTGCCACCGAAGTCCCCATATCTCCCCGCCCGGGGGGGATCGGTCACGAGCAGTCGGCCGGGATCGTTCATGGTTGTCCCCCAGTTTGCGCAACCAGCGCCCCGGCCGCCCGCGCCCTCTGGACGTACGCTGCCACCAGGCCCGCGTCCTTTATCCCCGGGCTCGCCTCGAGCCGAGAGCTGGCGTCCACCCCGTATGGCCTGACGGCCTCCACCGCCTCCGCCACATTGGCTGGCCCGATGCCGCCGGCCAGCCAGACCGGCCGATGGGCCGCCAGCGCTCGGGCGACCGGCAGGTCGAGGCGCTGACCAGTGCCCCCAGAGCCGTCCGCCGCCAGATGGTCGAGGAAGACGGGCAGTGCGGCCCACCAATCGACCGCCAGCTCCGGGCCGAGATCGGACAAGCTGAGGAATGGCCAAACCGCGGCAGGCAGTTCGAGCGCCAGCCGGCGGGGGCAGCTGCGAAGATGCAGTTGGACCGCGGTCAATTCGAACTCCTCCACCAGCCTTAGGAGCTCCTCCGGTGAGGCGTCCACAAGGACCCCCACGCAGTCGGCCCGGCCGCTCACCAGCCGGGAGATGCGAAGCGCCACCTTCCGGTCCACCCTTCGGGGACTCCCATCGTGGAAGACCATGCCGACGGCATCGGCCCCGGCCTCCAGCGCCACCAGAGCGTCCTCCTCCCTGGTGATCCCGCAGACCTTCACCCGCATTCGCGGGCTCCGATCCCAACGAGCTGGCGGATGGCCATGGCCGGGTCGGGTCCCCGCATCAGCGCCTCTCCGACCAGGATGGCGTTCGCGCCGGCGGCCCGCACCCGCGATGCGTCGGCCGGGGTGGAGATCCCCGATTCGGAGATCACCAACCGATCCTCGGGGACCAGGGGCGCCAGCTGCTCCGTCACCGCCAGGTCGGTGGTCAGGCGGTCGAGGTCGCGGTTGTTGATGCCGATCAGCCGGGCTCCAGCCGCCACCGCCAGTTGCAGGTCGGAGCGATCATGGACCTCCACCAGAGCCTCCATCCCCAGCTCATCCGCCGTCGCCAGGCACTCAGCCAGAGTCGCCGCGGGCAGGGCCCGAACGATCAGCAGCACCAGGTCCGCGCCGGCGGCGCGGGCCTCCACCACCTGCAGTGGATGGATCACGAAGTCCTTCCGCAGGATGGGCAACCGGGACCTCTGCCTGGCCAGCCGCAGATCCTCAATGCTGCCGCCGAAGGAATCCGGCTCGGTGAGGACCGAGATGGCGACGGCTCCCGCCGCCTCGAACATCTCCGCGGTCGCGGCCACATCCAGATCCGGCCGCAGGGACCCGGCGGAGGGTGATCTTCGCTTCATCTCGGCGATCACCCCGAAACCCAGATCAGCCAGCTCCGCCATGAGACTCCGCGGCACGGGGGCGCGGGCGGCGGCCCGCTCCAGCTCCAGTTCCGATGGGAGCTCGAGCAGGCGTTCTCTGGAGCGCCTCAGGATCGGGTCGAGAGCCCCTGCCTTCAACCGCGCTCCACTGATCCAAGCCTCCCCAACGGGGCGAGCTGCCCCAGAGCCGGCTCAAGCACTTCGTTCATCCGACAATTCTGAAGCCGACCAGGTGCGAGTTAATGCCCACCGGGGTCTCCTCACACGTCTCTACCCGCGCGGCCGCGGGACCGCGGCGCAGTCTCTGCACCAACTCTTGCACCGACTGGGGAGCACCCTGGGCCAACACCTCAACCGCACCGTCAGGCCGGTTGCGCACCCAACCGCTCACGCCCAGCTGGTCGGCCGCCGCAGCTGCGAACGCGCGAAAGCCCACCATCTGCACCCGGCCCCGGACGATGCAGCTCACCGCGATGCGAGGAGTGGGCTGGCGATTAGCTGCGGCGGGCATGGAGGGAGGGAGAAGCTGACACGCGCTATGCCTCACTTGAGGGTGGTGGCACCCGCCTCCTCCTGGCGCGCGAGCATGAACAGGAGGTCGGAGAGCCGGTTCAGGTAGCGCAGGATCTCCGGATTCACCAGGGGGTCTGAACGTGCCAGGGCGACGGCGCGACGCTCCGCACGGCGGACCAGGGTCCGCGCGAGATCGATCGCGGACGCCGCCGGACTACCACCGGGAAGTACAAAGCCGGCGGGCAAACCCACCTCCGCCTCCAGCCGGTGCACCTCCGCTTCCAGGCGGTCAACCGCATCGGGCTCCAGGGTTTGAAAATGGCGCCGGAGCTTGTCCCGATCACCAGATGCCGTGGCCAGCTCGGCTCCGACGGTGAAGCATTCGCGCTCCAACTCGAGCAGCATGGAGGCGACGGCAGGGGTCGTGCAGAGGGAACGACCGAGGCCCAGCGCCGAGATCGCCTCATCAAGCGCCCCGTATGCCTCGGTGTGGAGGTCGTCCTTGGACACCCGCCCGCCGTAGAGCAGGCTGGTCTCTCCTTTGTCCCCACCCTTGGTGACGATGCTGCTCACGCCATTGCCGGGACGACCAGCGGCTCCTCCACCAGCTTGGTGGCGGCCATGGCAGCGGTGGTGGCGTCACCGACGGCGGTGGTGACCTGACGGGTGAGCTGGGCCCGCACATCACCAGCGGCAAACACGCCGCGAATCGAGGTCTGCATGTTCTCGTCGGTCAGGTAATAGCCCTGGGGGTCGTGGTCGGCGTGAGCCTGGAGCAGGCCGCTGTTGGGCAGGAACCCGATGAAGACGAATATGCCGCCCACCTTCAGCTCAGAGGAGCTGCCGTCTTGCGTATTGCGCAGACGCAAGGACTCGACCTGCTGGCCGTCCCCGCGGATCTCCTCCACCACGGTGTCCAGCAGGAACTCCATGTCGGGGTGGTTGCGAGCGCGTTCAACCAGCACGGGTTGAGCGCGGAACTCGGAGCGGCGATGGATCAGGGTCACCTTGGAGGCGTAGCGGGTGAGAAACACCGCCTCCTCCAGCGCCGCGTCACCACCGCCCACGACCGCCAGATGCTCCCCCTTGAAGAAGGCGCCGTCACACACGGCACAGTACGAGACCCCTCGCCCCGCATACTCCTGCTCCCCGGCGATGCCCAGCTTCCGGGGCTGCCCGCCGGCGGTGAGGATCACCGCCCGGGCGAAGTACGGTTCGTCCTCCTCGACCTCGATGCGCTTGCGCCCATCAGCCTCCAGGGCGACGCCGGTGACCCGAGCCGGCACCATCTCCGCCCCGAAGGAAAGCGCGTGCTCGGTCATCTTGCTCGCCAGCTCAGGCCCGGTGATGGAGGCGAACCCGGGGTAGTCCTCGATGGACTCGGTATTTAGGAGCTCACCACCGGGGATGCCGGCCTCGAAGAGCACTGTCCGCTTGAGGGCCCGGCCGGCGTAGAGAGCCGCCGTGAGCCCGGCCGGCCCAGCTCCGACGATCGCGATCTCGTAATCCCTGGAACTCAACTCAAACTCCCGCTGCAAGGTGTGTTTCAGGAGAAGTCTACCCAGCCAGCTTCGAGATCAGACGGCCGGGCCGGCGCGTCAGGCCAGCGCCACCCTCGGTGAGTTGCCCGTCCCCGGCTTGGCGCAACCGCCCGGATCACCCTGGGCGTAGCGCTGCCACACCTCGTTGCCACCGCTCTTCCAGCTCACGCTGGGCTGTTCCAGCAGCACCGGGTCGACGCGGGCAGCGTGCTGCTCCACCATCTGGATCACGGACTCGAGCAGGGTCTCGCCCAGCAGATGGGGCTGCAGCCCCAAATCCAGCAGCAGCTGGTGCTTGGCGTTGTAGTAGTGCGCCTCCGCCTCCACCCGGGGGTTGGGCACGTGGCTGATGGTGGTCTCCAGACCATGCTCCTGGCGCACCTTCGCCACCAGCTCGGCCAGCTGAAGGACGCTGAACTGTTCGGTGAACTGGTTGAACACCCGGCACTCTCCGCGCTCCGCGGGATTCTCCAGGGCCAGGGTGACACAGGCCATGGTGTCACGGATGTCCAGGAACCCCCGGGTCTGGCCACCTTTCCCGTACACAGTGAGGGGCTGCCCCACCGCCGCCTGCACACAGAAGCGATTCAACGCAGTGCCCCAGATGGAGTCGAAGTCGAAGCGGGTGTGCAGCTCCGGGTGCAGGCTGGTCTCCTCGGTCTCGTACCCGTACACCACCCCCTGGTTGAGGTCGGTCGCACGCACTCCCCAGGCACGACTGGCGAAGTGGATGTTGTGACTGTCGTGCACCTTGGAGAGGTGGTAGAAGCTGCCGGGGACCTTGGGGAACGGGAGACGATCGCGGCGACCGTTGTGCTCGATGTCGATGTATCCCTCTTCGATATCGATGTTGGGGGTGCCGTACTCGCCCATGGTCCCGAGCTTGATCAGGTGGCAGTCGGGGGCCCGGTCGCGGATCGCAAAGAGCACGTTGAGAGTCCCGACCACGTTGTTCACCTGGGTCATGACCGCGTGATCCCGGTCCACCATCGAGAAGGGGGCGCTGCGCTGCTCGGCGAAGTGAATCACGGCCTGGGGATGGAACTCCTCAAAGAGCCCGTCAACCGCTGCGAAGTCGCGGAGGTCGGCGCGCCGCCAGACGATGGAACGTCCGCTCACCGCCTGCCAGCGTGCCACCCGCTTGCTCATGGAACTGAGCGGCAGCAGGCTGTAGGTGCCGCCCTCGCGATCCCAGCGCCGCCGCGCCAGATTGTCGACCGCCACCACCTGGTGGCCCAATTTCGAAAGGTGCATGGCCATGGGCCATCCGATGTATCCGTCGGCGCCGAGGACGAGGACCGTCAGGCCCCCCTGCTTGCTGCCACTCATTAGCGATTCGCTCCTTTGCTGGTTCCGCAAGCCACCCGATCCCCGGGCGAGCCGCCACGGCAATCCCGATGGTTGCAAACAAGGCGGGCAGGCGTCAACGCCCCCCCCGACTTCAACGCCGAAAGTCTAAGCAAACTCCTAACCGGCCAGCCAGCGCTGGATCACCGGCTCCACCTCCGTCAGCGGAATCGCGAAGGCTCCGTCACCATGCTCGGCCGCCAGGGTGAGAATCCCCACCACCTGCCCGCCGGTGGTCAGCACCGGCCCTCCGCTGTTGCCGGGGAAGATCTGGGCCGGAATCCGGATCAGGTCAGAGTAGTCGCTGAGCTCACCGGGAGCCGCATGCGCCACCGTGGCGCGCTCGTTGAGACCGTCGATCACAGAGTCGGTGATCGGAGGATGGCTGGTCGCCCCCTCCGATGCCAGCACCACGACCGCCTGGCCGACGGCCGCCGGAGTGGGGTCGATGGCGAACGGCGCCTCGCTCAACCCGATCACCCGGACCTCGGCGAGATCGAGGGCAGGATCGACGTTGACCACCCGGGCCGGATACTCGGTGCCAGACTGAGAGACCGCGTAGAAGCTGATCCCCTGATGCACGACGTGGTCGTTGGTGATGAAATCCCCCTGCCCGTCCACCGGCCAACCGGTGCCCAGCTCGTCGCTCTGGCGCCCGATGGCAACCACGGTTACTATCTCCGGAAGGTCGGCGGCCGCAACCCGGGCCAGGGCCTCGGCGCTGCTGGGTGGGGCTCCACCCGCCACATTGGAGAAGTGCGGTTCGCTACGGCCCTGATGGACCAGCGCTGGAGCGGTCCCCAGATCTGCGGCCAGCGATCCGGCTCCGAGGGCCAGGCCGGCGATGATCAGGCCCGCCAGCAGGCCCCGCCAACGCCGCCGCGCTGCACCCGCCCGGGGGTGCGGAGCCTGATCCCAGAGGCCCGCCCCGAGCCCATGGTCACGCTCGAACCCATCACCGTCGAGATCTCGACCCAGCTCGGGAGGCACCCACGGCAAGGGCCCCCCACCGGAAGCCCCAGGGCTTGGCCCACCAACTGGCTGCGACAACTGGTCTCCCTCAACTGGGCGACCGAAGCGCTTCCCGACCCCGGGCCCGGGCGGCCACCGATCTCAGGATAGCCCGAGAGACGACCGTTCGGGCTAGGGAGTTCGCCCAAGGCCGGCAGTTCCGCCGACGGTTGGTGCCGGGAGCGGGACTCGAACCCGCACGCAGTGACCTGCACAGCGCCCTGAACGCTGCGTGTCTACCATTTCACCATCCCGGCCCAAGAGTGAGAATGCTACCAAGATGGGCCCGGCGGTGGCCGGGGGCGCCGGCGCCGTCAGCTGACCGCGGCGGTCCTCAATTGACTCGGATCTGGATGATCGCCACCAGGGCGAAGGCGACGGTGAGCCAGATCGAGGTGCGGAACAGCACCCGCTCCAGACCGCGCCTGGTGCGGTAGCCTCCGCCCATGTCAGTACCGCCCCCGATGGTGCCACCGAGTCCACTGGACTTCGGAGTCTGCAGCAGGATGGTGATGACCAGCAGGACTGCCAGCACCACCTCCACCGTCGTAACCGCTGTCTTCACATCTCCTCCGCTGCCGGACCGGGCGGATTATAGCCGGGAGCCGCGCCCCCCAGGACCTGGAGATCTTCCTCCTGGAACTGATTGGGCTCGACGCCGTCCTGGAGCCGCCAGCAGGTGGCGGCGACCTGACGCCCCGAGTGCACCGCAACGACCACGTAGTGATAGCCGGGCCAGGCCCGGTCGGTGTCGAACTGGCTCGGTCTGGCGGGGTGGTCGGGATGGGTGTGGAAGAACCCCAGAACCTCCTCTTTGCGGTCGCGGGCCAGCTTCTCGGCTGCGATGATGTCGCGGGGATCGAGCTCATAGCGATCGTGCCGCCGATCGGTGACCAGGTTGTGGCCGGCCACCACCTCGGTGACCACGGCGGCGGCCTCCGTGACCCTACCTACCAGCACCCCGCATCCCTCGTAGGGATAGGTGGCCTCTGAGAGCTGGCGCATCCGCGCGAAGAGCTCAGAGGTGAAGGCCAGCGGCAGACCGCCCACGATCAACCCTCACCGTAGAGGCCACTGCTCAGATAGCGGGCTCCCCCGTCGGGGCAGATCAGCACCACGACCCCCTCGCGCAGCCCCTGCCGGATCAACTCCCCCACCCCCCACAGCGCGAGTCCCGTCGAATGCCCGACCAGGATGCCCTCCTGCCGCGCCAACTTCAGCACCAGATCATAAGCCCCGTCGGTCGGGCCGAACAGGTGGAGGTCTGCGAGGTCCGGATCGTAAATGCCAGGGACGATCGACGAGGCCATGTGCTTGAGCCCCTCCAGCCCGTGGAAGGGGTCGTCAGGCTCCAGGCTGACGCAGGTGATCTCCCGGTTGAACTCCTTGAGGCGGCGGGTGGTGCCAACGAAGGTGCCGCTGGTTCCCAGCCCGGCGAGAAAGTGGGTCACCTCGCCCTCGGTCTGCTCCCAGATCTCGACCCCGGTGGTCCGATAGTGGGCCTGCCAATTGGCGGGATTGTTGTACTGATCGGGATAGAAATACCGGTCGGGTTCCCGCTGCGCCAGCTCCCGGCAGATGCGGATCGCCCCGTCGGAGCCCTCCTGGGGATCACTCAGCAGCAGCTCCGCTCCGTAAGCGGTCATGAGCTGCTTGCGTTCCACACTGACGTTGGCGGGAACCACCAGCTTGACCGGGTAGCCGAGAGCCGCCCCCAGCATGGCGTAGGCAACCCCGGTGTTGCCGCTGGTGCTGTCCAGGATCGTCCGGCCGTGGCGCAGCATGCCGGAGTCGAGCCCCGCCCGCAGCATGGCCAGGGCGGCCCTGTCCTTGACCGACCCGCCCGGGTTCATGAACTCCGCCTTGGCGAACACATCCAGCCGCGGAGCCACGTCCTCGTAGAGGCGCAGGCGCAGCAGCGGAGTGTTGCCCACCAGCGCCGCGATGCCCGAGGCCGGTGGAGCCTTCAGGACCCTGAGATCGGGTCTCGGTGATGCCTGCACAAACCCTACTGTATCAGTCGGGTTTGTGGGGCTGGCGATCGCCCCGGGCGAGCACCGATGCGCCCGCATAGGCCGCACTCGAGCCCAGCTCGCGTTCGATCCGCAGCAGGCGGTTGTACTTGGCCACCCGCTCGCTGCGGGAGGGAGCCCCCGACTTGATCTGGCCGGCCCCCAACCCGACCGCGAGGTCGGCGATGCTGGTGTCCTCGGTCTCGCCGGAGCGATGGCTGATCACAGTCGCGTAGCCGTGACGCTTGGCCATCTCGACCACATCGATGGTCTCGCTGAGGGTTCCGATCTGGTTCAGCTTGATCAGGATCGCGTTGGCCACCCCCTCCCGGATCCCCCGGGCCAGGTACTCCCGGTTGGTGACGAAGTTGTCGTCCCCGACCAGCTGCACCGCGCCCCCCAGCCGCTGCGTCAACTCCGCCCAACCAGCCCAGTCGTCCTCCGCCATCCCATCCTCCAGGGAGATGATCGGATACTGGCGGAGCCAGTCCTCCCAGAGGGAAGCCAGCTCGCTGGAGGTGAGCCGACGGCCCTCCCCCCTCAGGTGGTAGGCACCATCGTCGTAGAGCTGGCTGGTGGCCGGATCCAGCGCGATCCCCACCTGATCTGGGGCCGAGTAGCCGGCCCTGCCGATGGCCTCGAGGACCAGCTCAACCGCCGCGGCGTTGCTATTCAAGCTGGGAGCGAATCCGCCCTCATCCCCCTGCCCGCCGGCCAGGCCCTTCGCCTGCAGAACCTCGCGCAGGGCGTGAAAGATCTCCGCCCCGGCTCGTAGCGCCTCCGCAAAGGACGGCATTCCGTGGGGCACCACCATGAACTCCTGGAAGTCGACGGCGGTGCGCGCATGGACGCCGCCGTTGAGGATGTTGAACTGGGGCACCGGCAGCTCTCGGGCCCCCACACCGCCCAGATACCGGTAGAGCGGCACATCCTGAGCCGAGGCGGCGGCGCGGGCCACGGCCAGGCTCACCCCGAGGATCGCGTTGGCACCCAGGCGGCCCTTGTTGGGCGTGCCATCAAGCTCAATGAGGCGCTCGTCGAGTGCGCGCTGATCAAGCGCGTCCATGCCCACGATGGCCGGGCCGAGCGTCTCATTGACATTCTGGACGGCGCTGAGCACACCCTTGCCGCCGTATCTCCCCGCGTCGCCATCCCGAAGCTCCACAGCCTCCCGGTGACCGGTCGAGGCTCCCGACGGCACGGCCGCCCGGCCCACATCCCCGGTCGCCAAGGCGACCATCACAGCCAGAGTCGGATTCCCCCTCGAGTCCAGGATCTCCTCCGCTTCCACCTCTTCGATGAAGGTCATGGTCGCCTCCCTGCATGCCGGCCCCCACCGGGCGGAGAGCCGCTAACCTCAAGGAGCTTGAAGACCGCTCCCCGTTGGCTACCAAGGTTAAGCGCCGGCCAGCTGCTGGCCGTTGCCGTGATCGCCTTCCTGGCGATCTCGGCGTTCGTCGACGTGGTCACCAGCCTCGGGTCGATCAACAAGAACTCGGGTCCGCCCAAGGCTCAGCTGGGGGGGGCGGTGGGCAGCTACACGATGACCGTGGGCAGGCAGCAGCGGCTGGCCTTCGGGCTCTACCTGGCCTCGGGCAGCGCGATGTCCCCCGCCTGCATCGGAGCCAACCTGACCCCGGAGTTTCGGGTGGTGAAGGTCACCTTCCTCGGCTCGAGGGGGTCCAGCTGGCGCCACGACGAGTCGTGCGGGGGCATCCTGGAGACCAACTCCACCATCCCGGTCGTGATCTCCGTGGTGCCGCTGCACGCCGGTGACTACACCCTTCACTTCGAGCCCAAGGTGCTGGCCCGGCGGGTGGGTGACGTGGTCACGGGTCAGGTCCTAGTGCGCGCCTGACCGCGAGCGGGTCGCCTGGAGCAGGGCGGCATGCACCCGGGGCGGACCGGCCACGATGTCACCGCTGATGAGGTGACGTGGTTCCCCATCCCAGTCGGACACGAGCCCGCCAGCCTCGGTCACCAGGAGGGCGCCGGCGGCGATGTCCCAGACCTTCAGCCCGAGCTCGAAGTAGCCGCTGAACACCCCAGCTGCGGTGTAGGCGAGATCCAGGCTCGCAGCCCCCGGGCGACGCACATCCTCGAACTCCTCCAGCACCATGCCCAGGGCGCCCAGCAGGCGGGGAATGCGCTCCGGAGCCTTGAACGGAAAGCCGGTGGTGATCAGCGCCT
>JAJYWT010000115.1 GCA_021791345.1 bacterium
GAATCGCCGGCTGCGCTACGCTCCCCGCAAGCCGCCATGGCGCAGTGGTAGCGCAGGGGCCTTTTAAGCCCAGGGTCGCAGGTTCGAATCCTGCTGGCGGCACCACGACATGCCGGCGACCTCAGCCACTCCACGTGAACGGTGTGCGCCGGCGCCGTGAGCGCGCGGTCTCCCGGGCACCTGGCGCGCCGTGGTCAGGTGGATCCAGTACCCCGCCTCAGCTCGGCAGCGCAGGATGCGGCGATCCCCGGGAGGTAGAAGTTGGCGGTCCCGATCTGGATCGCCCGCGCCCCCAGTTCGAGGAACTCGCGGGCGTCATCCGCGCTGGCGATGCCGCCGATCCCGATCACCGGGATCCTGAGGGCGGCCACCAGCCGGGCCACCGCGGCCAGGGCCAGGGGCTTGATGGCAGGACCGCTCAAGCCCGCCAGACCTGACCCGGGGAGGACCGGAGCCCCCCGAACTCGGGACCACTTTAGGCCGAGGTAGGTGTTCACCGCCGACACCGCGTCCGCTCCACCGTCCTGGACCGCGCGCCCGATCTCGGCGATGTCGGTCACGTTGGGTGTCAGCTTCACGATCACCGCTTTCCCGGTGACCTCCCGGACGGCCCTGGTGCAGGCGGCCGCGGCGTGGGGGTCCACCCCCAGGTCGAGCCCGTGGGCGATGTTGGGGCAGGAGATGTTGAGCTCCACCGCGGCCACCTCGGGCACGGCGTCCAGCCGCTGGCAGACCCGCACGTAATCGTCGATGGTGGACCCGGCCACGTTGACGATCACCTTGGGGGCCCACCCGCGCCAGCGCGGTGCGTACTCGGAGGCCACCACCTCGACGCCGGGGTTCTGCAGCCCGATCGAGTTGAGCATCCCGCCCGCGACCTCGGCGATCCGCGGAGGCGCGTTGCCCAGGCGCGGGGCAAGGGTGGTGCCCTTGGTGAAGACGGCTCCCAGCCCCGCGAGGTTGCCCATGCGCTCCGCCTCGAAGCCGTAGCCGAAGGTGCCGGACGCGGCCCCCACCGGGCTCTCCAGCGTGAGTCCCCGGCCGATCAGCACCTCGCCAGCCACCTGCCTACTCCAGGTGGGAGGGCTGACGGCCCAGCCCCCCCCAGTGCACCTGGTCGGCCGCCAGGACCGGGCCCTGGCGGCAGCAGAGCCCGGGTACCGCGGTCCCCTGGGACAGAAGGGGAATGGAGCAGCCGAGGCAGGTCCCGAAGCCGCAACCCATGGGCGCCTCGAGGGAGACCTCGACCAGCGCCTCCGGCCTCAGGCGGGAAGCCATCTCAGCCACAGCCTGGAGCATGGGATTGGGGCCGCAGGCGTAGACCCGGTCAACCCCGTCCAGAATCTCGGCCAGGGCGTCCGTGACCAGCCCCTGCCGCCCCGAGCTGCCGTCATCGGTCACCTGCAGGGAGCCGGCCAGCTCCGCGGGCAGGAGGCCGAGGGGGAACAACTGGTCAGCGCTGGCAGCCCCGTTGAGCCAGAGTACGCGCTCCCCGCGGGCCAGCAGCTGGCCGGCCAGGTGGGGGAAGGGCGCGGCGCCCACCCCTCCGGCGACCAGCAGGGAGGAGCCCTTCAAGTGGGGCAGGGAGAAGCCCCTGCCCAGCGGACCCAGGAGCCGAACCGTGGATCCCGGCGAGAGCTGCGCCAACCTGCGGGTCCCCTCGCCGTAGACGCGCAGGTAGAAGGAGACGGTGCCTCGGCTTGGATCCACCCCGGAGAAGGAGAACGGCCGGCGGAGGAGCGGTCCCGGCACCACCTGCAGCTGGGCGAACTCTCCCGGGAGTGCCTCCCGGGCCGCTTCCGGCGCCTCCAGGGTCAGAAGGTGGAGGCCCGGTCCCAGACCGTCGGCCCTAATGCAGGTGGCGACCTCATCCCGGGCCCGGCTCAGGTCGCTTTCGGGGAGCAGGGTGGCGCTCAACTGGCGCTGGAGGCGACCGGCGCGTCGCGGTGCTCGGTGATGGTGGCGGAGCGGCCGGGTAGCCCGGCTTGCCAGACCTCCAGAGCCTGGACCAGCGCCGCCGCGGTGTCCAGGGAGGTCAGGCATGGTATGCCCCGCTGGACCGCCGCCTGGCGGATCCGGAAACCGTCCCGGACCGGCCGTCCCCCGGCCTCCTCACCCTCCATCTCGTCGGTGGCGACCCGGGAGATGGTGTTGATGACCAGTTGAACCTGTCCCCCGACGGTGATGTCGACGACGTCGGGCCGCCCCCGATGGAGCTTGGCCACCTCATGGACCGACACCCCGGCGGCCCGCAGCGCCGCGGCCGTGCCCGGGGTGGCGTAGAGGCGGAAGCCCAGCTCGGCCAGACGGGCTGCCACCGCCAGGCCCTCGGGCTTGTCCTGGTCGGCGATGCTGACCAGCGCTCCCCCGGAGCGCGGCACCGAGCCGAGGGCGGCCAGGAAGGCCTTGCCCAGCGCCGCCGGCAGGTCGCGGTCGACCCCGATGACCTCCCCGGTGGAGCTCATCTCCGGGCCAAGCACCGTGTCCACCAGATCCAGCTTGCGCGATGAGAAGACCGGGGCCTTCACGGCCACCAGCTCTGGCACCGGGGAGAGCCCCGGGGTCCGGCCCTGCTTCGCCAGCGACTCCCCCAACATCGCTCGCACCGCAGCCTCCACCATGGGGACCCCGGTGACCTTGCTGAGGAAGGGGACGGTGCGGCTGGAGCGGGGGTTAACCTCTATCACCAGGATCCGGCCCCGGTGGATCACGTACTGGACGTTGATCAGCCCCAGGGTGCCGGTGGCCAGCGCCAGCCGGGAGGTGGTCTCCACCAGCTCTGAGACCAGCTCCGGGTCCAGCCTCTGGGGCGGGTACACGGCCATCGAGTCCCCGGAGTGGACCCCGGCACGTTCCACATGCTCCATCACCCCGGGGACCAGGACCGCCTCGCCATCGCAGATGGCGTCCACCTCGACCTCCAGCCCGAGGAGGTACTTGTCGATCAGGACCTCCTCCCCGCCCGACGCCCGCAGCGCCTCCCTGAGATAGCGGCGCAGGTCCTCCTCGCTGTGGGTCACGTCCATCGCCCGGCCCCCCAGGACGTAGGAGGGGCGGACCAGTACGGGGTAGCCCACCCGGGCGGCGATCCGGGCGGCCTCGTCCGGGT
>JAJYWT010000138.1 GCA_021791345.1 bacterium
CCGATCGAGTCCCTGCCGGGTCACCTCGAAGATCTCCTCGGCCGCCTTCTCAAGGTCTTGCCCGAGGGAGAGGGGGGAGAAGAGCCCGAGCGGGATCTGGCCGTGCTGGGACCTGATGGCGTGCAACCTTCCGGCGGCTATCCCCAGCACATATGGGGAGAGTCTGCGGGTGGGGGGGAACTCCCACCATCTGGCCCCCTCGTCGTCCGAGGCCTTCCCGGCCCGGCCGGGCTCGGCGGACACCACCGTCCAGTCCTGAGGTACCCGCACGGCGATCTCGAAGATCCCCTTGATGTCGGGCTGGTCGAAACAGGGGAAGACCCGGTGGGCGTCGGCGGGCTCGAGATCCGTGTACACATACGCCTCGGAGTCCGCGGGGTCCACGGCGAGGTGGATCCCCAGCCCCGTCCGGTGGTAGCTGGAGGTGCCCCACACCTCCACGCGGTTGCGCTCCGCCAGCGGGGGCAGTTGGATGCGCTGCTCGCGCCAGGCCTCGCGCGAGAGCTCCTGCCCCTGCCAGGTCATTCCGGAGATCTGGTCCACCTGGGCGTCCAGGAAGGTCGTGGCCCCGGCCTCGCCGGCGAACTCCAGCTCCACCCGGTAGCCGTAGCGATCTCGCCCGAGGGCTAGGTCGAGCTGCAGCCGGTAGTGGCAGTCGGAGATCAGAGCAGCCCGGGCCTCCGCCTCCCCCTTGGTGAGCGAGACATTGTGAGTTGGCATTCCGCCATTCTAGGCAGAGGCGTCGAGCTCATCCGGGGCCGAGTGGGCTAGCTCTCGGGCGGGCGGCCCAGATCGAAGGTGACGTCGGCCACCGCGAAGTCGGCGCGGCCCAGGAGGGCCGACTTGATGTGGAAGGCCCGGTGGTTGTGGAGTATCTGGTTCCACCAGTGGCGCGCCACCAGTTCGGGGAGCACCACAGTGCAGAGGGTGTCACGGTTCTTCTCCCCGAAACCCTGGAGATAGCGGAGCACCGGCTGCACCACCGTTCGGAAGGGGGAGAGGACCAGAATCAGTTTGGGACGGGGCAGCGGGACGGATGACTCCAGGTGGGAGTCCACCCAAGCATCCCACTGCGCCACCAGCTCTCGGGCCTCGTCGCTGGGCTCCATCCCCAGGTCGTCGCGCCGCTGGGTGCCGTCGGGACGTGGCACATCCTGGGGCTGACCGGTGGCCACGTGGACCGCGATGACCTCGTCGGCGATGTGCTGGGCATAGTTGAGCGCCCGCTGGGCCAGTATGTCGAGACCGGCAACCGGCACCACCGCCACCCGCCGGGCCCCTGGCCTCAAGGCTCCTTCAGCTGAATCCTGGCCCGGGTGCCCCGGGAAGCTCGCCGCCACTACCCCCGGCCGACGCAGCAGCGCGAACTTGAGGCGTAGGGCGGATGGCCGTCTCAGGAGGTCGAGCATCCCGGAGCTGGTGACGCTCTCAGGCACCATAACCGTGACCAGATGGTCGGGCAGGGACGGAGCCAGCTCGGTGAGGTAGGCGAGCACCGAACGGTTGGAGCCCGGGCGGGATACCACCTCGTACTCCGCCGTGGGACGGACCTGCGCCTGGTCGTGTAGATAGGCTCGGAGCTGGGATTCGAAGCTCGGATCCTCCGATATGGCCAGCGCTATCAGCCGAGGTCCGAGCGCCAGCGCGTACTTGAGGGCTCGGCGCGTTGGCCCGTCCAGCTGCCGAACCGGCACCAGGGTCCGGTCGGGCTGGAGGCGCGCGCGGTCCGCAGCGACAGGTCCCAGCTCGGATCGGACCCGGAGATAGTGCCGGCTGACATACCAGAAGTACGCCACCACCAAGGGCACGATGATCAGTACCACCCAGGCCCCCAGGCGGAACTTGACCACCAGGACGATGAGGTCCACCAGCAGGGTGGCGGCGGCACCGACGGCGTTGATGGCGACGTTTCGCCGCCAGTGCCCCTGGCGGTGTCGGAGGCCGTAGCGGACCAGCGCCGTCTGGGCCAGGGTGAAGGCGGTGAAGACGCCGATCGCGTAGAGGTTGATCAGGTGGTCGGTGTTGGCGGCGAAGGCCACGATCACCGCCACCGAGACGGTGGTGAGCACCAGGATGGCCGCCGAGTACACCAGCCGGTCCCCGTAGGCGCCGAAGCGGTGGGGAAGACGGTCGTCCCGGGCCAGGAAGGCGCAGAGCCGGGGGAAGCCGTTGAAGCTGGCGTTGGCGGCCAGCACCAGCACCAGCATGGTCGAGAACTGGATCACGTAGAAGAAGAACCGTCCCGGGCCGGTGAAGACGTCCTGGGCGATCTGGGCCAGGACCGTGGGGCTGCCCCCCGGCTTGGGGGCGGCCCCGAAGATGAGGTCCAGGAGGGTGACCCCGAGGAAGAGGACCACCAACAGCAGCCCCAGCAATGAGAGGGTGCGGGCGGCGTTGCGGCCCTGCGGCTCCCGGAAGCTCCGGACGCTGTTGGATACCGCCTCGATGCCGGTCATCGAGGAGCACCCGGAGGCGAAGGCGGTCAGCACCAGGAATGGGGTGAGCGCCTCGGTGGGGTGGGGGATCGGGGGGTAGACCCCGAGGCCGTGATGCACCCCCCCGGTGAGGGCCCGGATCACTCCAACCACGATCAGCGCGCCCATCGCCCCGATGAACAGGAAGGTGGGGGTGGAGAACATGGCGCCGGCCTCGCGCACTCCCCTCAGGTTGCCGGCGCACAAGACCAGGGCCAGAAGCACCGCGATCGGGAGGCGGAGATCGTTCAGGATGGGGAAGGCCGAGGCCAGCGCGTCCGCTCCCGAGGAGACGCTCACCGATACGGTGAGGACGTAGTCGATGAGCAGGGCCGCCGCGGCCACCATCGCCGGCCACCGGCCGAGGTGGTCCCGGGCCGCCGCGTAGGAGCCGCCGTCCGTCTGGCGTGTGAGAACCAGCTGGCGGTAGGAGAGGGTGACCAGGACCATGAGGGCCGCGATGGCGAGGGCGATGGGCAGCTCGAAGGCGAAGGCGCCGACTCCCGCCAGTGCCAGGACCGTAAGGCCCGCCTCGGGGCCGTAGGCGACAGACGAGAGCGCGTCGGACGCCAGCGTGGGAAGAGCGCGGCGGACGGGCAGCCTCTCGGCCTCCACCGCGGAGGTCG
>JAJYWT010000071.1 GCA_021791345.1 bacterium
TCTCTTCAAGTACGAGGACTATCTGGCCAAGCAGCTCCCGGTGGTGTGGATGCCCGGGCAACCCAATCAGCTCACCATGTACAAGAGCGACCTGCGCGGGGTCACACCCCAGGACGTCTACGACAAAATCTACCCCCAGTACTACTCGTTCGGCGCTCAGTGAGTGGCGATGAAGGGGCGGCCGTGCGGTCGCGACGAGTCCTGAGTGTGAGGTCTGAGCCGGGGCCGGCGCCCTCCCTCATGGGAGCGGGGGCGCTGGCGGGATTGGTGCGCGCGGTGCTGGGCACGGTCCATCAGGAGTATCCACACAAGCTGGACCAGGAGCTCAACTCCGACCATGACCTCTTGCCACCGCGGCGGCTGAACCCGGCGTTCTATGGCTGCTACGACTGGCACTCGGCGGTGCACAGCCACTGGTTTCTGGTGCGCAGTCTCCGCCACGATCTGCCCGGCGAGCTCCGCGACCAGGTCATCCAGGTGCTGGACGAGCACTTGGCCCATGAGCGCCTCGACCAGGAGGTGAAGTTCTTCTCCGGCCCGGGCGGGCGGATGTCGGAGCGTCCGTATGGCTGGGCGTGGCTCCTGCTGTTGCACGGGGAGTGCCTCCAGGCGCAGCACCGGCATGCCCGGTCGTGGGCGGGCGCGCTGGACGGCCTGGCGAGCCTGCTTCGGCAACGGCTGCTCGACTACGCGTCCACGCTCGCTCCGTACCCGCTGAGGTCGGGAACCCATGGGAACACCGCCCTGGCACTCCAGTTGACGCTCGAGGCGAGCCGGCTGGCGCGTGACCCCATAACCGAGGAGCAGGTTGCGGACATCAGCAGACAGCTCTTCTCCGCGGGCCAGCCCGGGCTGTGGGCAATTGGCCCCGGGGGAAGCGATTTCCTCAGCCCGGCCCTCACGGAGAGCTCCCTCCTGGCCGAGGTGATGGCGGCTTCCGAGTTCAAGGCCTGGATCGACGCGGTGATTCCCGCGACGGTGGCGGATCCCTGGCAGGCCCCGCCGGTGGCGCCCGATGATGCGAATTTGAGCGGTGCGCATCTGGAGGGCCTGCTGGTGACCAGGGCCTGGTCGATGGCGGTGATCTCGCGCAGCCTCGACAGCGACCACTCTGAGGCCGATCGCCTGGCCCGTGGGTTGGATGAGCACCTGCGCAGGATTCGCGAGATCGAGCCACTGGCGGGGTTCCACCGCGCTCATTGGTTGCCCAGCTTCTTGCTCTACCTGGAGGAGCAGCTGTCGGGTGGGGTCGCCCCACCAGCCGGCTGGGCCGTGAGGCGGTGACGCCGGCGGTGGTGCGGCTGCCATGCTCCGCGACGTGGCCAGGGTGGCAGGCGTAGGCATGGATCGGATCGATCTCAACGCCGACATCGGGGAGAGCTTCGGGGTCTACCGGATCGGGGACGACGAGCACCTGGTCCCGCTGCTGTCGTCGGCCAATGTCGCCTGTGGGCTGCACGCCGGGGATCCCGTTGTCATCGACCGAACCATCAGCTGGGTGGCCGCGGCCGGTGTCGCCCTCGGGGCCCACCCTGGCTTCGCCGACCTGGCGGGCTTCGGGAGGCGGGCGATGGCGGCGACCGCCCACGAGATCGAGGTGAGTGTGGCCTACCAGGTGGCGGCGGTGGCAGGCATGGGACGACGCGCCGGACTGGCGATGCAGCATGTCAAGCCGCACGGCGCCCTCTACACGGAGGCGTGCCGCAGCCGCGCCATGGCGGCCGCCATCGCCGCCGGCATCGCCTCAGTCGGCCCGGATTTGATCCTGGTCGCTCCCTGGGGTTCGGAGCTGGCGCGTGCGGGTGAGGAGGCGGGGCTCGGGGTGGCCTTCGAGGGCTTCCCCGAGCGCGGCTACAGCGCCGACGGCTCACTGGCTCCGCGGAACCTGCCCGGGGCGATCCTGAGTGACCCGCTCGAGGTCGCCGAACGGGCCCTCGCCATGGTCCAAGGGTCCAGCACCACCGCGCTGGATGGGACCAAGGTGAGCCTTCGGGTCGACACCCTGTGCATCCACGGCGACAATCCCGCCGCGGTCGCGATCGCCAAAGAGGTCCGTTCGGCCCTTGGGGCTGCCGCGGTCGTGATCGCCCCGATGGGGGACGTGGTCCGGCAGCGACCTGTGGCGAATGGGTGAATGGGAGTGCCGCCCGGCCGGTGAGGGCTCCCTCTACGTGCTGGTGGGCGAGCGCCCGGTCCGGGAGGTCACGCAGGAGGTCCAGGTCGTGGTCCGTGCCCTTCGGGAGGGCCTGGGAAGTCGGCTCCTGGATGTGGTCCCCGGCTACATCTCGGTCTACGTCGAGTTCGACCCGCAGCTGTGGGGTTTCGACGACCTGCGTGCGGCCATCGCCGCGCTCGCGCAGGCCCCCCGCACCCCGGCGCAGCCGCGCCTCATCACCGTTCCCGTGTGCTACGGGGGCGCCTGGGGTCCCGACCTGGGCGCGGTGGCGGCCCGGAGCGGATTGACAGAGGAGGAGGTCGTCAGGCGCCACCTGGGGCCCACCTATGAGGTGGCCTTCATCGGCTTCACCCCCGGCTTCCCGTTCCTGACCGGCTTGGACGAGCGGCTCGCCACTCCGCGCCTTCCGGCGCCGCGCCGGCGAGTTCCAAAGGGCTCGGTGGGCATAGCCGGGGAGCAGACGGGGATCTACCCGGTCGCGAGCCCTGGGGGCTGGCGGATCATCGGCAGAACGGGATTGTCCCTGTTCGCTCCGACCTCCCTCGAGCCGGTGCTGATGCGGCCCGGTGACCGGGTGCGGTTCGTGCCCAGCCCGGACGCCGTGCCGGTGGACCCGTTTTTGGAGGCGGGTCAGGGCGGTCCCGAGTGACCCGGTTCGAGGTGCTGGAGCCCGGCTTCCTGACCTCGGTACAGGACCGTGGACGCCTTGGCCACCAGCATCTGGGATTCACCGTGGGTGGGGCCGTGGACCCGCGCTCGCTGGCGCTGGCGAACCACCTGGTCGGCAACCGGTGGGACGCGGCCTGCCTCGAGGCCACCGTGCGCGGACCCCTTCTCGAGTTCTCCGAGCCCGGCCTGGTGGCGGTGGTGGGAGCCGAG
>JAJYWT010000187.1 GCA_021791345.1 bacterium
GACCTGCTGGATCATTGCCGTGGACGAGTGGCCGACGATCTCGGCGAGCTGAATGGGGTTCATCCCGCGGGTGATCGCCCAGGTCACGAAGGAGTGGCGGAAGAGATGCGGGTGGACCCGCTGGGGAATCCCCGCCCGACCGGCCGCATGGCGGATGATCTGCTGGATCCCGGAGGTCGTGAGCGGCTCGTAGGAGCCGGTGCGGGGGCTGCGCCGGAGGCTGACGAAGAGGCGGTCGGTCCCGGGGTCGGCGGGTCTGGTGCGGGTGGCGTAGCGGTGGATCCGGTTGGCCAGTTGGGGCATGACCGGCACCTGGCGCTCCCGCTCCCCCTTGCCGCGCAGGCGCAGGAAGGAGCCCCGGCTGCGCTGCAACAGGTCGCCAAGGCGGAGGCCAGCGAGCTCGCCGACCCGCATGCCGGTGTCGGCGAGGAGGCGGACGATCAGGCGGTCGCGTTCGGTGGCGCAGGCGGCCTCGATGGCGGCGATCTGCTCCCGGCTCAGGACCTGCGGAAGGGTTCTCGGCAGTCTGGGAAGGGGAGCTGAAGCCCGGTCGGGAACGGGCTCCCCCTCTGCCCTGGCCCACTTGAGGCAGAGGTTGACGGCTCGCAGGTAGGTACGGACTGTCTGGCGAGCCAGTGGGCCGCGCCTGCCTCCGCTGGTCAGGAGGTCGGCGGCCATCCGTTCCAGCACGCGCGGCGTGAGCTCGGCGATCTCGGTGAGCCCTTGGTGGGCCGCCCAGGGCAGAAAGACGCTCCGCAAGGAATAGGTGAGCTGGACGATGGTCCCCGGGGCCAGGCCTCGGGCTCGGCACGAGGTGAGGTAGTCGTCGACGCAGCGCTCGACGGCTGTGGGCGCCGGGGAATCCACCACTTGGAGATTCGGCATCGCGAACTCCTCCAGGGCCCACTTCACCCGCAGCGGCTGGCTAAGCAAAGCCTCTGCTCCAGAGCGGTACCCATGTCGATTTTTGGCCCAGATTAGCACTCCCTGCAGTTGCTGTCAAGGGTCCGAAAACCCTTTTAAATTGCGGAAAAATCGGAGGAGAGTGGGCGCACCAGGAGTCGAACCTGGGGCCTCTACCGTGTCAGGGTAGCGCTCTAACCACCTGAGCTATGCGCCCTCCGGGTGGTCGGATTATAGTCGGCGGGCCAGGCGGCGAATTCCACCTCCGGCTCCCCCTACAATCCTTTGGAGATGAGTGCCGCCGCCATCGATCTCGACACCCTGCGCCACAGCGCCGCCCACCTCATGGCGGCCGCCGTGCTGGAGCTGTACCCCGGGGCGGAGTACGGGATCGGGCCCGCCATCGAGGATGGGTTCTACTACGACTTCCTGCTTCCCGGAGGGGCCCACTTCACCGAGGAGGATCTGCCGCGGATCGAGGCCAAGATGCGCGAGATCCAGGGCCGGCACACGCCCTACGAGCGCAGCGAGCTCGGCCGCGACCAGGCGCTCGAGGAGTTCCGCCGTCTTCACCAGCGCTTCAAGGTCGAGCTGATCGAACGGATCCCGCCGGACGAGGTCATCAGCTGCTACCGCACCGGCGACTTCTTCGATCTCTGCCGAGGCCCGCATGTCCCCGACGCGAGCGCGATCCCCGCCTTCGCCCTGCTCCATCCGGCGGGCGCCTACTGGCACGGCGACGAGAGCCAGCCGATGCTCCAGCGCATCTACGGGACCGCCTGGGGCAGCCAGGAGGAGTTGGACCAGTACCTGGAACGGCTGGAGATGGCGCGCCAGCGCGATCACCGTCGGCTCGGGCGCGAGCTGGACCTCTTCTCCCTCTCGGAGGAGCTCGGGGGTGGGCTGGTGCTCTGGCACCCCAACGGCGCCACCGTCCGCACCGTGATCGAGGACTACTGGCGCCAGGAGCATCGCCGCCGCGGCTACAAGTTGGTCTACACCCCCCACATCGCCCGGGAGCACCTCTGGGAGGTCAGTGGGCACCTGGGCTACTTCGCTGATGAGATGTACGGGCCGATGGAGGTGGAGGGCGACCGCTACCGGATCAAGCCCATGAGCTGCCCCTTCCACATCATGATCTACCGTTCCCGCCAGCGCAGCTATCGGGAGCTCCCGCTGCGGCTGGCCGAGCTGGCCGCCGTCTACCGCTTCCAGCGCAGCGGGACGCTGCATGGGCTGCTGCGGGTGAGGGGGCTGACCCAGGATGACGCCCACATCTTCTGCACCGAGGAGCAGGCCGAGCGCGAGGTCGCCGGAGTGCTCGATCTGGTGCGCGTGATGATGGCGCGGTTCGGCTTCCAGGAGGTCGAGGTGGACCTCAGCACCAGACCGGCCAAGGCGGCTGGGGAAGACCGGATGTGGGAGCTGGCCGAGGCGGCCCTCGCCCGGGCGGTCGAGGGGCGGGGGATGGAGTTCAAGGTCAACCCGGGGGAGGGCGCCTTCTACGGGCCGAAGGTGGACGTCCACATCCGCGATGCCATGGGCCGGCGCTGGCAGTGCGCCACGGTCCAGTTCGACTTCAATGAGCCCGAGCGATTCGAGTTGGAGTACGTGGGCGACGATGGCGCCACCCACCGGCCGATCATGGTCCACCGCACCCTGCTGGGCTCGATGGAGCGGTTCTTCGGAGTCTTGCTGGAACACTACGCTGGGGCCCTGCCGACCTGGTTGAGCCCGGTGCAGGTGCAGCTGGTCCCGGTCAGTGACGATCAGCTGGACTACTCGCATCAGTGGGTGGCCGATCTGGAGGATGCCGGCTTTCGAGCCGAGGTCTACGATCGCCCGGGACGCCAGCTGCCGGCCAAGATACGGGATGGGCAGCTGGCCAAGATCCCCTACCTGGCGGTGGTGGGCCGACGCGAGGTGGAGGCTCATACCGTGCACCTGCGCGACACGAGGTCGGGTGAGCAGGTGGCGTTGAACCGGGACCAGCTGTTGGCCCGGCTGCGGCAGGAGACCATCCCATCCTGACGACCGCAGTCGGAGGTAGGGGCCGAGGGCTCCGGCGTGGTAGCATCGGCAACTCAAACTCATCTGCAAGGAGGGCGCGTCCATAGCGTTTCGCGAGCTGCGCATCAACGACCAGATCCGGGTACCCTCGGTGCGGCTTTTCGACGACACCACCGACGAGGCGATCGGCATAGTGACCTTGGCGGAGGCTCAGGCGCTGGCCCAGGAGCGGGGGCTCGATCTGGTCGAGGTCGCCCCCCAGGCGCAGCCGCCGGTGTGTCGCCTGATGGATTACGGACGCTTCAAGTTCGAGGCGTTGAAGCGGGAGAAGGAGGCGCGCCGGGAGCACAATGCCGTCCGGCTCAAGGAGATGAAGCTCCGGCCCAAGATCAGTGAGCACGACTTCCAGACCAAGTACGGGTACGTGCGCCACTTCCTGGAGGAGGGCGACAAGGTCAAACTCACTATCATGTTCCGTGGCCGCGAATTGGTGCACCAGGAAATCGGCCGGGCGCTGCTGCAGCGGCTGGCGGAGAACGTCAAGGAAGTGGCCACTGTGGAGCGCCAGCCCCTGCTCGAGGGGCGCAACATGATCATGATTCTGAACCCGCTTCCCAAGAAGGCGGTCAGAGGAGAAGCCAAGGAAGATGCCCAAGATTCGAAGCCATAAGGGAACTCAGAAGCGGTTCCGCCTGTCCGGGACCGGCAAGCTCCTGCGCCGGGGCGCCTTCCAATCGCATCTGCTCGAGCACAAGTCGGCCAAGCGCAAGCGGGGTTATGCCAAGACACAGGTTGTCACCACCGGCGACGCCAAGTCGATCCGGCGCGATGCGCCGTACCTGGGGAGCTGAGTCATGGCCCGAGTCAAGCGCGGCGTCACCGCGCGCAAGCGCCACAAGCGAGTCTTGGAGCTGGCCTCCGGACTCACGGGAACCCACAACCGGCTGTTTCGACCCGCCAACGAAGCGGTCATGCACTCGCTGGCGTATCAGTACCGTGACCGCCGCAAGCGCAAGGGAGACTTCCGCCGGCTCTGGATCGCCCGCATCAACGCGGCCTCCCGCCAGGCGGGGATTCCCTACAGTCGTTTCATCGCCGCTCTGGACCAGGCGGGGGTGGAGATCTCTCGCAAGCAGCTGGCCGAGCTGGCGGCCCGCGACCCGGACGCCTTTGCCAGCCTGATCTCGGTGGCCCGGGAGAAAGTCGCTACCAAGTGACCGGTGACGACCTCCAGGCGCTCGCCGCGACGGCCCTGGAGGAGATCGCCGGGGCCGCTGATCCGGACCAGTTGGAAGAGGTGCGGCGGCGCTACCTGGCGCGCCACGGGGGCTCGATCGCGGCTGCGGCGGACCGCCTGGCCGAGGTCAGGGGCGAAGAGCGGGCGGCCCTGGGACGGGCCTTCAACGCCGCCAAGCGTGCGGTCACCGAGGCGCTGGAGCAGCGGGAGGCGGAACTCCAAGCCTCGCTCTGGGATCGGGAGCTGGCTGAAGAGCGGATGGACTTGTCCCACCCGCTGCACCCGCTGCAGCGAGGCCACCAGCATCCGGTGGCCCGCACGGTGCGAGAGATCGAGGACATCTTCACCGGCCTCGGATATACCGCGGTGGCCGGGCCTGAGATCGAGGACGACCTGCACAACTTCCAGCTGCTGAACATGCCCGAGGAGCATCCGGCTCGCGACGGCCATGACACCTTTTACCTGGGCGGCTCCGCCCAGGGCTGGCTCTACCGCACCCACACCTCGCCGATGCAGATCCGCACCATGCTGGCCGGCAAGCCTCCCTTCCGCATCATCGTGCCTGGCAAGGTCGCCCGCCGCGACAACCCGGACCCCACTCACAACCCGGTCTTTCATCAGGTGGAGGGGCTCTGCGTGGATGAGGGCGTGACGGTCGCGGACCTGAAGGGGACGCTTGAATACGTCCTGGGGCAGCTCTTCGGCCAGGACCGCCGGGTGAGGCTGCGGGCCAGCTTCTTCCCGTACACCGAGCCGTCGCTGGAGGCGGACGTCGCCTGCGGCATCTGCGCCGGAGAGGGCTGTCGCAGCTGCCTCAACAAGGGCTGGATCGAGATCCTGGGGTCGGGAATGGTCCACCCTTCGGTTTTGGCCGCCGTCGGCGTCGATCCGGCCCGCTACAGCGGCTTCGCGTTCGGGATGGGGCCCGACCGCATCACCGCCCTTCGCTACGGGATCCGCGACGTTCGCGAGCTCTACGAGAACGACCTGCGCCTGCTGGAGGGGTTCTGAGTTGCGGGTCAGCCACGAGTGGCTCGGGTCGATGGTGGACCTGGAGGGAGTCTCCCCCAAAGAGGTGGAGCGGCTGCTCACCATCAGCGGTACCGAGGTTGAGCGGGTGACCAGGTTCGCGGCCGGGCTGGAGCCGCTGGTACTCGGAGAGGTGGTCGAGTTCAAGCGCCTGGATGGCAGCGACCATCTCTTCCTCGCCCAGGTCAGGGGCTCTGAGCCGGAGCCGGTGGAGGTGGTCTGCGGGGCACCCAACCTCTTTGTGGGAGCGCTCGTCCCCTGGGCTAGGCCCGGAACCCGGCTCCCGTCGGGGCTGGAGATCGGGCGCCGTCGCATTCGGGGAGTTCAGAGCGAGGGCATGCTCTGCGCCCCCGACGAGTTGGGGCTGGGGGCCGATCACGATGGGGTCTTCACTCTCCGCCCCGGAGAGGGCGAGCCCGGCCAGCCCCTGAGGGAGCTCTTTCCCGAGGACACCGTGTACGAGTTGGAGATCCTCAGCAACCGGGGGGACTGCCTCTCCCACCTGGGGGTCGCGACCGAGCTGGCGGCGATGCTCGACCGCCCCGTCCACCCTGGCGACATGACGCCGGTCGATGCCACCGGGGAGCCGATCGCTCAGAGCGTCGAGGTCCGCATCGCGGTGAGGGAGCTCTGCCCGATCTACACGGCCTGCGCCTTCACCGCGATCCCGCAGCTGCCCGCCCCCCTTGAGGTGCGGCGTCGGCTCATGGCGGTGGGACAGCGGTCGCTCGGGGTGGTGGTCGATCTGGCCAATTACGTGATGCTGGACGTAGGCCAGCCGCTCCACACCTTCGACCTCGACCGCATCCAGGGTGAGGACGGCCGGGTGGTGATCGAGGTGAGGCCGGGCCGGCAGCGCGAGACCATGCTGGGCCTCGATCAGCAGGAGCGGTCGCTGGCGCCGTCAGATCTGGTCATCGCCGCCAACGGGAAGGCGGCTGCGATCGCCGGCCTGCTGGGCTCCTGGGACTCGTCCGTGACCCCGAAGACCACCCAGCTTCTCCTGGAGTCCGCCAACTTTCAGTGGACCTCGATCAGGGGGACGTCGCGGCGGCTGGGACTGCGGACCGAGGCCTCCGCCCGCTTTGAGCGGTTCCTGTCTCCCCATCTGGTTCCCATGGGGACCAGGCGCTTCGCCCGGCTTCTCCACGACCATCTGGGGGTCTCGCCCCGCCCCGGGCTGCTCACCGCGGGCGAGCTGCCCCCTCCTGCCGAGCCGATTCGGATCTCCGCCTCGCGCATCTCTGCGCTGCTGGGCATGGAGGTCACGGCCGGGGAATCCAGGTCGGCTCTGGAGCGGCTGGGGTTTACCGTGGCGCTTGAGGGCGAGGATCTGGTCGCCTCCCCGCCAACTGTGCGCACGGATCTCAGCCAGCCCGTCGACCTGGTGGAGGAGGTGGGCCGGATCATCGGGTATGACCGGCTCCCCGCCACTCTTCCGGCTCTCCGGCGGCCGCCCGCCGGCCCCAGCGCGAACGCCACCCAGCGGCTGGCCGGGGAGATCCTGATGGGCGCCGGCTACACCGAGGCCATCACCCTCAGCCTCTTTGATCCCGGCCGTCCGAGGCCGGTCTCCGGGCTGGGGGACGGTGTTGAAGCCCAGCGGATCGCCAACCCGCTCTCCGGGGCGCTCGAGGGGCTGCGGGTGTCGTTGCTGCCGGGGCTGCTCGGCAGCTGCCAGCTCAACCAGGCGCGGGGGGCCGAGCGGACGCGCTTATTCGAACAAGGTCGGGTCTTCTGGACCTCTGGGAAGGACGGCCGGCCGCAGGAGCCGGAGCTGCTGGCGGCGGTGGACCAGGGGGTCGATTTCCAGGCCTCAGATAGCGCCGCGGCTCTTCGCCATTTGCTCCGCGTCTGCCAGGCTCTGGGGGACCGGCTCAGCGCCGATTCCACCAAGTTCATGGCGGCCGTCCGACCCGGCTTCCATCCCGTCCGCTGCGCGGAGGTTGTGAGCCGGGGCGAGGTGCGGGGTGTGGTCGGAGAGCTGGACCCGAGGTCCTGCGCGGCGCTGGGGCTGCGCGGTCGGGTGGTCGCCTGTGAGCTGCGGGTGGACGGTTGGCTGCTGCCGGGCGGGCGGCCGGGATCTGGGCGGGAGCTCGCGCAGACCCCGCCGCTCATCATGGACCTGGCGGTGAGTGTTCCGGAGGAGGCCCCCCTCGGGGAGGCGGTGGCCGCCGTTGACGGGATCGGGCTGGCGGAGCTGGAGGCGGTCCGGGTGCTGGACGAGTACCGTGGCGCTCAACTCGCCAACGGCCTGAAGGGATGGACGTTCAGACTGGTCTTTCGCGACCCCAACCGGACTTTGACCAGCCAGCAGGGGGTGGATCTTCGTGACCGAGTGGCCAGGGTGCTGGCCGATGTCTCGGGAGCCAGGGTACGCTGACTTGCCGGTCTCCGTTCCAGGCGCTACTTCCCGGCGCCGCCAACGCATCTCCCGGGCCTTCTTCGGGCGACAGAGCCCGGAGGTGGCCCGCGATCTGCTCGGGTCCTGGCTGGTGCGTCGCCGCGAGCGCTTGGTCCAGGCGGTGCAGATCTGTGAGACCGAGGCCTACCTCGGTGAGGCCGACTCCGCTTCGCACGCCCGGATGGGACCGACCCCGCGCAACCAACCCATGTACGGCCCGCCAGGCTTCGCCTATGTCTACTTCATCTACGGGATGCACCACTGCCTCAACGTGGTCACCGGACCAGTCGGGCTGCCGCAGGCGGTGCTGATCCGGGGCGCCCGTCCCAGCGCGCAGCTGCTGGGGCGCCGGCTCGACGGTCCGGCGCGGATCTGCGCGGCCCTCGACATCGACCTGCGACACAACCGTCTGGACCTCTGTCGAGGTCGAGGTGGAGAGCTCTGGCTGGAGGTGGGAGAGAGGATCCCGGAGGTGGCGGTGCTGGTGGGGCCGAGGGTGGGGGTCAAGGACCAGTCACCGCTGAGGTTCCGGATCGCCGACTCCGTGGGGCCGAAGCGCTAAAAAGAAGAGCGGGCCCATCGGGCCCGCCCAATTGCTTGCCGGTGCTTAGGCACCGCGTCCAGCGGATAAGCCGGACTAGATTCGGATCGTCAGTCAGCCCTGCGCCGGGACCCGACAAACCTGGCGGTGGCGCGGCCACCGTCGAGAAACGGCCCCGGGGGGCTGATCACTCCGCCCGAGTCTGCCTCAGAAACGTCCAGACGGTTCTCATGTCGGTAACCTCCGTCTGAGTCCGGTAACCTGCCCTCACCATAACACTGCCCCAGTTCGGCGTGTCAAGACCCAGTTTCATGGGCCGGGTCCAGCAGTGCGAGGCACGTTCGGGAACGTCGGGTGGTGGCCGGAGCAAGTTTCATCGGCCCGGGTCTGGTACGTCAGCGGATGGCCAGGCGCATGGCGCCGGCAGAGCACGAGCGGGCCGTCTCCAAGCGTGACCGCAAGGCAATCGAACCCGCCCAGGACCGGGTTGCGCCTCCCGATCACAGGCGGATTTAATCATGGCGGTGCCGCACCACCTCGCGCCGTGCGGGTCAGCCGGCGGCTAGGCACCGTGGCCGCCCCCGGTCTCTTCCTCCTCGGCCAGGATCCGATACAGGGAGCGGCGCGTCTCCTTCATCAGCTGGGCCGCCTTGGCCACCTGGGCTGAGTCTCCCGCCCGGACGACCTGGAAGAGTGCGGCCGCCGACTGCCGCATCAACGACATCAGTTCGTGCACGTCGTTGCCGACGGCCCGCGAAGCCTCGTCCCACGGCAAGCCGAACTCGGAGCGGTGAGCCTGTAGGTACGCCTCGCCAGCATCGGTCAAGGTGTAGGTCCGCTGGCCGTCCACCTCCTGGACTCTGACCAAGCCCTCATCGTCCAACTGCTGAAGGGCGGGGTACACGGACCCGGGGCTAGGGTGCCAGACGCCGTTGCTGCGTTCCCCGATCTCCTGCATGATCTGGTACCCATTGCGGGGCTGTTCGCTGAGCAGCAGCAGGATGGCGGCGCGCACATTGCCGCGGGGAGCGCGCCCCATCCCCATGGGACCCCTCATGCCTCCGCCTCTTCCGCCCATGAAGCCTCGGTTGAACCCCTCGCCATCAAGCCGGCCACAGCGGCCCCGGTGCCGGCCGCCCGGCTCCCCGGCGCAGCGTCCCCGCATCTGGTGCTCTCGCTCCATCCATCCTTCCTCGATCATGTCGCTTCCTCCAACCGTGAACCGTATCCGACATGTCGATAATAGCTCAACGATATATCGGTGTCAACCACCGACCGGCCCGGAGCCCGGTCGGGCTCGGCGCCCTGTCCCCGGCCACCCACTGGGCGAACTACCACTGCGCAGCCAACCCAGGCGTCCAGGACCGTTGCCGGGGCTGCGGCCCGGGTGCTGGCGGCGTTGAGGCAGGGCGCCCCCCTCACCACAGCGACGCTTCTCCTCAAGTCGGGGCAAGTTCCATCGGCCGAAGGCCCCGGCCGATGGCTGGGCTGCCGACCTCCCTCCCTGGGGCAAGGTGGCGGGTCGGCCTGCGCCGCTGGAATCGGCCGCACCCTCGAGTCGCCACGCTCCTCGCGCGCGCTGGAAGCGGTGGGCGGGCGGCCACCAAGGGCGGCGTGGCGTGGCGAGCCCCAGCTGGTTGAGTGCGGGCTGCAGCGCATGGCCCTCTCGATGCCTCCTACTCGTCGCGGGTCCGAAGCGTTGCCGATCGGAGGGGTGACCCGGTCTCAACAGACGCCGCAGGACCCCCGGGACCTCACCCTTCGTACCTCGGGAGCTCAATGGTGGCTCCGGCTCGCGGTCGCGCCACCCCGGCTACGAGCTCCCACACCGGAGGGCCCGAGGCCCACCTTCCACAGCGCGTGGCCATGCTCATGCCACGAACGCGATCAAGGGCATCAGGATCCGCGGCCGCCACCCAACCCGGCGGGCCGTGTCGATTGTCTGGGCCTGACTCTCAAGAGCTGCGGGCATCCGGGACCCGGCGGGGCCGGCCGGACCGGACGACGCGGCCAGCGCTCAGGGCGGTCCCCGTTGGTTTGCTCGCACAGGTGCTCAATCAAGCGGGGCAACCGAACAAGCCTGTGGACGAACCCGGCACCACCACCGTGCAGTCGAGAGAGCCCCTTGGGCACCTGGACCGCTGGCCGGCGCGTCCAGCATTGCCGGTCAGCGATCTCCGGGGCGGTCGAACGCCTCGCCTGGGGCCCGAACGACGGTCCGCCGGATAGGCTGTGGGGCAAGCATCGGGCCCCCGGGGGTTGGCGGTGCACCGCGCGGTCGCCCAAGCTGACGGTCGGATCGCTGTGGCATGCTGGGCTGCTGTGATGCTGCAGGCCTGCCTGAACGGAGCCCGCGTGCCGGATGGACGTGCCCCGATCCCCGTGACACCGGCGGAGATCGCCGATGACGCCGAGGCCTGCGTCCGCGCCGGCGCCACCGATCTACACCTTCATCCCAAGGACCCCGCGGGAGCCGACAGTATCGAATCCGGGCTGGTCGCCGCCGCGCTCGTCGCGGTACGCGCCCGGTGTTGCCGCGTGCCCGTCGGCGTCACGACCGGCGCCTGGACCGCATCGGTCTCCGAGCGGCTGCAGCAGATCTCCTCCTGGACTGTGCTTCCCGACCACGTCTCGGTCAACTTCCATGAAGAGGGCGGGGAGCAGATCGCCAGGCGCTGTCTCGACCGGGGCATTGCCGTCGATGCCGGCATTTGGAGCGGTACTGACGGTTTCGGGCGCCTCCTGGCCAGCGGCCTCGC
Organism: bacterium; assembly: GCA_021791345.1. The sequence goes on from JAJYWT010000187.1 coordinate 10,884, forward strand.
CGGGTCCTGCAGATACCTTCTCCTGGAGATCACCGACGCCGACGTCGATGATGCAGTGGTGTCGGCGGAGCGCCTGATCGGCCTGGCGGCGCCACTCGATCGTCCGTTGCTGCTGCACGGAGAGGAGAGATCCGCCTGGCCGTTGCTCCGCCTCGCCGCCAACCGAGGTTTGGCTGTGAGAATCGGCTTCGAGGACAGCCTGCTGCTCGCCGATGGCAGCGCCGCCAGTGGCAATGCCGAGCTGGTGACGGCTGCGTACCGCGAATGGCGGGCATCGCGATGTCGATGACCAGGGGGGGTGGGACCGGTTTTTCCGTGAGGGGCTGCCCGGCTCGGCGGAAATTGGAGGGGGCTCGATCCGTTGTGGTGTGGGAGATCGTGACCAACCGTCACGCGGCGCCGCCGACGTCGGTCCGCTGCTCGGGACCCACCCGCCGACTGTGACTCCTTGGGCAGGACTGCGGACTGACCGCAGGCGTCATCGGCCGTTGGCCGATCATGCTCCGCGCAGCACTGCGTACCAGAGGCGGTCAGCCACCGCGACCACGTGATCCGCCACTCTGGCATAGCGTCGGTAGAGGTCCTGGGCGGCGATGACCGAGCGGACGTCGTCGCTGCCCAGCAGGCTGGTCATAGCCTCCCGGTACCTGTGTTCGACATGACGGACGGTGCCGGTGGAGGCATCCGCCTGGCGGCCGGCCCCGTTGAGATCACGCGGCAACATGGCGAACGCTGCTGCCAGGGACGATGTGGCGTCGCTTAGACAGCTTCCCATCGCCTTCGCGTGGGCGTCCGGCGCCCAGCCCAAAACCTCTGCCTCGCGGACGGTGTCCTTGGCCTCGTTGATGACCCGATCCAGGCGCTCCGACAGGATGTACAGATCCTCCTGGTCCAGAGGGGTGGAGAGCGCGGCCTGCAGGGCAGCAAGGAGGGTGCGACGGGCCTGGTAGGCCTCGGTCCGGCAGCGGTGGACCTCATCGGCCTCTGACTGAGACCCGGAGCCGGACCAGATGGCGAAGTGCGAAAGCCCCTCCTGGGTCAATTTGCCCTGCGCAACCAGCAGGGACATCACATTGGGTCCCGAGCCGGGAAGCAGTGTTCTCCACCAGCTGGCTTTCGAGCGATTCATGTTGGGCCCCGGCTCACAGGTGGATGACACCGGCCAGACGGGCGAGCGCCACCAGGGAAGCGCCGATCAGGGCGCAGGCGGGCACCGTCACCAGCCACGCAGCCACCACCCTGGACACTGTAGGCCAGCGCACATGACGGCGGCGGCGGACGGCGCCGACCCCGACCATTCCGGAGGCGACTATGGTCGAGGTGCTGACCGGGGCCCCCGCATAGCTGGCCCCCAGGATCACGAGCGCGGAGCCGGCCTGGGCCGCCAGACCGTCGAGGGGGCCACCACCGTAGAAGCGTGAGGACACGGTCCGGATGATCTGCCGCCCCCCCAGGGCGGTGCCGGTGGCAAGCACCACGGCCACCACCGCCGTAACCCAAGGAGGGACGGAGAAGCGGCTGAGGGCGCCGCTGGCAACCAGCAGGCCGGTCACCAGTCCCATCGCCTTCTGGCCGTCGTTGGACCCGTCCGCGACCGCCACCAGGCCGGCGGTGAGCCAGATCAAGCCGCGCATCGGCCGCAGGGAGCTCCGGGTACCCCGCTGGGCGACCGGCTCCAACGCCCTCCGGAGCGCCCCTGCGACCACGACCCCCAGTAGGGGTGAGACCAGAACCGCGGCCAGGGTGCCGATCACCCCGTATGGCCGCCAACCATGCAGCCCGCCCCAGCCGACCGCGGTCCAGCCCCCCACGACGGCCGCAGCCCCCGCCAGGCCGCCCACCAGTCCGATGCTGGCGCTGACTGGGATCCCGCGCCGGGTGGCGAGCCAGGTAAAGCCGATGGTGGCAATGCCGCCGGCCAGATAGGTCCCGGGAACAGCCGAGGGGGGAACCCGCACCAGCGTCACCATGGTCGCCGCGACCGCTTGGCCGGCGAGTATCCCCCCCAGGACGTGGAAGATGAACGCGAAGCTGATGGCCCCACGGTAGGACGTGGCTCGCGCGGCGAGCAGGGCGGCGCTGGCGTTGGGGGCGTCGGAGACCCCGAGCATGAACGCGAAGCCGAGTACCACCAGGACGGCCAAGATCGCGAGCGGGCTCATCGACGCGCCTGTGCGAGAAGCGGGGAGCCGGCCAAGTTGCTGGAAGTCTAGCGGCACGCGAATGGGCTGCCCCGGGAGCGTGGACTGCTTCGAACCTCAAGCCGCAGCCGGCGAGCTCTCTCGGGACGATCGTCGCCCTCATGAGCGGTGGCCACGTCCACCCTGGTGGGGCGGTGGATGTCGGGTCAGCGGGCGCGGGACTACAGGATCCCACCAGCCGCTTGGGCCGACTGCCCCGCGGCGGCCCGGGCCGGGTGCCCCATGACCTCAGGGAACGACCAAGATCGAGGGGAACGCGGCTCGGCTCCGGTTCCCAGACCTTGCCGAGGCCGGGCGGGCCACCCCGGCAACACCGGCGCTGTTCGGCAGAAGCTTGGTCGCAAGGGCTTGAGGGCGTCGGCGCGACCAGCAGGCCTGTCGCTGGCTTCAGGCGAGGGGACCATAGACCAGCTGCCGCGTGCCCGTCACCTCGGTGGTCCGTACGGGGCCCCTCCGGCGCACGCCTCATTGACCGTCGGAGTCGGCTCCGGCGCGCACGCGGGTGGCACCACGGTCGCGAACCAACGCCGAGCGACGCCAGGCTTGGGCCGATGACAATTCGCGGAGGAGGCTAGAGCCGTTGGCGAAGGGGGCTTTCAGCCGCGCGTCGGCCCGGCCTGTGGTTGGCGCTGGGACTCCTGCGGCGGCGGTTGTCATCGGTCTCATGGCGCCGGTCGCGTCGGCCCGCGACCGGCGCATCCCCGGTCCCTTGCCAATGCACTCCGACGGCAGGGAAATTCGCCAACCCGGCTGAATCCCCAGCACTCCGACGTGTCCTGTCCTTGGGCTCATGGCCCTGCGACCTGAGGGCTGCGGTCGAGATCGTCCGGCCACCGTTCGGCATCGCGCCCAGGTGGCCGATGAGAGTGCCGCCGACGCCGCCATGGCCAGGCCGCAGGGCTTGAAGCACGGCAGCCGCGGGCGCCTGGGCCGATCTCACCTCCTTTTGGCTTCGGTGCTGGTCTGGGGGGAGCGCCAGCTGGGGCCCGATCTCTGATGTGGCCCTACTGCAGTGGACAGATGGGGGGCTGGGGAGGTTACGGCGTCCGTCGGGAGAAGGGCCACGAGCTAAGATCGGAAATCGTCGATGTGCGATATACTCCGGGGCGGGCCATCTACGGCCAAGGTGCGATTTCAGGAGTTGGCTATGGAAGTTCAGGTTTTCGATCCCGCCATGTGCTGTTCGACCGGCGTTTGCGGACCCCAGGTCGATCCGGCGCTGGCACGGTTTGCCAGCGATCTGGACTGGCTGGGGAGCCAGGGGGTCAGGGTGAGCCGCTTCAACCTGAGTCAGGAGCCGGGCGCCTTCGTGTCGACGGCCGCGGTCGGAGAGCTGCTCAAGGCGTCCGGCGAAGCGGCGCTGCCGGTGGTCATGGTCGGTGGCGAGGTCAGGTCGTCTGGGCGCTACCCCTCTCGCAGCGAGATGGCCGAGTGGGCAAATGTTCCCGCCACCGCCGACGAAGTCCGGGTGCCGGTGGCACATGCAGAGTCGGCGCAGGGGTGCTGTGGGGGAGAGTCGGCGGCCCGATCGGGCTGCTGCTGAGGGTGGCAGCGATGTTCAATTCACTTCTTGATCACCCAACTCGGTTCCTCTTCTTCACCGGCAAAGGAGGGGTCGGTAAGACTTCGCTGTCCTGTGCCGTGGCGGTCAACCTGGCCGATCGCGGCGCCAAGGTGCTGCTGGTGAGCACCGACCCGGCGTCCAACCTCAGTGAGGTTCTGGGCACCTCTCTGGGGAGCGAGCCCCAGCTCGTGCCCGGGACTGAGCGCCTCTGGGCGCTGGACATTGACCCCATGGCTGCGGCCGCCGCTTACCGGCAGCGTGTGGTCGGGCCGTACCGCGGCGTGCTGCCGGATCAGGTGGTGGCGGGGATAGAGGAGCAGCTGTCGGGATCATGCACCGTGGAGATCGCGGCGTTCGACCGGTTCACCGGTCTGCTGGCCGATCCGGCCGACTTTGACCACGTGATCTTCGACACCGCTCCCACGGGGCACACGCTGCGCATGCTGGCCCTGCCGGGGGCTTGGACAAGCTACCTGGACACCAACCAGGTCGGGGTCACCTGCGTGGGGCCGCTCTCGGGGCTGACCGAGCAGCGGGCGCGCTACCGAGAAGCGCTCCAGGTGCTGTCGGACTCAGCTCGCGCAACCTTGGTTCTCGTCACGCGGCCGGACCGAGGGGCGCTGGCGGAGGCTTCGCGGGCCAGCGCGGAGTTGGCGGACACCGGGCTGGACAACCAGTTGCTGGTGGTGAACGGAGTCTACCCAGAGGGTCAGCTTGCGACCACCTCAGATCGGACCGCCCGCGCCTTCGCTGGCCGCCAGGCTGAGGCGCTGGCCGCCACCCCATCCAATCTCCAGCGCCTGCGCCGCGAGTCGGTGCCCCTGCTGGACGCTCCGCCGCTCGGAGTAGACGGCCTGCGCCGCCTTCTCCACTCGGGTCCGAGCTCCAGTGCGACCGAGGACCGTGCCACCGCGGCCGAGCTCCAGGGTGTGTCGGAGCTGGGTCTGGCCAACCTTGTGGATTCGATCGCCGATGCGGGCCGAGGCTTGGTCATGACGATGGGGAAGGGCGGCGTCGGCAAGACCACCATCGCCGCCGCGATCGCGGTGGCGGTGGCCCGGCGAGGTGTGCCTGTGGTGCTTTCCACCACGGACCCTGCCGCCCACGTTAGCCAGGTGCTGGGCGACCTCGGCGACCTCCCGAGCGATCTCAGGGTCGAGCGGATTGATCCGGTGGCGGCCACGGCCGCCTACACCTCCCAGGTGCTGGCAACCGCCGGGTCTGGGCTGGACGCCGCTGCGCACGCGGTCTTGGTGGAGGACCTCCGCTCTCCCTGCACCGAGGAGATAGCTGTCTTTCGCGAGTTCGCCGCCGCCGTGGCCCGCGCCCGGGACTCAGTGGTGGTGCTCGACACGGCTCCGAGCGGTCACACCCTGCTCCTGCTGGACGCGGCGCGCAGCTTCCAGCGCGAGGTTCGCAGGCAGTCGGCCGAGGTGCCACCCGAGGTTGCGGCGCTGCTCGACCGTCTGGGGGATCCCGAGTTCACCCGGGTCCTAGTGGTGACGCTGGCGGAGCCCACCCCAGTTCATGAGGCGCAGGCCCTTCAGGAGGATCTGCTTCGGGCCGGCATCCACCCCGCCCAGTGGGTCGTCAACCAGAGCATGCTGGCGACCGGGACCGCTGACCCCATTCTCTCCGCCCTGGCAGCGCACGAGTCGTGGTGGATCAGGCAGGCGGCCAGGATCGGGGGGGTAGTGGCCCTCGTGGCCTGGCAGGCAGCGCCTCCGATTGGAGCTGAGGGGCTGCTCGGGCTGGTGGGCGCCAAGTCCGCGGCGGTGCCGGCCTGACCGAGGAATCGCTCCGCTGATCTCCGCTGTGTATCCGCCATCTGTGCGGGTGATTGTCGACCGCGGCCGTGCGGGTTGCCGCCGCCGCAGCCAGTCGGATGCACAAGCGGCAGGGGCCGGGGGCCGGAGGGTCCCACACGACCACTCCGGCCCCCGCTCAGGTCAGGCGGTCCCCTTCAGCATCATGTTCCAGTACATGAAGGGTAGGCCGTACCGCTTGAGCAGCCACATGTCGTAGCGCTCCTTCTTGGTGTTGATCAAGGGGATGGTGGGGTGAGGCTGCATGGTGTAATCGAACTCCGCCAGCAGCATCCGATTGCGGGAGGTGGTCAGCGGGCAGGAGGCGTAGCCGTCGTACTGCTGGGTTGGCTGCCCGTTGGCCATCACCGCCCGCAGATTGGCGGTCACGACCGGGGCCTGCTTGCGCACCGCCGCCCCGGTCTTGGAGTTGGGGGAGCTGCCGCAATCCCCCAACGAGAAGATGTTGGGGTAGCGCACGTGGCGCATCGTGTTCTTGTCGATCTCCACGTACCCGAAGGGGCTCGCCGCGTCCGCCAAGGGAGAGGCCTTCACCCAGTCCGGGGCGCTCTGCGGTGGCACCACGTGCATGAGGTCGTAGGTGATCTCCTCCTTGCTCTCATCGGCGTGGTTGACGATCACCGCGGTGCGGTTGTCCGCGTCCACCTCCACCAGCTCGCTGGACTTGTGGACCTCGATCCCGTACCGGGCGGCGACGGTCTCCAAGACGTCCGAGAACACCTTGACCCCGAACATGCCCGGAGTGGGCAAGACCAGGACCACGCGGATGTCCGCCAGGACCCCCTGCTGCCGCCAGTAGTCGCAGGCGAGATACGCGATCTTCTGGGGTGCTCCGGCGCACTTGATCGGCCCCGCCGGCATCGTGAACAAGGCGGTGCCACGGCGCAGAGGCTTGATCAGCTGCCAGGTCTTGGGGGCCAGGTCGTAGGTGTAGTTGCTGGAGGCGAAGGGGCCCTGGACCGCCTCCGGGACTCCCGGGATCTTGTCCCAGTCCAGCTGGATGCCGGGGCAGACCACCAGATAGTCGTACTCGACGGTGCTGCCGGTTGCCAGGTGCACCAGATTGTTGTCCGGATCGAAGCCGTCCACCCGGGCCTTGATCCAGGCGGCCCCTCTGGGCATCACCGAGGCCTCCTTGCGGGCGGTTATCCCCAGCGGGGCTCGGCCCCCGCCGACCAGGGTCCAGAGCGGCTGATAGTAGTGGGTGTCGGACGGTTCGATCACCGCCACGTCAGCCTCCCCGGCCCGGCGCAGCCGGGCGGCGACGGATATGCCGGCGGTGCCACCGCCGACCACCACGATCTTGTGGTGCAGCTTGTCCTGGGCCATGTGTTTCCCTCCGCAGGCCGTTTGGTCCGTCCGAGCTTGGGTCAGGTCTCCATTGGAAGTCCGACCTTCTCGGCGTTGTTGAAGTCGTCGTCGATGAGGACGACGGGGTGCCCGGCTCGATCTATCAGGCTGGCCGCGATGCTGGCGCGGTAGCCGCTGGCACAGTGGACGAGAAGTTCACCGGAGGGCAGCGCATCCAGGTGCTGCGCCAGATCCTGGATGGGAATGTTCTTCGATCCCTGGATGTGACCGGCCTGCCACTCGGCGCGCTGGCGGACATCGAGGACCGGCTGCGAGAAGCTGCCGTCCCCAGCCAGGGTCGTGAAGTCGGTGACCTCGTACGAGCTGGTTGGGAGGGAGCCGGCGTTGGCCACGAAACCGCGGGTGTTGACCTCGATGCGGTCCATACCGATGCGCATCAGATCCCGGCGCGCCCGCCGGAATGCTGCTTCGCCCTCGGTCAACAGGATGACTGGCTCCTCAAACGGGGCAAGCCATCCCACGTACGTGGCGAAATGGGTCGGGGAGAGCTCCATCCCCACAGTCCCCGCCAGATGTCGCCGGGCGAAGTCACGGCGGTCGCGGGTGTCGAGCAACCACTTGCCTTGGGCGAGCCTTTCGCTGAGCTCCTCCTCGTTCAGCTCGTGTGGCTCCCCCTCGTCCTGGATGGGGGAGGGCCCACGCCTGTTCAGCGGGGCCATGTATCGGTAGTAGGTGGGATACGGGCCCAGCCCGGAGAGAACAGAGGCGACGAAGTCATCCTCCTCTGCGATGACGGAAGCCTGGTTGGTTGCCTGTTCGGTGGCCATGTCTCCGGCCCCGTCCGTGGAGGTGCTGGAGGAGGCGCAGAAGCTGCCGAACCCGTGGGT
>JAJYWT010000219.1 GCA_021791345.1 bacterium
TGCTCCACCACCCAGCGTCGCCTGCTTGGTTTGGTCGGCCTCTCAGCTGGCGTTGCAGCCGCCTAGCACCCAGTCTTCGCCATCACCTACGGAATTAGCTCCGGAAAGTCCCGCTAGCCGCCCGTCGCCTCCGATCATGGCTGCCTCCGTGGACGGCCGGCGGTGCCGTTAGTTCAGCCCGTCATTCCCACCGTGCCGGCGCGACTCCGGCGACGTGACGGCCACGATCGCGGACGCTGCCTCGTCATCGCGCGTGCCGAGGCCGGGGGCCTCAGCCGGAGAACGAGTAGAACTGGGGGAAAAGTCCGTCGAGGATACTCTGGGGCACCACACCGTTGAGATCGCTCTTGTACATCGTGAGCTGGTAGTACTCGTTGGGAAGCCAGATCACCGGCAGGTTCTCCGCCAGGTAGTCCTGATACCGGACAAGTGCCGCTCTCTCCGCGCTCGCGTTGGGCGCGGTGTGGGTGGCCTCGATGTTGGCGTCATTGACCGGGGAGGAGTAGTCACCCTGATTGGCGGCTGCCCCGGTGCCGAACAGCTCACCTCCGGTGGGAAGGTAGTCCGGGCCGTACACCCAGTCGAAGTTGTAGGCCGGGATGGCGATATCCCAGTCGTTGCAGGGATGGGCATAGGTGCAGCCCGCGTAGGAGGTTGCCTCCACCTGACTGCTCGGCTCTGAGATGAGGGTCAGGTCGATCCCGGCCTTGGCCCTCATTGTGGACTGCATCGCCTCCACCATCTCAGTGAGCGGCGTGAGCCCGCTCGCGTAGATCAATTTGAACGCCAACGACTGGTGGACGCGGATCCCGCTGCCACACTGGCCCGGGCCGGTTCCCGGCTTGGCGCAGTAACTCTGTCCTCCCGGAACCACCTCCCACCCGTGCGACCTGAGTAGGCTGACGGCGCGGCTGGGGGCGAACGGATACACCTGGCCGTTCGCCTCCAGCGGGCTCTCATCCACGTTGTGCGGCGGATAGCCCGGCACGGGGCCGTTGTTGATGCTGCCGATGCCATCGCCGAACACCTTGATGTATTCAGGTTGGTCGACCAGCGACTGGAATGCCTGGCGGAAGTAGAGCTGCTTGAAGATCGGCCCGCTCGTCGGGTTGGTGAAGTTGTATGCCGAGTAGTTGATGGCGAAGTCGTTCCAGACGTTGTAACTGTACCCTCGCCGCTCCAGCTCGGAGCGCTGGCCGATATCAGTGATCGGCAGGTAGCCGATGGTGAGACTGCCGTCGTTCAGAGCGTTGAATTCGGCGCTGTCGCTGGTGAACGGCTCCTCCTCGAAAGCCGCGATCCTGGGCTTGGGAGCACCGGAATAATCTGGGTTGGGGACCAACTTGACGAAGCCGCTGGGAGTGAACTGGCTGAGGCGGAACGGACCGGACACCACCCGCCACAGCGGATTCGACTGGTAGCTGCTCAGGTCCTGAGCCTGCAAATTCAGGAACTGAGCGACCCCCAACGCGCCCGATGTCGCCGTCCCCGGGTTGGCGGGCACGTACTCGACGGGCGAGGTGCCGGCCAGAGCGACCCGGGTCTGCGCCGACTCGTCATAGTTGCCGACAGCGCCGCCGCTTGACAGCTTGTCCCAGACCGTCTGGGGCAGCGCCCAGATCTGGCTCAGTTCGTTGTACAGGTACCAGGTTGGGTTATAGGACGCGTTGAGATGGAAAACCACCGAGTACTCGCCGCTGGCGGCGTAGCTGACGACGTTCTCCGGGAATCCGCCGGGCACCTCGGCGCCCCACCCAGGACCTGGCGCAGTCGAGCTACCAACGGTGGGAGCCTTCGGATCGGTGGCGGCACTGAGCAGGTTCATCCAGAAGATCACGTCGCGGGCGGTGATCGGCTGGCCATTGGACCAGCGCCAGTGCTTCAAGGTCACCGTCACGACGGTGTTGTGGTCGGAGAAGACCGGCAACTGGGCCATCGAGAGGGACCGATTCACCACCGGTTGCAGACCGGTCCCGAAGGTGTACAGCTCTGGGTACATCAGGTTGATCACGTCGTCGAGGTTGGACACGTTGAAGTTGGCGCTGCCCAGGAGTGGGAAGATGTAGTTGGGTGGAGCCCCCACCGGCTCAGCGAAGGTGACCACCCCACCGTGGTTTGAGGGGTGGGCGGGGGTGGCGCTGGCGCAGCCGGAAAGAAGGACTGCGATGAAGATCGTGATGGCCGCGAACCGCCATGGCTTTCCCGAGATCATTTGAATCAGCATGCTGGTCCTCCCGTGCAAACTACCCAACGATCCCCCCGACTACCGCGTCATCCCTCCCAAAGGCTGGTGAGCTCGTCCAGCGGATAGTCGAAGCGCAGGATGTCGAAGGGGCGCTCGGTCACCCACCGGAGAAAGGATTGGTGCAAAGGGTGCGGCAAATAGGCCGCCAGAGCATCGGCGTCCTCGAATTCGGTGAGCAAGCAGTACTGGTACCCCTGCGCGCGACCACCCATGTCGGCCCCGAACCGCAACCGGCGCAGTCCCGGGATCTCGCCGACCCACGTTGAGATCTGGCGCCTCATCTCCTCCTCGATCTCCGGCCCCGGAGGCTCCCGCAGACGGAAGAGAACCAGGTGCTGGACCGGCGCGGTCACCCCTGCCACGACCTCACCTCAGAAGAACTCGAAGTACTCATTCTGCTCCCAGTCGGTCACGGTGCTGAGGAAGCGAGCGACCTCGGCGCGCTTCATCATGATCACAAAGTCCACGATCTCGGGCCCCAGCGCCTCCCGGAAGAAGGGGTCGGAGTCAAGCGCGTCAACCGCCTCCCAGAGCGAGGTCGGCAGCGGGGGCGCGTCCGCGGAATAGGGGTCGGATGTGACCATCGGCGGCGGGGTCAGCCCCCGCCGGATCCCATCGAGGCCGGCCGCTAGGTTGGCCGCCATGTAGAGATACGGATTGGCCGCCGGCTCGCCCAGGCGGTTCTCCAGATGCGCGCCCGGATCTCCGGGCTGCCCCTGGACCCGGATCATGGCGCCGCGGTTCTCGACCGCCCAGCTCACCCGGTCGGGGGCGAAGGAATAGGGCCTAAAGCGTTTGTAGCCGTTGATGGTGGGGGTGCTGAAGACCGTCATCGGCCGAGCATGCTCGAGGAGCCCGGCCGCGAACTGTCGCCCCGCCGGCGAGAGGATCTCGGAGGACTCTCCCTGGAACGCGTTGCCTCCGTCCCGGCCGCGCAGCGACTCGTGGAGGTGCCACCCGCTCGAGGAGACGTTGGGCAGCAGCGGCCGCGACATGAAGGTGGCGTGGTAGCCGCGCTGATGGCAGATCTGCTTGATCGCCGAGCGCATCAGGATCATCGAGTCGGCGGCTCCCAGCCCCGGCATGGGATCAAAGGTGATCTCGGTCTGCCCCGGCCCCCATTCGTCCTCGATGCTGCGCAGGGGCAGGCCGATCGCATCCAGGCTGTCCCGAAGGGGGTCGAGGATGTCCGTGAGCTGGGCCAGCCGGATCTCCGATAGGTATTGGTATCCCTGGGCCACCATGCTGACCGGGGGAGCGACCGGGGGCCACCCGGTCTCCTGCAGCCCGATCCTCGTCCACTCGCGCTTGGTTATGTAGAACTCGACCTCCAGGCCGGCCACGTACTCGAACCCCATCTCCGCCGCTCGCTGCAGCTGCTGGCGCATCACCAGACGGGTTGAGAGCGGCACCTCGCGCCCGTTTCCGAAATACATGTCGCAGAGGACCCAGCCGGTGGCGTCGGCCCAGGGGAGACGCCGGTACGTGGTGGGGTCGGGCACCAGCACCACGTCGGGAAAGCCGGTGAGCTCGGGGATTCCCAGCCCTCCACCCTCGACGAACAGAGGGGGGAAGACGTGGTTGGCCGAGTCCATGCTGAGGAGCGCCCCGGAGAAGTCCATCCCGTTGCGCAGGCTGAGGATGAAGTCACGGGCCGAGACGAACTTGCCGCGGAGCGCGCCGTGCTGGTCCGCCCACATGACCCGCACGGTGCGGATTCCCTGCTCCTTGACGGCCTTGGCAGCGCGCTCCGCAGCCTCTGCCTTGACCTCGTCATACAGACCGTGCTCGGCGACAAAGCCGACCTTGCCCATCGCCAGGTCCCGATCCGGTCGCTCAGTCATGTCCACCTCCTCTCTCTAATGCACCTCTGGCACTGCCCTCGGTGACACTCAGCCCACGCGGCCGGACGAAATGGCCTCGCTGGTTCTCCCCGCAGGGCCAGAGCCCGGGTCGAGCGCCACCACCTCGCCGACCTGGAGCGGCCGACGGTCCCGGGCCTCGGGAAAGCAGAGCTGGAAGATCGCGTCGTCCGCTGAGTGCAACCCGGTCGTGACCACCCGAGCCCCGTCCAGCGCAAAACCCCACATCTGGTTGGCGGGCGCGCCGTGGTAGGCGAGCGCCGCCCCGGTGGCCGGCAGGTAACCGAAGTTGGCGGTCCCCTCCAGCTGGCGGTGCACCTCCGGCAGCGCCCACTCCGGCGAGTCCTTAGCCAGCAGGTCTTCCAAGAGGCGGAACCCCACCTCGCTGTCCGCTCGCCCGGACAGGCGGCCCAAGAAGCGCTCGCGCTGACCCTCTGCCAGGTCCAACCTGCCGTTGTGGGCGAAGGCGAAGGCACCGGACTCCGCCAGGAAGGGTTGGGTGTCAGCCAAGGACGTGGTGGTCAGCTGCGACGGCCGGCGCAGATGCACCAGAAAGCAGGTCGAACGCACCTGGGCCAGACTCCGCACCCCAGCATCGTCCTGCGCCAGAGTCGTGGGCCGGCGATGGCTTAGAACCACTTGACCATCGCGCCAGGCGACGCCCCAGCCGAAACCGCCCAGGCCGTAGCGCTCGAGCGCACGCGCCCACGGCCAGATCTCGCTGATGGAAACCGGCTGGGGCCAGGCGGCCAGGAGGAGTTCACACACGCAACCAAACCTCTGAGCCGGGAGGGCGCCAGATGACCGCCTTCAACGGGCCTCCTCGCGCAGAGACTCCGCCAGCTCCAGCGAGAACGGCTTGGCCGAGTCATCGCTGAGGCAGATCATCGTCTCGGTGCGGTGGACTCCGGGAACCTTCCAGATGCTGTCGAACAGGCAGTCCCGCAGATGGGCCTGGCTGCGGACCCGCAGCTTGACCACCAGGTCGGCCGTCCCGGTCACCACCTCCACGCTCTCGACCTCGCGGAGGGCCCGCAGCGCGCCCACGGTCTCCGCCTGCTCCCAGCCCTGGACCCCGGTGATCATGAGGTAAGCGGTGACGCCGTAGCCCAGCCGGGCCCAGTCCACCTCCGCTCGGTACCCGCGGAGAACGCCATGGCGCTCCAGGCGAGCGATCCGCTCCGAGATCGCGGGCGCCGACATCCCGACCCCGGCCGCGATCTTGCGCACCGAGCTGCGAGCATCCCGGAGCAACAGGATCAGGATCGAGAGGTCGATGGCGTCGAGCGAGAGCTCGCCGCTCGGGGTCCGCCCACTCCGGTTGTTGTTAGGTGGTACCCGGTTCTCAGTCATCAGATCAAATGCCCCCCACGTCTGACACCCTTACATGATAGCGGGGACTGTTATGCTTTACCTGTGGGCGCCGCTGGCGCCGGCCAGCGACCGGGCAGCGCGTCGAGGGCCTCCGCGGACCCCGCAGCTGAAACGGAAGCCAGAAGGGGGAGCTGATGAGCCTCGCGGACCAGTACTTCAGTCAACCAGGCACCGGCAGGCAGCCCACCTCTCCCGGCCGGTTCGTCGACCTGGAGCGCGGCGAGGATCCGGTCGCGTTCGTGCCCGGTCTCGAGTTCCGATATCTGCTCGGGGAGCGGACCATGCTGATGGCCGTTCACTTCGAGCCCGGTACCGAAGCGCCGGTGCATGCCCACGACGAGGAGCAGATCACCCTGGTGGTCAAGGGCGAGCTGGAGTTCGAAATCGACGGAGAGGCCAGGACCCTGACCCCGGGGATGGTGGCCGTAGTCCCGGCGAATGTCCCCCACGGGGCTCGCACCAAGGAGACCAGCTGCCTGGAATATGACGTCTTCAACCCTCCGCGCCAGGCCCTCCTGCAGTTGGCGGACCAGGCACGCCAGGAGCACGAGTAGCCGGCAGTGGATCTGGGCCTTCGCGACCGTCGGGTGATAGTGACCGGGGGGTCCAAGGGGATCGGTTACGCCATCGCCGCGGCGATGCTGCGAGAGGGCGGGGTCGTAACGATCTGCTCTCGGCACCAGGATGAACTCGAGTCGGCCCGCTCGGCACTGGCCACCCATGGGCGGGTATTTGCCGAAGTCTGTGACGTCACCAGACCGGGTGAGGTTTCGCGATTCGTGGCGGCCGCGGCCGAGCTCATGGGCGGGGTGGATGTGTTGGTGAACAATGCCGGGAGGGCTCACCCGGGCACCTTCGAAACCCTGACGGACGAGGACTTTCAGGCCGATCTCGAGGTGAAGCTCTTCTCCCAGATCCGCTGCAGCCGGGCCGCACTGCCCCATCTGCGCGCGAGCAAGGGGCCGGCGATCATCAACATCAACGCCATCTACGGCCGCCAGCCCGATCCCAACTTCTTCGCCACCACGGTCAATCGGGCCGCCTGTCTCGCCCTCAGCAAGGCTCAGGCGATGGAGTTCGGAGCCGAGGGCATCCGGGTCAACAGCGTCAACATCGGCTTCGTCCGAACCCCCCAGTGGGAGAACATCCATCGCCAACGGGCGCCGGAGCTCTCCGAGTCCGAGTTCTTCGCCCGCACCGCGGCCCAGGAGGTGCCGCTGGGAAGGTTCGGAGAGCCCGAGGAGGTGGCGGACCTGGTGGCGTTTCTGGCTGGATCGAGGGCCAGCTACATCAGCGGGGCCTCCATCGATGTGGCAGGCGGCATGGGGAGATACGTATGACCAATCCGGGCGACATCGTGTACTTCGAGGGCGACTACGTGACCCGAGACCAGGCTCGGGTTCCCATCACCACCCACGCGTTCAACTACGGCACCGGCTGCTTCGAGGGAATCCGTGCCTATTGGAACGCCGGCCGGGAGCAGCTCTTCGTGATCCGCCTGCACGAGCACGTCGAGCGCCTGCTCCGCTCGGCGCGGATCCTGCACCTGGAGCCGGACCCAGCGCTCACCGCCGCGCACATCGAAGGAGTCATCCTGGAGCTGCTGGCCCGCAACGATTACCACCAGGATGTCTACATCCGGCCGATCATCTACAAGTCGGGCTCAACCATCAAGGTGTCTCTCGGTGGGATCGCCACCGACTTTTGCGTGTACACCGAACCGTTCGGCGATTATCTGGATATTCGCAAGGGTCTCAGCGTGATGATCTCGGCCTGGCGCCGGATCGATGACAACGCGATCCCCTCCCGCGGCAAGCCCACTGGCGCCTACATCAACGCCGCGCTCGCCTCCGACGAGGCCAGGATGCGCGGATTCGACGAGGCTATCCTGCTGACCGGCGATGGTCACGTGGCCGAGGCCTCGTCCTCCAATCTCTTTCTGGTTCAGGACCATGTGCTGGTGACCCCCCAGGCCAGTGACGACGTGCTGGTGGGAATCACCCGTGACTGCGTGATGGCGATCGCCCGGACCCAGGGGATCACGGTTCAAGAGCGGCGCGTCGACCGCAGCGAACTGCTGGCGGCCGATGAGCTGTTCCTGTCCGGGACCGGGGTCCAGATCGCCCCCATAACCTCAGTCGATGGCCGGGTCGTCGGCGATGGCAGCCTGGGGCCGGTGACCGCGGCGATCCAGGGGGAATACCTCCGCCTGGTCCGGGGAGACAGCCAGGCCATGCCGGACTGGCGCGTGGCCGTCGCCGCGCTGCCTCAGGCTGCGGCGCCCAGGAGCTAGACGGAAATGGCCCTGGTGCGCTTGGTCGAAGAGGAGGAGGCCACCGGTGTGGTCAAGGAGGTCTACGAGGAGATCCTGGCGAGCCGCAATCTGCAGCGGGTGCCCAACTATTGGAAGGCGCTGGCCCACCGGCCCGAGTACCTTAAGGCCACCTGGGAGAAGCTGAAGGCGGTGATGGCCGAGAGCGCGCTCGATCGCCGCACCAAGGAGATAATCGCGGTGGCGGTCTCTGCCACCAACAATTGCTCGTATTGCCTGTCCAGCCACACGGACGCGCTGCGCGCCATGGGCATGGGCGATGCGGAACTGGTCGAGTTGATGGCGGTCGTGGACTTCTTCAACGGTTCCAACGCGGTGGCTTCCGGGCTCAAGGTGGAGTACACGCCCCCCGTCCCGAAGGAGCCCGGCTGACATGGGACCGAGCGAGCCGACCCGATGATCGACAGCCACGGCCATCCCGTGTCGGAGCACGGCGGGACGCTGGACCTGTCCGACATCAACGTCCAGCTGGCGGCGACCGACGAGGAGCGGCGGGAGCGTGGCCGCAGCAGCCCATCGCGACTGAGCCACGAGCTCCTGGCCGTCCGGCTCGCCGGCTATCTTCGATGCGAGGTGGCGGAGGTGAGTCAGGCCCGCGCCCAGTCCAGCTCAGACTGGCCGGCTTACGTGCGCGGCCTCTTCGCGGACGCCGGCATCAAGGGGGTGGTCCTGGACCCTGGATGGCGGCTGGACGCGACCACCGCCCAGGCGGAGCGGTTCGAGGAGTTGATCGGCTGCCCGGTTCGGCCGATCTTGCGGCTGGAACCGCTCATCGACCGCATGGTCGCGGAGGGGGCGTTGGCGCAGGAGGTGTTCGACGCGGTCCAAGCCGCGGTCGAGCAGGCCCCGGCCAGTGGCTACCGTGGCTTCAAGACGATCATCGCCTACCGCACCGGGCTGGCGGTCGACCCCACCGCCGACTTGGAGCGTGCGCAGCGCTCCCTCGATGAGACCGCCGGCCTGCCGCCGCGGCGCCGCGGCAAGGCGCTTCGCGACCTCATCCTTCGTTCGGCCCTGGGCTGGGCCGCCGAGCTCGGCCTGCCCTTCCAGATCCACACCGGGTTCGGCGACTCCGAGATCAGGCTCAGTGAGGCGAACCCGCTGTTGCTCGAGGAGCTGTTGCTGACCCCCGAGGGCCGGGCGGCCACGGTCGTGCTCATCCATGGGGCCTACCCGTGGCACGAGGAGCTGGCATTCCTGACGCTGGCCCGGCCCAACGTCTACGCCGAGATCTCAGAGTTCAACCTGTACGCAGTGGCCACAGTCGCCAATCGGCTGGAACAGATCCTTGACTTCGCCCCGACCTCCCGCGTCCTCTGCGGGACCGACGGCCACGGCCACCCCGAGACCTACTGGTTCGGGGCCCACGTGCTCCACGAGGCCTGGGTCACCGTGCGCCAGCGCTGGGAGCGACAGGGGGCCCGGCGACCCTGGCTGGAGCAGGTGGAGTCGGACATCATGGAGGGCAACACCGCCCGCCTGTACGACTTCTGACCTGCCGCCCACCCGCCGCGATCAGGCGGCGGGTGGGCGCCCCCGGCGGGCGGGCTGACCGGCTCGCTCCGGCATCCGACCGGCCTGCCTCAGCGCCTGGCGCAACAGCACCTCGACTTGGGCATTCACGCTGCGCAGCTCGTCGGCGGCCCAGCGGGCGAGGGCTTCGTGGACCGCCGGGTCCATGCGCAGGAGTACCGGCTTGCGGGCCGCCGCCATTCAGGGATAGAGCGTGCCGGCGTTCACCACCGGCGAGGTGGGCTGGTCGCTGCAGAGTACCACCATGAGGTTGCTCACCATCGCCGCCTTGCGCTCCTCGTCCAGCTCCACGATCCCCCGCCGATTGAGCTGGTCAAGGGCCATCTCCACCATCCCCACCGCCCCATCGACGATCCGCCCTCGCGCCGCCACCACCGCCGCCGCCTGCTGCCGTCTCAGCATCGCCTGGGCGATCTCCGGAGCGTAGGCCAGGTGGCTGATGCGGACCTCCACTATCTCCACCCCCGCGATGGCCGCCCGGTCGGCCACCTCCTGCTCGAGCTCATGGGCGACTTGGTCGGTGAAGCCGCGGAGCGAGATCCCCTGACCCACCGGCTCGTCGTAAGGGTGGGTGGTGGCAACGTGGCGGAGGGCGGACTCCGCCTGCACCATCACGAAATTGAGGTAGTCCTCCACCGCGTAGACAGCCCGGGCGGTGTCCGCCACCTGCCAGACCACGATGGCGGCAATCTCCACCGGGTTGCCGTCCGCATCGTTGACCTTGAGATGGCCGGTCTCGAAGTTCCTCACCCTGACGCTGATCCGCCGGCGCACGGTGAGAGGCAGGGTCCAGAAGAAGCCGGTGGTGCGCACCGTGCCCACGTAGTTCCCGAAGAAGCGCACCACCTGGGTCTGGCCAGGCTGGACGACCACCAGGGACGCGGCGACCACAGCCGCCGCCACCAGCAGAGCCACCCCGACGACCGACTGTCCGGCGTCGAACAGGTAGTGAGCGGCAACGATGGCGGCCGCGATGGCCAGCATTCCGAGCCAGCCGTTCAGAGCAGGTGCCGCCCGCTCCTCCACGGCGACGCGCGCCGGGTGTAGGCCGGCTCGCACCCCCGCGGGTCCGGGTCCGGGTCCGACCGAATCTTCGCCCTTCATGGCTTCTCCCGCCTCCCGCCCTGATAGACCGATATCACTAAGCTATCACAAACCAACGCCAACGGAATGGGGCGAGGAGAGGAAATCCCCTCAGCTTCTGGCAGAGGAAGCCGGGGCGGCCCGGCCCAGGTCGTGAAACTCGGGATTGGGACGAAGATCGAGGGCCAGGGCCATCCGGTTGGCCAGGGCGAAGAGGGCCACCACCGCGGAGATGTCCCAGATCTCCTCCTCGCCGAACCCGGCGGCGAACAGGGCCTCCCGGTCAGGCTCACCAATCAGCTCAGGGGTGAGGGAGAGCTTCAGAGCGTAGTCGAGCATCGCCCGCTCGCGCTCGCTGATTGGGGCCAGCCGGTGGTTCACCGCCAGCAGGTCGGAGATGTGGGGGTTGCGGGCCCTCACCCTGAGGATCGCGCCGTGGGCGATGACGCAGTAGGGGCAACTCCGCTGAGCGCTGGTCGCGACCACGATCATCTCGCGCTCTGCCTTGCTGAGCCCACCCTCGCGCTCCATCACCGCATCGTGGTAATCCATGAAGGCTCGCAACTCAGCCGGACGATGGCCCAGAGCCAGGAACACATTGGGGACAAAGCCAGTCTTGTCGGCGATGGCCGTGATCCGCTCTCTGAGGTCCGGCGGCAGATCCCGCAGGTCAGGAGTGGGAAAGCGGCTGATGGACATGACAAACCTCCCTGCTGGTGCCGACGTCGCCAGGCGAAGCGTTCTCAGGACCGCCAACTGAGTCCGTCCCCGCCCCGCGCCCCCAAGGCCGGGACCGGACCGAAATCGGCCGCGCGGCCGCCCGCCGGGATGGGCTGATCACCGCCGGGCGCCTTCCGTCACACCCTGAGGTCTTCCCTCAGCCACGCCGGCCCATGCGAGTCCGAAAATCCGCGGCTACCTCTTCCATGGGCACCCAGGAGACGCCTTCGTGCGTGGATATGTAGGCGATCAGCCGCTCCAGCATGAGCAGGACTTGGGGGCGGCCGCTCACGTCGGGGTGGATCGTGAGCGGGAACACGGCGTAGTCCATCTCGCGGTAGACCCAATCGAACTGATCGCGCCAGATTTGCTCCAGCTCCCTTGGGTTGACAAAGCCATGGCTGTTGGGCGACTGCTTGATGAACATCATGGGGGGCAGATCGTCCAGGTACCAATTCGCGGCGATCTCCACCAGATCCACCTCTCGGCCGCGCTGCAGGGGCTGCATCCAGCTTTTGGCAGGAAGCCCGTAATCGACCTTGGTCCAGCGATCCCCGACCCGGGCGAAGAAGGGCAGGAAGTCGTGGTAGCCCTGGCTGTTGTCGTAGCGGAAGCCGTAGCGCAGCAGCAGGTCCACGGTGTGCTCCGACATCTCCCACCACGGGGCCACGTAGCCCCGCGGCGCCTGACCGCTGACCTTGCCGATGAGGTCGACGCAGCGCGCCAGGACCTCCTCCTCCTGGGTTGGGCTCATCGCGATCGGGTTCTCATGCGAGTAACCGTGCGCGCCGACCTCATGGCCCGCGGCCACCACCTGAGCCACCTGGTCTGGGAATGTCTCGATCGAGTGCCCCGGAATGAACCAGGTGGTGCGAAGGCCGAGCCGCTCGAAAAGGGTCAGAAGGCGGGGGATCCCCACCTCGCCTGCAAAGACGCCGCGCTGGATGTCCGACGGCGAGTCCTCGCCGCCGTAGGAGCCCAGCCATCCGGCGACCGCATCCACATGCACCCCGATCGCGCACTTGATGTCCTTGCTCATCGCAGACAGCACCCGCTGCACCTGAGGGCACGGGTCTTGAGATGCACCGCCGCCAGTCCGGCCGTCATCTCACGACGTGGCAACCGCGGTCGCGGGACCCGCGTCCTCCTCACTGATCGAGGTTCCGGTCCAATGGATTCCGCTCCAGTAACCGACATAGTAGAAGCCCAGGGCCACCACCGCAAAGACGATGGAGTCGTAGGGGAACGGGATCACGTTGCGGCCACCGAAGGCGGTCCCGCCCAGGAAGGAGAGCAGCGCAATCACCCCCAGATACGCGGGCATCCAGGCTCCGTAGATCAGGTCCTGGCGGGTGATTGGGCGAGTGCGCCGGTAGAAGCCCAGCAGCAGGACCCCGACCACCACCGAGGGAATCAGGATCCGGATCGCCGTCCACCCGGACCAGTACACCATGAGGCTGGCGACCACGAACGCCAGCGGCCCGAGGACGTTGAGGTAGGGCATGCGGTACGGACGGGGCTCGTCCGGGTGACGGTGGCGGAAGATCGCGCAGGCGAGCGGCCCCGGCGCATAGGAGAGCACCAAAGCGGACGCCACCAGCGGGAAGAGACTGGAGAACGCCGGCAGCAGGATGAGGTAGATCGCCACCACGACCAGCACCAGCAGCAGGGACGCCGCGGGGATTCCCTGGAGCGAGAGGCGGGCAAAGATCGAAGGCAGGTAGTTGTCGTAGCGAGCCATGGTCTGGCCGACTCGGGCTGCCCCGCCGGAGTAGATGTACCCGTCCTTGAAGCTGGCGATGAGGGTGGTCACGATCGCGATCAGGCCGATGATCACGAGGCCACTGCCGTTGGCGACGGTCACAAAGGGGAACTCGAGTCCGCTGAGGGCGCCCCAGGCTCCGCCCGCCAGTTTCATCCCGTGCCAGTTGATCGCGCCGGTGTAGGCGAAGCTCTCGAAGGCGAAGATCGCCAGCACGATGAACATGGTGAGGATGACGGCCCTGGGAATGGTCCGCCCCGGATCCTTGACCTCCTCGGCGTAATCGATCGGTTGCCGGAAGCCGCCGTAGCCGTAGACGGTGGCGGTCACGGCCAGCAGGAGACCGCTGGCGCCGAGCGGGAAGAGGCCATGAAAGCTGCTGAAATTGGAGGCGTGGAAGTGGGTCAGGAGAGCCACCACGATCACCACCAGCCCCAGGATGGTGAACACCGTGAGCGCGTTGTTGATCTCGCCCATGTAGCGAATGCGCAGACTGTTCACAAACAGCATCAGCAGCAGAACCACGTAGGCGATGAGGATCCCCAGCCAGGTCAGGGTGCCGTTGGCAAAGAGGGCCGGGAACCAGTAGCTCAGGTACTCCACGAAGGCAACGATGATGGAGGGCACAGCCAGGGCATAGCCGATGAACGCACCCCATCCGTTCAGCACGCCTACCAGAGGGCCGCTGGCTCGAGCCGGGTAGTAGGCAACCCCACCCGCGCGCGGCCACATGGTGCCGAGCTCGATGTACGAGAGGGCCAGCACCATGATCATCAGGAACGCAATCACCCAGGAGAAGATGCCCGCGGGGCCGGCCAAGCCCAAGACCGACACGGGGGTGAAGCCCACCGCGGGACCGAGAATCGCCCCCGTGGCCAAGAAGACCACCGACCAGAGACCGAGGTCCTTCTTGTAGTGCCGTCCGGCTTCGGCAACCGGCGTAGCGCCCGTCAGTGCTTGCTCGGCCATGGCAACCCCCTACTTGACTCCCTCACCTGAGGGCCCCAAGCCCCTGCGGGCCCTCACCGGACTCCGGTCGCGGGAGAATATCAGCAGGGTCGAACCTTTGTCAAGACACGCGAGCCACGCGCCACCACGGGGCTGAAGTCAGGTCGCCGCTGACGATCCAGGTGTAAGGTGTCGCGCCGCCCCAGCCTGTTGGCTCGAGTCCGGCAATCCCCCGGCACGACGAGCCTTGAGAGGCCAACACCGCACCTTCGAGTGGCTCCAGACTCCGGAGCTATTGCTCGGTCAACCGGGTGCAGCCACCGCCGCGATCGGGCTCAACAGGGGGCTCGCCCAGTGGCCGCTCCCGCTACGCAGATGGCTCGTCCCGGCCCTGGGATGTGCCAATGGGGACCCCAGTTCGCGAGCGCCCGGTCCGGGAGGGCTTGGCCGACTCGGGTCACGGACGAATGGCCCGGCCTAAAACCATGCGGGGTGCCGGCAGCGGAATGCCGGCGAACCGGGTCGGAACCTCCCGCATCGCGGTCACGATGAATCCCGCTTGGCTGATGGCCGGCAGGGTGGCCCGGTTCAGGTGGCATCCTCCGGCAATCACGCCCCAGGCTGGGTCAACGGCGTCCTGGACACGCCCACCCAGCCCCGGGCTGCGCACATGCTCGTAGAACCGCAGCTCCCCGTGCGGGCGGATCACGCGCATGAGCTCGGCCAGAGCCTGCTGCTGATCGGTGACTGAGCAGAGCACCAGTGCCGACACGGCGGCGTCACAGGAGGCGTCGGGAAGCGGAAGCGCCTCAGCGATCGCGTCGATCACCTCCACCGCAGCCGAAGCGCTCCGGGCGGCCCGTCGGCAGGCGGATCTCAAAGCGGCCTCCGGTTCGGCCACGGTGACCTTCTCCACCTCCTGGGGATAGTGGCGAAGGTTGGCACCCGCTCCCCCGCCAATCTCCAGGACCCGACCGCTGAGACCGCCCAACAGCTCCCGCCTCACCCCCTGCATCGCCGCCAGCTCCGCCAACGGCCCCAACACCGAGTAGCAGCGGGCGAAGATCGGATGCCTAGCGCGCCGCGGCGAGTCCATCTTGTGATCTTCGCACTCGGTCATGGCTCTGGACGGTCGCAATTCACCCGCGGTCAGATCGTTTGAGCCGCCCATTCGGTAGCCCGGCCGTCCTGCGATGAGAGGGAGAATGCAGGCGATGACTGCACAGGATCGCTGGGCCGCGGCCCTGAGCAGCTGGGCGCTGCCGCAGGAGATCCTCGCCCAGGCACCCGAGTCGCCCTGGCGACTCCCCCCGGAAGCGTTCGCGGCCGCGGCCCGGGCGGCTCTGGAACTGCCACCGACCCCGACCCATGAGCGGGCGCTGGAGGCACTTCCCGCCAGCGGCGTGGTGGTGGACGTGGGTGCCGGAGCAGGTGCGGCCAGCCTGCCGCTGGCGGCACGGGCGAGCCGGATAGTTGCGGTCGACCAGAGCTCGGAGATGCTGCGGGAGCTCCTCGCGATCGCTCCCCGCAGCGTGGTGGTGACCACCGTCGAGGGCACCTGGCCCGAGGTCAGACCGAAGGTGGAGGCAGCCGACGTCGTCGTCTGTGCCAATGTCGCGTACAACGTTCCGGCGCTCGACGCATTCGTGACCGCCCTCACGGATACGGCCAGGGCCCAGGTGGTGATGGAGCTGACCTCATCACATCCTCAACAGCCCCTGAACTGGCTGTGGCAGCACTTCTGGGGCCTGCGGCGGCCCGAGGTCCCGACCGCGGAGACCGCCGTCAAGGTGGTTCAGGAAACCGTCGGCGTAGAGGTCGAGGTGATCCGTTGGCGGAGCCGGCGCCCGAGGTTCGACCCTCGCGACCCGCAGGCCATCGCCTGGGTGCGTCAACGGCTCTGCCTCCCCGAAGCCCGGACGGACGAGCTGGCGCAGCTGCTGCGGTCCCGGGACCCCAATCAGGAGACGGAGATGGTGACCCTGGTCTGGCGGGGGCGCGCGTGAGCACGGGTGCAGCTTTGAGGTCGTGGGCCCGCTGGGCGCGCCGTCCGACAGCCGCAGGAAGCTGACTCAGCTCAGCTGGTGGCCACTGCCTGCGCCACCGGCTCGGATTGCACGGTGGACGCCCTCGGCTCGGCGCCGGTCTGGAACAGCGCCAACGCCAGGGCCGCACATTCCCTGGTCTGACCCGGCACGAACTCCAAGCCGGCCACGACAGCTGGCCCGGGGTCCGGGGCGGGCATGACGCTGCGCACCGCAACCTGGAACGTGTACGTCCTCTGGCCCAGATGGATATCCAGGGTCTGCTCGCTGCCAACTGGGAAACCCGGCAGTGGGTTCCACAGCAGTATCCGGGCCCCGGTCAGGGACGCATCCAGCAGGCGCGCCGGCGTCCCGGCGAGCAGGACCGGCGCGTCCAGATCGAAGCGCACGGACGCCCGCCGCTCGGCCGCAAATCGCCGGGAGCGGATCCGCCCTATCGCCGCCAGCAGGATCCCGAGGTTGACCAGCAACCAGAACAAAGACCCGTAGGCGACCCAGGGCACCCGGTAGTGAACCGGGGTCAGATTCAGCAGACTGGCCCCGGCCCAACCCAGGGTGATGAGGCTGCCCCCCAACAGCGCCCAGAGCAACCAGGGCACCGGCATCCGGGTTCGGGCCGCCCCGGTGCGGCCCTTCTCGGTCACGCGGAAGGGAAGCTCCGAGCTCCGCAGCAGCCGCAGGGTGGCGTGCAGATTGGCGGGCATCCGGACCACCTCGAAGACGGTGGCCAGCCCCTGGCTGGAGGTGGAGCGCGCCAGTCGACGCATCGCGTAGCGCTGGACCAGGAAGGTGACGATGAAGATCGGCGCGAACTCCACAAACGGGGCCTGGATCGGGACCGCCGCCACCAGCAGCACCACCATCGGCACCAGCAGATAGCCCAGCGAGCGCCAGGCTTCGAACCAACCCAGCAGGGTCGTCAGGTAGCTGACCCGCTGCATGGGAGTGAGGCCGCTCACCGTGGCCGGGTTTTCCCGGCGCAGCAGCTGCATGGCCCCGGTCCCCCAGCGCAACCTCTGTCCGAGGTACTGCACCACGTTGGCGGCGGCCAGTCCGTGGGCCAGCACCTCGTTGTGAAAGACGGTCCGCCAGCCACGGCGGTGCAGACGCAGGGTGGTGTGAATGTCCTCGGTAACGGTATCCACGGCCAGCCCCCCCACGTCGCGCAGAGCCGCGACCCTGAAGATGGCTCCGGTGCCGCAGCAGAACGCGGCGTTCCAACGGTTCCGCCCGGCCAGCAGGGCCCGGTAGAAGAGGCGTTGCTCGCTGAAGTCGCGCTCGTGTTCGAAGGAGTGCAAATTGTAAAAGTCCTGGGGCGTCTGCACCAGTGCGACCTGGTTGTCGTCGAAGTACCCAAGGGTGTTGCGAAACAGGTCGGCGTGCACCACGTGGTCCGCGTCGATGATCGCCACCAGATCGGCGTCCAACTGGCTCAGCGCATGGTTGACGTTGCCAGCCTTGGCGTGCTCATGGGTAGGGCGGGCGAGATATCGCGCGCCCAGGCGCTCCGCCAGCGCCTGAACCCGCGGGCGGGAGCCGTCGTCCAGGACCCAGGTGTCGTGGGCGAGGTTGGCGCTGACCGCGGCTGCCACGGTCGGGAGCAGGGTCTCCTCCGGCTCATTGAAGGTGGGGATCAACACCGCCAGCTTGAGATCCGTGCCATCCCGCTGGGTCGGCGGTTGCGTCGCGTCTACATCCCACAGGTTGATGGTGAACAGGGCCAGGCTGAAGGCCGCATGGACCTCCAGTACCAGCAAGGGGATCGAGATCCACCACTCGCCGAGATTGAGGGTGAAGAGAGTGCGCCAGGCCAGATAGCCCAGAGTCACCAGCAGCGCCACCACCGCCACCGTCTGGGTCAGCTGGCGGCTTCCCCGTGCCTCCGGTTCAGGCAGTGAGGTGCGCGGGAACGGGCGGTTGCCCAGCGGCTGTTCGCGGGCCGGATGGCGCGGCCGCAGAGCACTGATCGACATGAGAACCTCTCAACGTCCTGGTTGAGAGCAACCGGTGAGCCGCTGAGGGCCCGGACTGCTCGAACCCCCACAGCATTGGGGATCAAAGGGCCTTCAGCTGGTGACGAAACGGTAGCAGCCCCTGCAGTTGCTGTATCGCCCTCCGCCGAAGGGTGGCGGCAGCCGCCTAAAGTGCGAGGGAGTCGCCCAAGGCACAGGGTTACGAACAGTTGCTCGTACGCTGAGCTATAGTGAGCGGAGATGAACTTGAAGGAGTGGGCGAAGGAGCAGGGGATTCACCCGGTGACCGCATACCGTTGGTTCCGGGATGGCAGGCTGCCGGTGCCGGCGCACCGCGTCGGGGGCCTGATCCTGGTGGACGCTCCAGGCTCAGCCGCCGCCACTGGCAGCGTCGCCGTCTGCGCCCGCGTCTCGTCGGCGGACCAGCGCACCGACCTCGACCGGCAGGTGGCCCGGGTCACCGCGTGGGCGACAGGCGAGGGCCTCTCGGTCGGCCGTGTGGTCACCGAGGTGGGCTCCGCGCTGAACGGTAAACGGCCAAGGTTTCCGGCTCTGCTGCGGGACGAGTCGGTAACGACGATCGTGGTCGAGCACAGGGACCGATTTGCCCGCTGCGGCGCTGAGTACGTGGAAGCGGCGCTTTCCGCGCCGGGACGCCGGCTGCTGGTGGTGGACCCCGCCGAGGTTGACGACGACCTGGTCCGGGACGTGACCGAGATCCTCACCTCGCTGTGCGCCCGCCTCTACGGCCGCCGGGCAGCGAAGA
>JAJYWT010000235.1 GCA_021791345.1 bacterium
GGAAGGCGCTCTTGGTCGCAGCGCCGGAGGACCGGCTGGAGCACCGCGGTGCCCAGCCCCCGACCCTGGAGATCCGGCTCGGTCCCCAGCGCCGCTAGGTACCAGGTGGGCTCTCGGGGGTGGCGGCGGTGGACCTCCAGGTTGACCGAGAGTGCCGCGACGAACC
Source organism: bacterium (assembly GCA_021791345.1). The sequence goes on from JAJYWT010000235.1 coordinate 167, forward strand.
GGGTGCGCAGCGCGACCCCGATCCTCAGGTTGAGGTCGAGCTGACGCCGGAGGTGGGGCCTGGCTCCCCGCCGGGGAACCCCCATGGGCAACCACAGCGCCGCTGCGGAGAGGTCGTCGGTGACCCATCCCTCCCCCGCGTCCTGCAGCGCCATCACGTTGAGGCGGTACCAGCGCTCCAGCCGCCGCTCCCGGCCGCGCGTTGAGGGAAACAGCCACTCCGTGGTGGGGTCGGTGGCAAAGGCCCGCGCCAGCATGGCGCCCACTTGGGGGACGTCGCCCTCGCGCAGCTCCCGCACCCGTGGGTACCCCGGGCCGGTGGTGGTGATCGCCGATGTGGGGCCGTCCGACCAGGAGCTGTCAGCTGTCGTCGTCGTGCCGGCCCACCAGCCGCTCGGCGGCGGCGTTCAGCACCACTGGCGCCGCCATCCGGCCCAGGCGTAGGCCGGCCTTCTGCCAGAGCGGCTGGGTCCGGTGTCCCCGCTCCGACCCGGCGGCGGAGCTCAACCCGCCCTTGCTGGCGGCCTCGGCGAGCAGCTCCTCGAGCCGCCGGCGCCATTCCTCGGGCATGGTGGCGATCCAGTCCTGCTCGGGCTCCGCCGAGTGGTGCCGCCGTCGGCGCGCCCACACCGCCACCCCCACCACCAGCAGCGCCACCCCGGCCGCCGCGATCCGCGGCCCATCCCGGCGGAGGCGGTAGCGGGGGTCAAGATCGCGGCGAAGCCGCACCTCCAGTCGGTCCAGGGTGCCCTCCAGCCGCTGGCGGGTGGCGACTACCTGTGCGTGCGCCTGGTCTGTAGCCGCGCCCACTCGAGGTCCTCCTGCACCGTCTTGCGAGTCAGCACCAGCGGTATGAGTCGGCGGTTGGCGAAGACCACCGCCCCTCCCGCTCCCACCATCAGCAGCCCGACCGCGGCGATCAGCCCGGCCACCAGGGTGTGGTTGGGGATCCACTCCACCAGCGTGACCAGGGCGAAGGGCACCATGAGGCTCAGTCCCAGGATGGCCAGCGCGAGCCCGATCAGCGCGCGGAGACCACGCCTCAGGGTGTCCTTGGCCTCGGACTTGGCCAGCTGCAACTCGTCCGTCACCAGCTGGCGCAGATCCCGGGTGAGCGACTCGACCAGGTCGGAGACGCTCTCCTCAGCCGGAGGTGAAGATCCCACCTCTGCAGGTTAGCGGATGACACCGTTCCCGGCATCGGGGCCCGCCCCATCTATGATCGGAAAGTGGCACCGGCAGCGCCCCCGGGGATTGCGGCGCTCGCCGCCCCCCTGATCAGGCTGGCAAGACGTGGCAGCCTGCTGGTGGCCACCGACTTCGACGGCACCCTGGCTCCGGTGGTCCGGGACCCGGACCGCGCCGCCCCTCTCCCGGAAGCGCGCTCGGCGCTGGAGAAACTGGCCTCCCACACTCCCGTGGCGGTCATCAGCGCCCGCGACCTGGCCAATCTCGCCTCGCGCTGCCGGATCACCGGGGCGCTCCTGCTGGGCAGCTACGGCCAGGAGCCATGGCTCCAGCTGAGCTCGGGCGAGCCACCTCCAGCTCCCCCGCGCCCCCGCCCAGAGCTCCTGCAGCTGGCCCAGGAGCTCTCCGCCTACACCGCCGGGATGCCCGGGGTCCGGGTGGAGGTCAAGGCGCTGGGGGTGGCAGTCCATTACCGCAACTCCCCGGAGTCTCGCCGGGTCGGCCCGCTGATCCGCCGCCAGGTCGAGGAGCTCTGCCGGAGCCACCAGCTGCAGGTGGTCCGGGGACGTCAGGTGGTGGAGGCCCGACCCTTCCGGAGCGGCAACAAGGGGACGGCGCTCCGCCTGCTCTTGGACCGTCTCGGGCCGCGCGGCTGCGTCTATGCCGGGGACGACCTGGGGGACCTCCCGGCGATGCGGGAGCTGCATTCGGAGCGCGGCCAGCTGGAGCTGGCCGCCGCAGTGGGGGTGGTGAGCTCGGAGGTGAACCCCGAGCTGGTGGCTGAGGCGGACCTCCTCCTGGAGGGTCCGAAGGAGTGGGCCACGCTCCTGGCGGCGGTCGCCATGGGACTGGATGGGGCTACTGGGCCAGCAGGTCGTTGAGGTCCTGCAGCTGGTTGCTGATCCAGCGGGTGATGTCGTTGCGCCGCACCTCCTGGCGCAGCTGGCGGGCCCGGCTGGCGCGGTACCGACGGGGCATGGTCAGGGCCGTGTGCAGCGCCTCGGCGGTCTGGTCGATGTCGAAGGGGTTGATGCCCAGGGAGTTCGCCCCCAGCTCCTCGAAGCTGCCGGCGTTCTCGCTCAGCACCAGGACGCCGTCACGCCCATTGCAGAGCACCCCCTCCTTGGCCACCAGGTTCATCCCGTCGTAGATGGGGTTGACCAGCAGGGCGTCGTAGCTCTTGTAGGCGGCCACCGCCTTGTGGATGTTCTCCTCCACCTCGAGGCGGATGGGCAGCCAGTCCGCGGTCTGGAAGCGCCGGTTGACCCGGGCCGCCGCGGAAACCACCGCCCCCAAGTAGGCGCGATAGGCGTCCAGGTCCTGCCGGCTGCGTTGCAAGAAAGCCCAGAACACCACTCGGGAGCGCAGCTCGGGATGGGTCTCCAGGAGGCGCTCGTAGGCCAGGAAGCCGCGCACGATGTTCTTGCTGAGGTCGGTGCGGTCCACCCGCAGGATGAGCAGCTCCGGCCGCCAGGAGTCGATCAGGCGCTCCTGCTCCGCCACCCCCTCGCTGGCTACCAGCTGCTCCATGGCGCTGATGTCGATGGAGATGGGATAGGCGCGGACCCAGACCGAGCGCCCCTCGTAGAACACGATGCGCTGGCGGTGGTCCACTCCCAGGCCCAGATTCTCCTCACAGGTCATGAGGAAGTTGCGCACGTCGAG
>JAJYWT010000043.1 GCA_021791345.1 bacterium
CGTAATGCATACCGGTCCAGACGTCTTTAGGTTGTCGGATCGGATTCTTGCACTACCCATCAGTACGCTTTGGGGCGCCTGAACTCAACTTCGGCACCAACCTTGCAACTCTCTTTGCAACAACCCTGGTGGAGGCGCCGGGAATCGAACCCGGGTCCGAGAACGCGTCCCACGAGACCTCTACGTGTGTAGCCCGGATATGAATCTCGCCGACCGACCGCCCCCGGACAGGCTGCCAACCGGCCAGCCTCGGTGCCTGTCCTCCGCGGTGCCGAGGCGCCACCGCCGAGCAAGCCCGCTGTATTAACGTCGAATCCGGCCGTCGCGAGCATCCGGTCGGTCGACGCCGGGCCTAAGCCCGGGCTTGTGGCACTACCTCCTGATCAGATCAGGCGGCGTAGGCCAGCTGAGCCGAGTGGCTCGAAGTGTTGGCAGTTAATGCCTTTCCCGGTTTTACGAGCCCGGGGCTCGACACGCCATCTCGCGACCCACGCACCCGTCGAAGCCACACGCCCCCAGGGTCGGGCCACCTGGCTCGACTATACCCCAAACTGCGGCTCGCCTGAGGTGCAGCCGGCCTGCGGCGCCCTTGTCAACCGCGCCTCCAGGCCCTGGCCAGCCCGCGTTGCACCTCCCGGGCCGCCTCCCGTTCCATCAGCGCCTGGCGCTTGTCGTACTCTCGCTTGCCGCGGCAGACCCCCAATCGCACCTTGACCCGGTTGCCGGAGAGGTGCAGGTCGAGCGGGATCATGGTCAGCCCTGGCTGCTTGACCATCCCCGCCAGATGACTGATCTCGCGACGATGCAGGAGCAGGCGGCGGGGACGACCCGGTTCGTGATTCTGGCGGTTCCCAAACTGGTAAGGCTGGATGTGGGCCCCGAGGAGCCAGGCCTCCCCGCGCTCGATCCGCACATATGCCTCGCCGATCTGGGCGCCACCCTGGCGCAGCGATCTCACCTCGGTCCCATGCAGCTCGAGCCCCGCCTCGTATTCTTCGAGCACGTGGTACTCATGCCAGGCCCGCCGGTTCCGAGCTATCACCGACTCGCCCGCGGACTGCTTGGGCATCAACGAACCCCGGGCCGGCGGCCACGAACGTAGGCGGCTGGGGTCATGGGCTTGCCCGATGGCGGTTGAACTGAGTGGATCAGGTAGGCTCCCGCGCCGGTCGCGACCCTGGCTGAATCGCCCTCCCACCCGAGCAACGCCCCTGGCGCATGACCGGCATTGTCACCGGGTTGGGGCTCCCCCGCCAGCAGCTTGACCGGGCCTCCCTGCAGCTCGCAGCTCGTGCCCGGCCACGGCTGGAGCGCTCTCACGAGACGATCGATCTCCACCGCCGCCATGGTCCAGGAGATGACTCCGTCTCGCCGGCTCAGCTTGTGGCTGTAGGTCGCGAGAAGTTCGTCCTGGGGGGTGGCGGTCAGCTCGCCGGAGCGCTGCTGTTCCAGAGCTTTCACCAGCAGGACGGACGCGACCTGGGCCAGCTCCCTGGTGAGACTGGGAGTGGTCGCCCGCGGCTCGACCGCAATGGTAGCCTGCGCCAGGATCGGGCCGGCGTCCATGCGCTCGTCCATGGCGTAGATCGTGACGCCGGTGGTGTCGTCCCCCGCCAGGATCGCTGCCGCGATCGGAGATGCGCCACGGTGCCGCGGCAGCAGCGATGGATGCACGCCCCAAGCCCGCAGTGGGAACGCCGCCAAGACCGCCTCGGGCAGCAGCTGCCCGTAGGCGCAGACCACCAGAAGGTCGGCGCGGGCGGCCTCCACCTCCGGCGTGGCGGCGGTCAAGCGCAGCGGCTGGGCGACCGCCAACCCCATCTTCCGAGCCAGGTCACGGACAGGCCGCGCAGCCAGCCGGCCGCGGTCGCCCGGCCGGTCCGCGGCGGTGAGAACCAGCGTCACCTCATGCCCCGCCTCCGCCAGGGCGCGCAGCGATGGCAGCGCGAACTCTGACGACCCGGCGAAGACGATGCGCACCCTAAGGCCTCCCTATGTGATTGCGGCGGTAGCGATTATGGGTGGCTGACGGGGAAGGAGCTCAGCCGGGATCGATGTCCACCGCCCACCCGCGCCCGATCGGCAGGTGCTCCCGGACCCCCTCCAGCGTGGCCCCGCGAAGGGTGATCTGCCATCGATACAGGGTGCGCAGCTTGGGTATGAAGGCGGGGCTGGGGCCGAGCACCTCCACCCCGACCGCGCGTGCCAGCGGCGCCAGGCGGGCCACCTCGACCTCACATTCGCGCCGGGCCTGCTCCTCCTGGACCGCGCTCTTGGTCAGCACCACCATCCGGCTGAAGGGCGGGAAACCCAGCTGGCGGCGAGCCTCGAGCTCAATCCCGGCAAATCCTTCGTAGTCGTGGTCGACCGCCCGAAGCACGGCCGGGTGCTCGGGGGAGTAGGTCTGCAGGATCACTTGGGCGGGCTCGTCGCCGCGACCCGCCCGACCGGCGACCTGGGTCAGCAGCGAGAAGGTCTTCTCCGAGGCGCGGAAGTCCGGAAAGTGCAGAGCGATGTCGGCGTTGACGATCCCCACCAGCCGGACCCCGGGCAGATCCCAACCCTTGGCGACCATCTGCGTGCCTATCAGCAGGTCCGCGCGCCGTTCCGCGAAGGCCTGATAGATCTCCCGATGGGCGTCACGGTGCAGGACGGTGTCCCGGTCCATGCGCAGGATCCGAGCCTGGGGCCAGAGGCTGCGCGCCTCCGCCTCCACCCGCTCGGTGCCCGCGCCCAACGCTCTCAGCACCTTCCCGCCACAGCTCGGACAGAGCTCGGGAAGCGGCATCTGATAGCCGCAGTAATGACAGACCAGAGCGTGCTGCGAGGCGTGCAGTGTCAGAGACACCGAGCAGTCGGGACAGCCCAGCGACTCGCCGCAGGTGCGGCAGAGGACCACGCTGGACACCCCGCGCCGGTTGAGAAAGAGAATCACCTGGCTCCGCTGCGCCAGCGCTTCGCCCACTGACTCCGCAAGCGCCCGCGAGAACGGCGAGCGGTTCCCGCGCGCCAGCTCCTCCCGCAGATCCACAACGGTGACCGCCGGCAGGAGCCGGTTCCCGTATCGCTTCGGCAGTCGCAGCATCGTGATCGGCCCTGCCGGCTGGGCCTGGTGGTAGGTTTCCAGCCGGGGCGTGGCGCTCCCCAGCACCACCGGCACCGACAGCACGCGACCCAGGCGGCGAGCGACCTCGACGGCGTGGTAGCGGGGGACCCGGTCGTACTGCTTGTAGGAGGTGGAGTCCTCCTCGTCGACCACCACCACCCCGATGTTGCGCATCGGGGCGAAGATCGCACTGCGCGACCCCACCACCACGTCAACCTCCCCGGCCCGGACCCGGCGCCACTCGCGACCCCGCTCGGCGGGCGTCAGCGCCGAGTGCAAGACAGCCACCCGGCCCGGGAAGTGAATGGAGAACCTCGCGACCGTCTGGGGGGTCAGCGAGATCTCGGGGATCAGCACGATCGCCCCTTTGCCCTGGCCGAGGGCGGTCTTGATCGCCTCCAGGTAGACCTCCGTCTTGCCCGATCCGGTCACCCCGAAGAGCAGGAACTCCTCGGCACGGGACCACAGGATCGCCTGGCGGATTGGAGCCAGCGCCGCCTCCTGCTCCGGGCTCAGGATGAGCTTCGGCCCACTGCCCATCTCGACTGCGGGGCCGTTCGGGTCACCTGTTCGAGACCGTCGAGACCGGGCACCGGGTCGGCCGGTCCGCAGCGCGGGCGGGACCATCGCCCTCAGCACCTCAGGCAGGGGGCTTAGGTAGTGGCCGGAGATCCACTGCGCCAGCGAGATCTGGTGGGGCAACACCAGCGGCTCAAAGTCGCGGATCTGCTCGACGGAGCGCAGGGAGTCCACCGCCGACTCCTCCAGCAACTCCACCACGAAGGCAAAGATCTTGCGTCGGCCGAAAGGAACCAGGACCCGCTGGCCGAGGCAGAGGTCGGGCCGCAGGCTCTCAGGCACGAGGTAGTCGTAGGCCCGGGCCGGGGGCCCCGCGGGCAGATCTGGCACCACCCGGGCCACCAGGGGCGGCCGCGAGCTCATGCCGGGGCGCCACCTGCATCGGGCTCGGCGATCAGGGTCTCCGCCAGGTCCAGGATCCTCGCCGCCACCTGCTGCTTCGGGGCAAAGGGGATCTCCACCTCCCGGCCGTCGGGGAAGAGCGCCACCGCTTCCGCCTGCGCTCCTCCCATCGCCGAGTGCGCCCCGCTGACGGGGTTGGCGATCAGCATGTCGCACCCCTTGCGAGCGAGTTTGGAACGGCCGCGCGCGCGGAAGTCCTCAGTCTCCGCCGCGAAGCCCACGACCCGGCACTCCGGCGGCCTGCGGGCCAGCACCGTCCCCAGGACGTCCGGCGTCGGCACCAGCTCGAGGGTGAGCTGCGGCCGGTCCTGGCGGCGCAACTTGGTGGGCGCCGGGGCGGGCGGCCGGTAGTCCGCGACCGCCGCCGCCATCAGCACCAGTCGGGTGTCGCCGAGTCGGCTGACGACCTCCTCCAGCATCTCGGCAGCGGTCTCCACGGGAATGACCCGGATGTCCGGGCGCCTTGGCACCAGCGCGGCCGCCGTCACCAGGGTCACCCGCGCTCCCCGCTCGGCGGCGGCCTCCGCCAGCGCCAGGCCCATCTGGCCGCTGCTGCGGTTGCCGACGAAGCGAACCGGGTCGATCGGCTCCCTGGTGCCGCCGGAGGTCACCAGGACGCGGTGTCCCGCCAGGGGGCCCCGCGGCCGCAGCACGGAAGCCGCCGCGGCCAGCACCTCAGTCACCTCGGCCATCCGGCCCTCCCCCAGCTTCCCGGAGGCGAGCCTCCCGACTGCAGGGCCCACGAATTGAACTCCCCTCTCCCGCAGCGTTCGGCAGTTGGAGATGGTGGCGGGGTGGCGCCACATGGCGGTCTCCATCGCGGGCGCCACCACGACCGGCGCCGTGGTGGCCAGCAGCGTGGAGCTCACAACGTCGTCCGCCAGCCCCGCCGCCATGCGGGCCAGGGTGGAGGCCGTGGCCGGAACCACCAGATGCAGCTCCGCCCAGCCCGCCAGGTCCAGATGGATCATGCCGGCGCCGTCCGCTTCGATCGGGGGGTCGAGCAGCCGACGATTGACGGGATGCCCCGACAGCGCCTGCAGGCTCAGGGGAGAGATGAACGCAGCGCCCGCCTCGGTCATCGCCACCCGCACCTCGGCACCCTCGCGCCGCAGCTCCGTGATCAGCCCGGGAACCTTCACCGCGGCGATGCCGCCGCACACGTGAACCGCGATCCGCCGGCCTTCGAAGTCGCCGCTGCTCGCACTCATGGTCGGCCCATTGTGGCAAAGGCCCTTCTGCCCATCGCTCAGCCCGGCCACGAGCGCACGATCTGCGCGATCTCCGCGGCCGCCCGCTCCACCTGGTCGTTGACCACCACGTGGTGATAGTTCGCCGCCTCCGCCATCTCCGTCTCCGCATCGTGAGTCCGGACCGCCAGCTCCTCGGGGCTCTCGGTCTGGCGCCGCCGCAGACGCGCCCGCAGCACGTCCGGAGAGGGTGGCGCCAGGAAGATGAAGCACCCGTCCAGGCCCTGTTGTCGCAGCTGGGCTGCGCCCTGGACGTCGATCTTGAGCAGCACATCCTGCCCTTGGCGGCGGAGCTCGTCGACCCGAGCGCGCGCGGTCCCGTAGCGGTTGCCGTGGACCACGGCCGTCTCCAGAAACTGTCCGGCGTCACGCATCGCCAGGAACTCCGGCTCGCCCACGAAGGAATAGTCGCGCCCATCGACCTCCCCGGGACGGGGCGCGCGGGTGGTGAACGCGACCGGCCGCCGCAGCTCCGGAGCTATCTCGAGCAGGCGCCGGATCACGGTGTCCTTGCCAACGCCGCTGGGGCCGGAGAGGATGATCAGCCGTCCCGGGCGCTGCCCAGCGGAGGAGCTCACGGCCCCCCCGCTCCGGGTTCGTCCCACGGCCAAACCAGAGCGCCCTCCCCGCCGAGCCGGTGCCGGAGCTCGACCAGCTCCGAGGGCAGTGGACTGTGGAACACCATCTCCTTCTCGGTGAGCGGATGCCGCAGATGCAGCATGGCGGCGTGGAGCGCGGGCCGGCCAAGCCCCGCGCTGGAGGTCGAGTAGAGCGCATCGTCGACCACTGCATGTCCGATGAACGCGAGGTGCACCCGGATCTGGTGAGTGCGCCCGGACCACAGGCGCAGGCGCAGGCAGGAGTGCTGTGGAAGGCGCTCGAGCACGAAGAACTCGGTGCCGGCCGGGCGACCGTCTGCGGTCACCGACATGCGCCGGGGCCGTTGGCGATCCCGGCCGATGGGGGCCTCCACCCTGCCCCGGTCCTCCTCGAAGCCGCCTGATGCAAGCGCCCAGTACTCCCGCCCCATGGTGCGCTCGCGGAGCTGGCGGGCGAGGCGTTCGTGCGCCCGGTCCGAGCGCGCCAGGACCAGCAGTCCACTGGTGCCACGGTCCAGGCGGTGGACAATCCCCGGGCGGTCGTCACCGCCCACGCTGGACCATGCCCCCCCGATCTCGGGCAGCGCGTCCACCAGGGTCGCTCCCCGGTGACCGGGCGCGGGGTGAACCACCAGCCCCGCGGGCTTGTCGATGACCACGATCGCATCGTCCTGGTACACAACACGCGGCTTCAGCACGCTGGGGGCCGACGCCGGTGCGGGAGCGACCACCTCGATCCTCATCCCGGCGGAGAGCGGCAGAGACGGCCTGACGGGCGCGCGCCCGTCGACGATCACCGCCCCCTCCTCCACCATCCGCCGGGCGCGGGCGCGGGGAAGCTGCAGCGCGGACGCCAGATAGGAGTCGAGGCGCCGGCAGGATACGGCGACGGTCAGCTCCGTGGATGTCCCGGCGGGAGCGTCAAGCATCGCGGGAGCCCTGGAGCAGGAACCGCAGGACGATCAAAACCATCCCCACCGTGATCCCGCTGTCAGCCACGTTGAACACCGGCCAGTGCGGCAGCTGGATGAAGTCCACCACGTACCCCTGGGAGAAGCGATCGATGGCGTTGGACACCGCCCCTCCCACCACCATTCCCACGGCGGCCTGGAGCCACCAGGGCTCCACCGCCAGCCGCCGCCAGTACCAGACCGCGGCCACCACCACCAGGGCAGCGACCAGCAGGAAGAGCCAGTCGAGATTGGGCAGGATGCTGAACGCGGCGCCGCTGTTCTCGATGTAGTGGATGTGGACGGGGGCGCCCGGCCACAGCTCCTGGCCGAGGCTCAGCGAGTGGCTGACCCAGAACTTGGTGAGACGGTCGAGCACGAAGACGGCGACCGCCGCCCCCAAGGTGACCCGGGGCCATCGCGGGGCGGTGCGAAGGGCGCCATAGCGCTGCTCCTTAGCCTCCGGGGCCTGCTCAGTCGCGCCGCTGCTCCTTGCACGGAATGCACTTGGTGGCGTATGGCAGCGCCTTCAGCCGTTCGATGTCGATGTCCTTGCCACAGCTGCGGCACACCCCGTAGTCGCCGCGATCCAGCCGGTCCAGCGCATCCTGGCACTGGCTGAGCATCTGCTGCAGATTTTCGCGGATCGCCAGCAGCCGCTCGTGCTCCTCCATCTCGCCCGCGTGATCGGTGGGGTGCTCATGGAATGGAGCTTCGCTGCCGGCACCGCCAGCCGTTTGTCCCTTCAGATGAGCCAGTTCGCCCTCCAGGCGGGCGCGCTCCCCTTCGACCTGCAGCCGGATCGCAGCCAGCTCGCGCTCGCGCGTTGCAGTCGACGTCTCGGTCATGCTCCTACACCTCGATGCTTGGCGGTGAACCGGCCCGTCGAAGGCCGGGATTCCAGCCCCATGGGGCAGCGGTGGCATTATGAGCCGTCGCCCGGCACGGTGTCACTATCGCGCTCGCCGGGTCTCACGGGGATGACCCGCAGAGCCGCCCGGCCGCCCTGGATCGTTACCTCCTGCCCACCGGGGAAGGCGCCATCCGACTCGGTCACCAGGATCTCACTGAGGAAGCACTGGGCGCGCAGCAGGCCATCGCCGAGCCGGATCGCCTCCCGCAGCTCAGTGGAGCTGGTCTGCGCCTCCAGACGCGCGGGTGCCCCGGGGCGCAGGCCCGACTGCTTGCGCAGGTTCTGGACCTGGCGCACCAGCTGGCGCAGGGCCCCCTCGCGCCGGAGCTCAGGGGTCAGCTCGAAGTCCAGCCGGATCTGGGGGCGGTCGTCCCCGGCCCGCTCGCTGGTCACCGCCATCACGTTGATCTCCTGGGCCAGCACCTGCCGCAGCTCCGACGTGAGCTCCACCCCGCTGACGACCGCCTCCCGCAACGGCTGGCGGGTCGGCACCGTGGCCGCCTCCCGTTGACCCCTGGCCTCCTCCGCCAGACGCCGGACGTCGGCCATCTTCACGATGAGCTCCGGGTCGGACCACTCCGGCCGGGAGCGCGGAAACCGATCCAGGTGGACAGAGGCCGGCGCTCCCGCCAGCGGGCCGGTCAGCTCCTGGTAGATCGCCTCGGCGACGAAGGGCGTGAACGGTGCCATCAGCAGGGCCAGATCCCGCAGGACGGTCCAGAGGGTGGCGAACGCGGGGGCGGCGACCTCCGGCTCGCCACGAAACCGTGGGCGCGAGCAGCGCAGATACCAGGTGCTGGTGTCCTCCGCCAGCAGCTGGATCGCTCGGCAGGCGCTGTGCGCGTCGTAGCGGTCCAGGTGGCGCGTCACCTCCGCGACCGTGGCTTCCAACCGGGCCAGAATCCAGCGGTCCAAGACATGCTCTCCGAGCCCGAGACCCGGGTCCGGCCGCCAACCGGCCAGGTTGGCGTAGGTGACCAGAAAGCTCTGGGTGTTCCAGAGCACGTGAAGAAACTTGACCGAGCTCTCCAGAACCCGCTGCACCGATATGCGGTACTCCTGGCCGACCGTGACAGTGGTGTAGAACCACCACCGGACCGCGTCCGCGCCGGCCTTGGAGATGAGCGTCCACGGATCGAGGACGTTGCCCCGTGACTTGGACATCTTGCGACCCTGCTCGTCGACCACCAACGAGGGCACGACCACGTTGCGGTAGGCGGGCTGGTCGAAGAGCATGGTCGACTCCGCCAGCAGGGTGTAGAACCAGCCCCTCGTCTGATCAAGGGCCTCACAGATGTAGTCGGCCGGATGCTCGCGCTCGAACTTCTCTTGGTTCTCGAAGGGGTAGTGCCACTGCGCGTAGGGCATCGCGCCGCTGTCGTACCAGCAGTCGATCACCTCCGGCACCCGCCGCATCGTCCCGCCGCAGGCGCAGGCGAGGGTGACCTCGTCGATGAAGGGCTTGTGCGGATCGAAGTTTGAGGGCAGTCCCAGCTCCTCAAAGCTGCCGATGCAGCGCTCCCGGCCGCAGCTCGCACAGACCCAGATCGGCAGCGGCGTGCCCCAGTAGCGGGCCCGCGACAGGTTCCAATCCTGGAGGGACTCCAGCCAGTTGCCCATGCGGCCGTCGCGCAGGTGGCTCGGCACCCAGCGCACGCTGCGGTTGTGCTTGAGCAGCGCCTCCTTGACCGCGGTGGTGCGGATGAACCAGGAGTCGAGGGCGTAGTAGATGAGAGGGGTCTCGCAGCGCCAGCAGAACGGGTAGGTGTGCAGGATCCGCTCCTCGCGATACAGCAGGCCCCGCTCTTGCAGGTCCGCCTGGATCACGGGGTCCGCCTGCTTGAAGAAGAGGCCGGCGAACTGTCCCGCCGACGGCAGGAATCTGCCGTCGAGACCGACGGTGTGGGCGACCTCCAGGCCCGCCTGCTGGCTGAGCCTCAGGTCGTCCTCGCCGTAGACCGCGGCGGTGTGCACGATCCCGGTGCCCTCCTCGGCCGACACGAAGTCGCCGGCGAGCACCCGCCACGCTCCCTTCTGCTCGGGGAGGAACGGGTAGAGGCGCTGATAGCGCAGGCCGACCAGCTCAGTGCCAGGGAACTCCTCCTCGACCCGATAGTCGCCGTGCAGCATCGACAGCCTGGTCTTGGCCAGGATCAACCGCTCGTCGTCCTGGCGCACCCTGACGTATGTGATCTCGGGATTGACCGCCAGGGCCAGGTTGCCGGGCAGCGTCCAGGGCGTCGTGGTCCAGGCCAGCAGGCTGGTGCCCGGATCGTCGACCAAGCGGAATCTCACCGTCACCGCCGGGTCCTCGGTGTTGTCCCGATACGCGCCTGGTTGGCCCAGTTCGTGGCTGCTGAGCGACGTCTGGCAGCGCGGGCAGTAGGGGGCAACCCGGTAGCCGCGGTAGAGCCAGCCGTGGTCGTAGATCTGCTGCAGGCTCCACCAGACCGACTCGATGTATCCCGGATCGTAGGTCCGGTAGGCGTCCTTCATGTCCAGCCAGAACCCGATCCTGGTGGTCAGCCGCTCCCACTCGTCGATGTACTCCACGACGCTGGTACGGCAGAGGCGGTTGAACTCCTCAACCCCGAACTCCTCGATCTCCGGCTTGGCCCGAATCTTGAGGCTGCGCTCCACCTCCAACTCCACCGGCAGTCCGTGGGTGTCCCACCCTCCCCGGCGCTCCACCCGGCGGCCCAGCATCTGCTGATAGCGCAGGAAGCAGTCCTTGAACGACCGCGCCAGCACATGGTGGACCCCGGGGATGCCGTTGGCGGTCGGTGGACCCTCGTAGAAGACGAAGGGGGCACCGTGCTGGTTCTGCTCCAGCGCCTTGGCAAACACCTGCTCGCGCTCCCAGAGCTGCAGGACTTCATCCTCCAGATCGGGAAGGCTAAGGTGCGCTGGCAGTGGGTCAAAAACTGGCATTGTGGGCGTGGAGCCATCTCCTGACGTGAGCCCATTGGCGATGGACGGAGCTAAGGCAAGTCGGCTTTGCCTCAGGCTCAAGTATGCCGGAGTGGGCCGCCCCGCGAAACGCAGCTCGAGGCAGGCGGCGGGTACCATCCCTGGGGATCCCGCTGAAGTCTGAGCTCAGATCAGCATCTGCCTGAGACAAGAGGAGACATGTTGCCCGCTGCGCCACCACCGGACGCCAGTTCCGCCCATGGGATTGAGATCTATTTCGAGGACTTCAGGGAGGGCCAGCACTTCGACCTCGGCTCAGCCGAGATCACCGAGGCAGAGATGCTGGAGTTCGCCCGGCACTACGATCCCCAGCCCTTCCATGTGGATCCGGAGCGGGCTCGGCAGACCGTCTTCAAGGGCCTCATCGCGAGCGGCTGGCAGACCGCGGGGGTCTGGATGCGCCTCTACTGCGACGGCCTGTTGCTGAGATCCGCAAGCCTGGGCTCTCCGGGGGTGGAGAGCCTGCGCTGGCTGGCACCGGTCCGGCCCGGCGACCGGCTCACCGCAACCGCGGACGTCCTGGGGGTTCGGGGCTCCGCCACCAACCCTGGACGGGGCACCGTCATCGTGGCTGGAGAGCTGGCGGGAGGCGATGGGCTGCCCAGGATGCGCCTGCGTGCCTGGGGCCACTTCGCGCGCCGGGCTCCCTCGCCGGGCGGCTGATCGCCGGCAGGCCAATCGCCGGGCCAGTCCCCCGGGGGAGGGGATGGCGCCACCGCCGCGGCCGGTGTGGATGTGGACGTGACCATGGCCCAACCGGGCCCTCGACGGCGCACTCCTGCCCCAGCGCGCCGCCTCCTCGGCCCCGCCCGGCCGGACCGCCCTGATAGGTTGTCCAGGTGAGAGTCCGAAGCCTCGGCTTCCGGACCGACCTGATGGTTCGCCGCCTGGCCGGCTCGGAGATCACCGACCGCGGCGACCACATCGTGGTCCGCTCCACCGCCGCGGCCAACTTCTACTGGGGCAACTTCCTGCTCCTGGGTGGAAGTTGCGATCTCAAAGACCCCCAGGTATGGCTGGATCGGTTCAGTGACCACATGCCCGCCGCTCGGCATGTCGCGATCGGCTGGGACCGCACGTCGACCAGTGCGCTGCCACGCCTGAGCGGCCTCACCAGCCTGGGGATGGAGCTCGACCTCGGGACGGTCATGACCGCGCCCCAGCTTCTGCCTCCAGAGGGAGCAGCTCCGGCCATAGCGGTGCGCCGGCTGTCGTCCGAGCGCGAGTGGCGCGCTCTCTACGCGCTGGAGACGGAGCTCTGGGCAGAAGAGAACCGCGACGCGCCGGGCTACCTGGACTTCCTGAAGTCCCGCGTCGCCGAGACCCGGCACCTCTCCGAGGGGGGTCGGGGGGCCTGCTTCGGGGTCTTCGAAGAGGACGAGCTGGTGTCTACGGCGGGCGTCGTGTGCGCCAATCGCGTGGCCCGCTTCCAGAACGTCGAGACCAGACCGGATCGCCGGCGCCGCGGGCTGGCAGGCGCGGTGGTGGCGGCGGCTGGCGCGTTCGCCCAGGAGCGGCTGGGTGCCGAGCTCCTGGTGATCGTGGCGGACCCCGCCGGGCCGGCGATCTCGCTCTACCGCCGGCTGGGCTTCCAGGAGACCGAGCCCCAGATCAGCCTGCTGCGCGTGCCCCAGTGACCACGTACCGCTCCCCAGGCATGCCGGGCCCGTGGAGGGCTCCGCTCACCGCTCCCGAGGCGGCGGGGGAGCCGTCGACTCGGGATCAGCCCAGCGAATAGTCCTGGGGGTAGATCTCGTCGAAAACCCCCTGGGGGATCAGGCCGTGGAGCGCGGTCTTGTACATGGTGAGCTGGTACGGCGTGTCCGGCATCCACACCACTGGCAGCTGCTGCACCAGGTAGTCCTGGTACTTGAACAGAGCCGCGGTCTCCTCCGCCGAGGTGGGCGCCGTGTGGGTCGCCCGGATGTTGGCGTCGTTCACCGGGTTGGAGTAGTCACCGGGATTGTTGCCCGTGTAGAAGACGGAGCCGCCGGTCGGCAGCACGTCCGGGTAGTAGGTCCAGCCCCCGCCCCAGTCGGCCAGGTCCCAGCTGCTGCAGGGGGTGGAGAAGGTGCAGCCGTTGAACGCGGTCGAGATGACCTGGGAGAAGGGGGCGCTCTTCAGGCTGAGCGTGATCCCGGCCGCCGACCGCAGGGTCGACTGCAGCGCCTCCATCTCGTTGGTGAGAGCGGTGCTGCCGCTGGCGTAGATCATGCTGAAGTTGAGGGCGGCGCCGGCGGCTATCCCCGGGCCGCAGTCCCCGGTGGCGGCTCCGGGCCTCGTGCAGGTGGTGCTTCCGCCCGGGCGGACCGTCCAGCCGTGGTCGCGCAGCAGCGAGACCGCCTTGCTCGAGTCGTACGGGTAGTACTGCCCCTTGGCCTCCAGCGAACTCTCGTCCGGATTGTGGGGTGGGTACTCGGGGACCGGACCGCTGTTGGTGCGCCCGATGCCCGCCTCGAAGTCCTTGATGTACTGGGGCTGGTTGACCAGGGACTGGAAGGCCTGGCGGAAGTAGAGCTGTTTGAAGATCGGCCCAGCTTTGGGATTGGTGAAGTTGTAGGGCGCGTACACCGTGGAGAAGGAGTACCAGGGCGCATACGAGTAGCCCTCGGTCCGCTCCAGGCTGGCCCGCTGGCTCACGTCCTGGGCCGGAATGTAGCCGATGGTCAGCGATCCGTTGTGGAGGTCGTTGAACTCGGCCGCATCGCTGGTGAAGGGCAGCTCCTCAAAGGCGGAGATGGTGGGCTTGGCAGGACCCGAGTAGTTCTTGTTGGGGACCATCTTCACGAATCCGCTGGAGGTGAACTGGGTGAGGCGGAAGGGGCCGTCCACCACCTGCCAGAGGGGATTGGTCTGGTACGTGGCCAGGTCCTGCGACTGCAGATTGAGGTACTGCGCCACCGCCAGCGCCCCACTGGTGGCGGTGCCGGGGTCGGCGGGCTGGTACTGGGTGGGCGTGGTGCCCGCAACCGGGACCCTGGCGACGGCTGAGGTGTCGTAGTTGCCGACCGCACCGCCGCTCGACAGCTTGTCCCAGGAGGCCTGGGGCAGCGGGTAGATCTGGCTCAGCTCGTTGTAGGTGAACCACGTGGGGTTGTAGGAGCTGTTCAGCTTGAACTGCAAAGAGTAGGTCCCCGTGACCTCATAGCTGACCAGGTTGGCCGGGAAGGCTCCGGGCACGGCCCCTCCCCAGCCCGGGCCGGGAGCGCTGCTGCTGCCCACGCTGGGCGCCTTGGGATCGGTGACCGCGCTGAGCAGGTTCATCCAGAAGATCACGTCACGGGCGGTGATGGGCGTCCCGTTGGACCACCGCCAGTGCTTGAGGGTGATGTTGACCACCGTGTTGTGGTCTGAGAACACCGGGGGCCGCGCCACGCTGAGGGACGGATTGAGCACCGGCTCCCCCTTCTGCCCGTACCAGTAGAGCGGAAGGTACATCAGCTGCATGAACTGGTTGGTGTTGTTGACACTGAAGTAGGTCGACGACTCCATCGGCAGGATGTAGTTGGGGGGGGCACTGGGTGCCTCCGCAAAGGTGACCACGCCTCCGCTCTGCGGTCTGGTGGCGGTGGAGGCGCCACAGGCCGCCAGCAGCAGCGCCCCCACGACGAGGAGGCCGGCCCCGCCGGTGACCCTCTGCATGCTCCTGCCGGTGCGCCCGGCGGGCCCGCGGCCCAACCTCTCTCGGATCATCATTCCACTCCCACCTGATCACGACTGCCGGCCCCCGCTGGCTGCCTCCCGGACCGGCCACCTCGGGCGTCAGGGTCAGATGAGGGGATCCGCGCCACCCGCCATTGGTGGCAGGCCCAGCCTATCAGCCGGCTCCGCTCGCCTCGTCAGGTCGAATTGGGCGCACCAAGTGGCACCGCCGACGGTCTCCGCTGGTGCGGGGCGCCGCCCCAGGGGACGGCCCGACGGATTGGGCCGGCCCCTCAGCGCTGGTCGCGCAGAAACGCGGGGATGTCGATGTCGTCGAAGCTTGAGCTCGGCTCCTGGGTCTCAAACCGGCGCCCCGCCTCGGGCAGCGGCTCCTGCAGCTCCTGGGGCCTTGTGGTCCGGTAGCGCTCAGCCAGCTCCCGGTTGACCGGGGCCGAGCTGGCGAAGCCGGTTGCGATCACGGTGATCTTGACGTCACCTCCCATGCGATCGTCCAGCACCGCCCCGAAGATGATGTTGGCGTTGGAGTCGGCGTTCTGGCGGATCATGTCGCACGCCTCGGTCACCTCGTGGAGGGTGAGGTCGGGGCTGGCGGTGATGTTGAGCAGGATTCCCTTGGCGCCGGAGATGGAGGTCTCCAGGAGCTGGCTCGCCACGGCGTCGCGGGCCGCGTCCTGAGCCCGGTTGTCACCGCTGCCGTAGCCGATCCCCATCAGCGCCGCCCCCTGACCGGACATGATCGCCTTGACGTCGGCGAAGTCCAGGTTGATGAGGCCGGGGTAGACGATGAGGTCGGAGATCCCCTGCACCCCCTGGCGGAGGACGTCGTCGGCCTTGCGGAATGCGTCGACCATGGTGGTGCGGCGATCCGTGACCGCGATCAGGCGGTCGTTGGGAATGGTGATCAGGGTGTCGACCCGGCCCGAGAGGGCCTCAACGCCACGCTCTGCGGAGTCCGCCCGGCGACGCCCCTCGAAGCTGAAGGGCTTGGTGACCACCCCAATCGTGAGCGCCCCGCTGGAGCGGGCGATCTCGGCGATGATCGGAGCCGCCCCGGTTCCGGTCCCACCGCCCATGCCCGCGGTGACGAAGACCATGTCCGAGTCGTGCAGGATCGAGGCCAGCTCGTCCCGGGACTCCTCGGCGGCGTTCTCGCCCACCTCGGGGTCGCCGCCCGCCCCCAGACCCCGGGTCACCTTGCGCCCGATGTGGACCTTGGTGGGCGCCTCGGAGGCATCCAGCGCCTGGCGGTCGGTGTTGACGGCGATGAAGTCGACGCCGCGGAGCTTGGCGCGGATCATGCGGTTGACGGCGTTGCTGCCCCCTCCGCCCACGCCTATCACCTTGATCCGGGCATTTCCCTGGGTGGTGCGGTCGAGGTCGTCTTGCGGCATCGTGGCCTCCTTCAGAACAGCTCGTGGAGCCAGCGGTTCAGCCGGCCCTGGCTGCGCGTGACTTTTGGGTTGCTGCGTTCGCGGACGGTGGTCGAGCGCTGACCCCAGCGCAGCAGTCCGGCGGCGGCAGCGTGCTCGGGCATGCCGAGCTGGTCCGCCAGCCCCGCGAAGCCCTCGGGCACCGCCACCCGCACCGGCATCTCCAGAATCTGGTGGATGGCGGCCGGGAACCCGTGCAGGCGGGCGCAGCCCCCCGTCAGCACGACCTTCCGGACCGACTCCGCCTCCAGTGCCTCGCCGATCATCCGCGCCATCTCGCGGGCCCGGGGCTCGATGATCTCCGCCAGCCAGCGCCGCGGCACCTCGTCCCGGCCGACGCCGGCGATGCCCACCACCGTGACCATCTCCTCCAGCAGGACCTGGCCGGGGTCGCAGTGGCCATGGCGGCGCTTGATCAGCTCCGCCTCCTCCTGATCGCAGTGCAGCCCGGTCGCCAGATCATTGGTCACGTTCTGGCCGCCGACCGGGAGCACCACCACCCGGCGGATGGTGCCCTGGCGGAAGACCGCGATGTCGGTGGTGCCACCGCCCACATCCACCACCGCGACCGCGCCCTCCAGCTCCGAGTCCCGCAGGACCCCCTCCGCTGAGGCCAGCGGCTGGGCGACCACGTCGTCCACCCGCAGCCCGGCGCCGTGGGCACAGTTGAGCAGCGCCTCCAGGTGGGCGGTGGACGCGGTCACCAGCTCGGCGTCGACCGCCAGGCGGCTGCCCTCGATCCCGCGCGGATCCCGCAGCCCCTCCTGGGCGTCGACCGCGTACGAGCGCGGGATGAGGTGCACCACCTCAGAGCCGTCCTCCCGGCCGCTCTCCCGCGCCGCCTCCAGGACCCGGTTCAGGTCACCGGCGCCCACCGTCCCGCCCCGCGCCACCACCGAGACCACCGCCTGGTTGGGATGGCTGGAGAGGTGCCGGCCGCCGAGGCAGAGCACCGCCGAGTCGATCTCGTGACCCGCGGCCCGTTCGGCGGCGTCCAGCGCCTTGGTGATCGACGCCTGGGCCGCGTCGGGGTCGACGATCACCCCCTTGCGCACCCCTGCGGAAGGCGCCTCGCCCACCCCGAGCACCCGGATCCGGTGCCCATCCTCCTCGCCGACGGCGCAGATCGCCGAGGAGCTGCCGAGGTCGATCCCGACCAGGCTGGCGCCGCTCAAAGTGCGCCCCGTCGCAGAAGGCCGAGGTTGCCGCGGACACGCTTAGTCATCGGGCGATACCCCAATTTGGATGTGTGATGAGGGTCATTCGAAAACGTCGAGCTGGGTTTCCTTGCCGGCATCGATCGGAACGGGGTCCGCCCCCGGCCGTTCGTCGGGGTCTCCCGCAGTGTATCCGGATTCGTCTGCCAACACAAGGGTCCAGGGGCGGCAAAACCACATCATGTTGTGGTCGACGGCCAACCCCACCACCTAGATCTGGTTTCCGGCGTCAGGGGCTCACCTCCACCTGGCTGGGGTTCTCGAGGTAGATCTCCTTGATCGCGGCTGTCTTCAGATTGACCCGGGCCGCCAGGGTGCGCAGCGCCTCCAGCTTCGGACCCAAAGACCCGATCTCCGAGCTGGTCAGCGCCGGTCCCAGATCCGCCACCCACCCCGCCGAACTCTTGATCTCCAGCGCTCCGACCGGGCTCATGATGAACTCCGAGCAGGAGACCGTGAAGGCGGCCGGGCAGGCCGGGTAGAGCGCGGCCAGAGCTGCGGCCAGCCGGGCCGGGACCGCCACCCGGCCCGGCGCCGGGGGACGCCCCAGTTGCTGGTTGATCAGGATCGGCATCGGGCGCGAGCTCGGGGCGCTCGGCACCGGTCCCAGTACCGCTCCCGACGCCGCCAGCACCACGCTGTCGGTCCCTTGCTGGTAGACCAGCGCCGGGGGTAGCGGGCTCACCGAGATCACCAGGGTCCCAGGCCAGCGCACCCTGACGCTGGCCTGGGAGACCCACGGCTGGCTCAGCAGGTTCGCGGTCAGCCGCTTGGTGTCGAGGGTCAGGGTGCTGGCACCGAGGTGCGCCCCCGACTCCCGCAGCAGCTGAGCCGCGCCCACCACTGAACCCCCCTCCACCTCGACCCTCTGCACCTTGAGCCAGGGGAGATTGATGACGGCGAGCCCTGCGACCACCGCCACGGTCGCGGTGGCATATGCCAGCCGGGTGCGCCGGGATTGGCCCGCCCACACCTCCAGCCATCTGGGCCTGCGGGGGGCGGAGATGCGCACCCGCCCGAGCAGACCGCGCCGGTCCTCCCGGCGTGCCTGCCGACGGGCTGCGGCTTGACGGGCGACCTCCGCCACGACGTCGTCGCCCAGCTCGACGCGGCGCCAGTCCCGCGCCGGGGCACGCTCGCGGGTGGAGCGAGGGCGACGGCCACCGGGACTCCAACTGCGGAAGTCCTCGGGCACGGCGGCTCCGAACCGGCGCGGGCCAGGTGGTTTGGGACGCGTCCTGGACTCGATGGCTGCCCCTTGGTGAGACGTTGGGTTGGAACGGGACGACCGGCGGCGCGAGGCCGACCAGTAGAGATTGACGCATTGGAGCCGCGAAAGCAAGCCCGGAATGGATGTTTCTCGACGCGCTCTCGGGCGCTCCCCGCCGGCCCCTTGAGATCGGCCGCGTCTGAGATCAGGCGAGCTCGGCCAGCAGCCGCGCCGCCACCTGGTCGAAACCGCGCACCGAACTGCAGACCACCTGTGCGGGCCGGTGCACGCGCCGTTTGACCACCTCGATGGCCTCCTCGGCG
>JAJYWT010000023.1 GCA_021791345.1 bacterium
CATCCAGCAGGTGAGCCCGGTCATGACGCCGGCCGTGGTCCGAAAGCCAGACTGACGACCCTTCGCGAAGGTACCTCGCAGGACGACCGCGGTGTCGGGTCCGGGGACCAAGATCAGCAAAGTGGCTGCGCCTATGAACGCGAGGACTGAGACGAGCAATCTGCGACCTTCTGTGTCAAGGGCTCCATAGGAGATCGGTCAATGCCTGGAGTACCCTCGAATCACCTCCATCACCTCATCCAAATAGGCATCCCCCTCCCCATGGAGAATCCCCTCGGTGACGCAGTGCGACATGTGTTCGCGCAGCAGGATATACCCGATCTGATCTAGGGCGGCGGTGACCGACCGGATCTGCACCAGCACCTCGGGGCAGTAGCGCTCCTCTTCAACCATCCGGGCGATTCCCCCTACTTGCCCCAGAACCCGGTTGAAGCGCCGGAGCAGCTCCTGCTTGCTGGCCTGGTAGCTTCCGCGGCGGGTACCGGTCTTGGCGAACCCAGTTTTGGCCGTCGCCATCACCCAGGCGCCCCGTGGGCAGGGCTTGAGCCCAAGCCGACCTCCAGTTGCGCCGAGAACTTGCCCGCGCACCCCTCGCAGCAGAAGTACCGGATTGACCCATCAGCCAGTGTGACCGTCGCTCCCGGGTGGTCTGTGTCCACCTGCATGCCGCAGATCGGATCAACCGCCATCGGTGCGGGCTCCTTGGGGGGCGGACTCCCGGAGTCGGTGCCCGCCGTCTCCGAGCTCAGGAACCGATCCCGGCAGCGATCCGAACAGAAGTAGATGGTCTGGCCATCCCTGACCACGGTGGCCGGTGCGGTCGCCTTCTCCACCTGCATCCCGCAGATCGGATCAATCGCGAGCCGCTCCGACGACTCGCGGGGCTGGCGGGACCACCAGAACATGCCGATCAGCAGCAGGAGTGCCAGCACATCGAGGGCCGTCGTGTAATTCCATGCGAAGACGCCCTGGGCGATCTGGGTGGGCCGGGAAAGAGGTACCGCTCGAATGGCTTCGAAGAGCAGCCCGGTCGTAAACCCGGCCACCGACATCACCAGCCAAAACGACAGCAGCATGCGCAAGGTGAGTTGGATCCCGTAGAACCGGCGGTAGATCAGCAGCAGGGGCAGGGTTATCAGGTCCGCGAATATGAAGCTGACCACACCTCCGAAGCTGATACCCCCCTTCCAGAGGGCCGCGGCCAAGGGCACGTTGCCGACTGAGCACACGAAGCTCAGCATCGCGATCAGTGGTCCAATCGCCGCGTTCTCGAGTGACGACCAGATCCCGTGCCCACTCAGGAACACGGCCTGCCAGGCCGCGGCCGGCACCAAGGCCGCCAGAAAGCCCGCGGCAACGAATCCGATGGCGATCTCCTTGCGAAGCATGGTGAGATCGGCAACCGCATAGGTCGCCGCGTCCCGCCATCGCGCCCGCGAGCGCAGGCGGAGGCCCCACGGTTCCTCGGCTGTCTTCCCAGAGAAGGACTCATCCGTGGGGCGGACGCAGGCAAACCCTGAGATCTCCTGCTCCCCGCCACGGGACGCCAGACGCTGGCGGGCGCGCTCCACCAACCGGTCCGGAACGGTGACTCTGGTCACCAGCGCCAGCAGGGCGATCATGAACAGCCCACCCACGAACTCACTGGCCGTGAACTGCCATCCGATGAGCACCGCCAGAACCACGCCCAACTCGATCACCAGGTTGGTCGAGGCGAACATGAACACCATCGCGGCCACGAAGTCTGCCCCCTTCTCGAAGAGTGACTTGGCCATGGCGGACGCCGCATAGGAGCATGAGGAGGAGGCTGCGCCGAACCCGGTCGCGCGGAGCAGGGACCAGGGGCTGCGATCGCCGAGGACGCGACGCATCTCAGACTTGGAGACGAAGGCCTGCACCATCCCGGACAGGAGGAATCCCAGGGCCATGGCCCAGAGGGTGTCCCACACCATCTCCAGGGTCTGGTACAAGCCAGCTCCCACCGCCTCCGCTACGTGCAAAAGCATCTCGCTCCCTCGTTGTTCGCACTGCCAGCATATACCCCCGGGGGGTATGCCTTCAATGGGAGAACCGGTCAGCTTCGCCGATGGGCTGGCAGAACGCCCAGGACCAGAAGGTGGTGCCGCTGGGCCTCGTCCTGGATGAGACGCAGCACCTGGCCGGCGGTCGGTGAGATCGACTCCGCCCATAGCTGGAACCCCTGGTTGAGCACCCCGAGCTCGCGTATCCGGGGGACGGTTGAGTCCAATGCCGCTTCGACCTCGGGCGGCAGGCGCACGACATCGAACGACTCGATCCAGCTGGCCGCCAACTCGCGCGGCGTCGACCTCGCATTCCCCGATGTGCCGGAGAGGGCGAGGATGTCGGCCGCCAGCCCCCGCACACGGTCGAAGAGAATCTCGTTGCCAGCAGCCTCCGCCAGCCGCTCCAGCACCTCGGTCACCTGCGGCGGGAGCAGCATCCTCCCGAAGATTGCCGGCACCGGTAGGTCTGCGCCGAAGCCGAGCAACCTCTCCCAACTGGCGGCCGCCCGGTCGGAGAGGGGAGTGGAGAGGCGTCCGAATATGCCCAGGCTCTCCCTGGGCGTGGAGTGCGCTGAGGCGAGGTACGCGGCTACTGACTCCGCCGAGGCCGAGGGCGTGGCCAGGGCACGCTCAACCGCCGCCAGCAGGGAGTCGAGCCGGTCCCGCTCGGCGATCAGGGTCTGGCGGTGGCGCTCCAGGGCGGCGCGCAGGGAGTTGGAGCGCGCCTCCTGCGGCAGCGACTGCGCGATCTCCTCCAGACCCATCCCCAGGCTCCGCAGCAGGTCGATCTGCAGGATCCTCAGAAGGTCGGCGGCCTCGAAGTAGCGATACCCGCTGGCCGACTGCGTGGGGGCGAGGAGACCCATCTTCTGGTAGTGACGGATCCTGCCCGCGGTGACGCCGGTCAGAGTCGAGGCTTCCCCGATCTTCAGCCGGGGCACGCGGTCTCGAGCTTTGTCTCCTGGAGGAAGCATCGCGCTTGACTCTACAACCGTAACAAGGTTTAGAGTCCTAAACGAACCCTTGCACCCTCTTCTCATCCAGGGGCAGTTGCCGCAGGAGGAAGTCCATGTCGATACCAATCCGCCAGAAGCTCAAGGTCGGGAGCTACCTGATGTCGCAGCGGCTGCGCCGGGTGGACAAGTTTCCCCTGGTACTGCAGCTGGAGCCGCTCTACCAGTGCAACCTGGAGTGCGCCGGATGTGGCAAAATTCAGCACCCCGACGACATCCTGCGTCGGCGCCTCACCGTGCAGCAATGCATCGATGCCGTGGAGGAGTGCGGGGCGCCGGTGGTGTCGATCGCCGGTGGCGAGCCGCTGGTGCACAAGGAGATCGATCAGATCGTTCAGGCGCTGATCGAGCGCAAGAAGTTTGTCTATCTCTGCACCAACGCGATCCTCATGGAGCGCAAACTGGACCTCTTCAAGCCCAACCCTTACTTCGCCTGGTCTGTCCACATGGACGGCCTGAGAGAGCGGCACGACCAGTCGGTGTGCCGGGATGGGGTCTTCGACAAGGCGGTGGCGGCCATCAAGGAGGCCAAGCGGCGGGGTTTCCGGGTCACCACCAACACCACCTTCTTCACCCAGGATGATGCCCGCTCGGTGCGGGACGTGCTCGACTTCCTCAACGACGAGCTCGAAGTCGACAACATGCAGATATCCCCGGCGTACGCCTATGAGAAGGCTCCCGACCAGGAGCACTTCATGGGGGTGGAGCGCACCCGCGCCATTTTCAAGGAGGCCTTCGCCGACGGGAGGCGCCGCAAGTGGCGGCTCAATCACTCCCCCCTGTTCCTCGACTTCCTGGAGGGGAAGGTGGACTTCTCCTGCACCGCCTGGGGAATCCCCTGCTACTCGATCTTCGGGTGGCAGCGACCGTGCTACCTCCTCTCCGACGGCTATGTGGGCTCCTACCGCGAGCTGGTGGAGACGACCGAGTGGGAGAACTACGGGCGCGGACGCAACCCCAAGTGTGAGAACTGCATGGCCCACTGTGGCTACGAGCCGACCGCGGTGCTGAAGACCATGGGGTCTCTCAAGGAGTCGATGCGAGCGGCGGTCGCTCACTGAGCTTGGTCCGCAGCGCCGGGCTCGGGCGGCCATCACCGTCCGGCCCGGCGTAGGATCGCAGGAGATGGAGGTCCAGGACCGGCGGGGGCGACCACTGCGTGATCTGAGAGTATCGGTCACGGACCGGTGCAACTTCCGCTGCGCCTACTGCATGCCCAAGGAGGTCTTCGGTCCCGGCTTCAAATTCCTGCCCCACGCCGACGTCCTGACCTTCGAGGAGATCGTCGAGGTGGTGCGAGCGGCGGTCGCCCTGGGGGTTCGCAAGGTGCGGCTCACCGGCGGTGAGCCGCTGCTCCGGAGGGGCCTGACAGAGTTGGTGCGAATGGTGGCCGACATCGAGGGAGTCGAGGACCTGGCCATGACCACCAACGGGGCCCTGTTGGAGCGGTACGCTCTGCCGCTGGCGGAGGCCGGGCTGAAGCGAGTCACGGTCAGCCTCGACTCGGTCGACCCTGAGGTGTTCCTGGCCATGAACGGCGTGGAGGTGGAGCTGGACCAGGTGCTCCGCGGGCTGGATGCGGCCGTCGGTGCCGGGCTCAAGCCGGTCAAGCTGAACGCGGTCATCCGGCGCGGCCTCAACGACTCCGGAATCGTGGCCTTGGCGCAGTTCGCCAGGGAGAGAGGGCACATCCTGCGGCTGATCGAGTACATGGACGTGGGGGAGAGCCACGGCTGGCGGCTGGAGGAGGTGGTCCCGGCCCGGGAGGTCATCGAGACGATCGGCTCCCACTGGCCACTGGAGGCAGAGCCGCCATCCTACCCAGGCGAGGTGGCGAGTCGCTTCCGCTACCTCGATGGGCAGGGTGAGGTCGGCGTGATCAGCTCGGTGACCGCCCCTTTCTGTGGAGGTTGCACCCGACTGCGGCTCTCCGCAGACGGCCGGCTTCACACCTGTCTCTTCTCTCGCGGGGGAGTCGACGTAAGGCCGCTGTTGCGGTCCCACCCCACGCCCGGCGCGATCGAGGCGGCGCTGCGCTCGCTGTGGGGAGATCGGGAGGATCGCTACTCCGAGGAGCGTTCTCAGCAGACGGCCAGCGCGCGGCGACCGAAGGTGGAGATGTCGTACCTGGGGGGGTGAACGGAAGCCTCCGCCCGTACGGATCGGGGTACGTCTCTTAGTCGGCGATTGCCAGCCAGGCCCGGAGCAGCCATCATGGGGCTGTGGCGGACCTCGACTCCGGACCCAGTCCCACTGCAGACCGGTTGGATGCGGAGGCCGGACGTGGTTGCATCGGCGCTGCGGCACGCTGGTTCCCGGAGGGAACGACCTGTGCGGCCGGGAACTCGGTGTCCTTCGCCACAGGCACCTCAGAAGAGCATGAGGCGCTCCAGGAGAGCGAGGGCATGTGGGTCCTCTGGCACTGGCGCGATGGCGAAGACGCGAGCTCCCGTCCCGTAGACCCCGTCACCGCCCGCGAATGGCTCGTGCGCAACGAGCACTTCGACTTCTTGAGCCAACTTGAAGTAGGGGAGAGCATGTCGGTGTCGGAAGAGGGTGGACCCTGAGAGTGAGCGCCGACCTCCACACCGCCGTCGCTCGCGTCTACGATCCACCGTCCTCCACCTTGGGGCAGCGCGTCCTGGTGGACCGTCTCTGGCCCCGCGGCGTGCGGAGCGATACCGACCGGTTTGATGTGTGGCTGAAGGGAGTGGCGCCCACCACCGAGTTGCGGCGCTGGTACGGACATCGCCCCGAGCGCTTCGCTGAATTCTCGAAGCGCTACCGCGACGAGCTGACTGGGGGACCGTCGTTGCCCCATCTCCTCGAGCTGGAGGAGATGGCGCGAGCTGGGCCCATCACCTTGGTGACTGCCACCCGGGACCTCTCACTGTCGGCGGCGATGATCTTGGCGGCGGTGCTGGACCAGCGCCTGGGCCGTTCCAATACACTCCCATCGACATGAGCGCGCCCGCCAAGGGGCGCAAGCCAGGAGGATCGCCTTTGAGCTTCTTCAAGAATTTGGAGGAGATGGCCCAGGGGATGGGCAGCAACCAGGCCGCACCTCAGCTCCCCCCGCACTCGTGCGCGGGATGCCAAACCCAGATGGACTACCGGGGCGCGCACACGCTGCGTACCGGTGGGCTGCAGCGGGGGTTCGGGATTGGCGCTGACATGATTCTTGGGGCTGGGCTCGACAACCTGATCAACCAGGCCACCGAGCGCAACGTGGTGGTGCATGTGATGGTCTGTCCCAACTGCGGGGAGGTGAGCTTCATCAACGACCCCCAGAGGGGATTCTGAGTCGTCTGGGCACGCCCTCTCGGTTACCTGAAGAGGTGGTCAATGGAGAGCTTTCCAGGGCCGGCGAGCCCGATCGCCACCGCTGCGACCCCGAGGAGAAGGGGGAACTCATACCCGCCGGTACCGTAGAACCCCGCCTTCCAGTGCGCCTTCCTGACCGCCACCGCCATGTTGCCAGCCACGACTGCCGCCGCCATTGGGGTAGCCACCCCGAGCGCGAGCGCCGCCCCGCCCCCTGCTTCCGCGATGCCGCTGGCGGTCGCGGCCAGCTCCGGGGCGGGCAGCCCCATGTTCCTAAGGACCTGGGCGAACGCCGCACGGCCGCTCTTCTGCCAGGCCGGAGCGTAGTTGGGGCCGAGGATGTTGGACAGGGACTCGGGCGGCTGCCGATCCGGACCGCCGAACAGCTTCGGCAGTCCATGACTGGCGATGATGGAGCCGGTCGCAAGCCGCAGCACAAGTAGACCGATATCCGCCTTGCTCATTTGGAGTCCCTCCGACAACGCCGGGAATCGACCCGAAGCGGCTGGTAATTGCTTAGGCAACTATAAGGCACAGAGCAGGACCCAGGCGGCGCTGAGTTCGGCTCGCGTTGGGTTCCCGCGATGCCCGGTGGCTCGACCGAGTCCCAAACGTCCCACTGAGGCCGGACCATGCAGCTGGCGGTGCGGTCGACGCCAGAGGGGATGGTGGTACTGTCATAGGGCCGGGGGGCGGCGGGCGGGCCAGTTGGTCTTGTGTTCGAGCTGGAGGGACAGCTGGAGCAGGAGATCCTCGCGGTAAGGTGGCGCAGCCAGCTGGACCCCGATCGGAAAGCCGTCCTGCCACCCGAGCGGCAGCGAAACCGCAGGCTGTCCGTTTATGTTGAACAAGGGGGTGTAGGGGGAGAAGGCGTCCGCGCGGTCCAGCGGCAAGTACGGGTCCTCCTCCACTGTCGAGAAGAGCTCGCCAACCGCGAGCGCCGGAGCCGCCAGGGTGGGAGTCATGACCACGTCCCATCGCTGCCAGAGCGCCGTGGTCTCGCGGGCGTACGCCTGCAGGCGCGACTGGCTAAGCAGCAGCCGGCCACCGCTGCTGCGCTGGCCCAGCTCCTGCATCGCCCGGATGTGCCGCTCCAGGAACTCCGGTCCTCTGCGATCCGGTGGCAAGGTGAGCACGGTGGCCAGGATTCCCGCCACCCATGTGCGCCGGAACTCGCGAGCGAGCCAGTCTCTGGTCCAACCCGGATCGATTTGGACCACCTCATGCCCAAGGTCCGCCAGCATGCCGGCCGCCATCTCCACAGCTCCGGCGCACTCCGCGGCCACCGCGGCGTCGACCGGCGGGCGTGACGTCCAAGCGATCCGCAGGGGGCGGGGTCGGACGGCCAGGTGCGCCGAAAAGGGGAGCCGCGGGGCCGGTGCCGGGAACTGGTCGCCGCGCGCGTAGCCGGTGGTCAGGTCCAGGAGGAACGCCTGGTCAGCGGTGCGGGTGGTGATAAATCCCGTGCTCACCATCCCCGAGCCATCGGGATTAGGGCCGACCGAGATCCGCCCACGGGCTGGCTTGAGGCCCACCACGCCGCAGCACGAGGCAGGGATGCGCAAACTTCCGCCCCCGTCGTTGCCTTGGGCGAACGGCACCATGCCCGTCGCGACGGCGACTGCCGAGCCACCACTCGAGCCTCCGCAGGTACGCCCTGCGTCCCACGGATTCAGGCAGACACCAGCGAGGGCGCTCTCCGTTACCGGCACCGCTCCGAACTCGGGAAGGCTGGTCTTCCCGACCACGATCGCGCCGGCCGCCCGCAGCCGGACAACGACCTCGGCATCGAACTCGACCGGGGCGATGCTGGAACTTCGCGAACCGTTGGAAAGGGCGAGGCCGGCGACGGCGGTGTTGTCCTTCACCGCCAGCGGGATGCCCTCAAGGGGCCGGGCCTCCCCACGCAGCACCAGCCTCTCGGCCTCCCGGGCCTGGGTGCGGGCAGTGTCCTCACAGGTGCTGACGAAGGCGCGGAAGTGAGGGTTGAGCGCGTGGATTCGAGAGTAGCTGAGGTCGATCAGCTCGGTGGGGGAGATGCGCCTCTCACTCACCTGCCGGCTCAACGCAGCCAGGGAGGGCCAGCCGACAAGGGTTCCACTCATGCCTGTTCAGTCTCGCAACCGGGCCGCCATCGGTCAAAGCCCGTGCGAACGCACCCCAGCTCGGGTGCACGTGTGGCGATCTCTGGTGAAGCGCGACCGGAGGGCCGGGTGTCCCCGGAATGCCAGCTGAATGGGGTCGGGCCGGCCCCCGGGCGGATCAAGGGCATCGCTTGGTCGACGCGACGGTCCGGGCTCGCAATCACCGGCCGCCCATCGCGCCTGGCCCAGGATCCTCTCGATGAGTCGTGGGCGATCTGCTCGGCTTGCGGATCCTCCACCGGCTATAATAGAACAAATGTGCGGTTGCGGAGGCAAACCGGAGCGGGTGGGCGACTGGCGAGCTCAAGGCCGAATGCCCTCGGATGGGTAGGCTAATGGGGATGGGTCAGGCGGTGGTCGCGGTGCGGGGCGCGCGGGAGCACAATCTCCGCAACGTCGACATCGACATCCCGCGCGATCAGCTGACCGTGATCACCGGTCTCAGCGGCTCGGGGAAGTCGTCGCTGGCCTTCGACACCATCTATGCGGAGGGGCAGAGGCGTTACGTCGAGTCCCTCTCCGCCTACGCGCGCCAATTCCTCGGGCAGATGGAGAAGCCGGATGTGGATCACATCGACGGCCTGTCGCCCGCCATCTCCATCGACCAGAAGGGCGCGGGGCGGAACCCCCGGTCCACGGTGGGGACCGTCACCGAGATCTACGACTATTTACGACTGCTATACGCCCGCGTCGGTCACCCGCACTGCCCCAAGTGCGGGCGCGAGATCTCTCGCCAGACCGTGGAGCAGATTGCCGACCAGGTGGCCCAGCTTCCCCCCGGATCGCGAATCCTGATTCTGGCGCCTATGATCCAGAGCCGGAAGGGAGAGCACCAGGCGGTGATCGACCTGGCGCGGCGCCAGGGGTACGTCCGGATGCGGGTGGACGGCCACCTCTACGAGCTGGATGAGGTGCCCGCCCTGGACAAGCGCTACAAGCATGACCTCGAGATCGTGGTGGATCGGCTCGTGGTGGACGCCACTGACATCAGCCGCCTGCGTGAGTCCTGCGAGCAGGCGGCCGGGCTCTCGGGGGGAACCGTGATGGTGGCCGGGGCAGACTCGGACCGGAGGGTCGAGGACATGCTCTTCTCCCAGCGGTTCGCCTGCGTTTACGACGGGATCTCCATGGAGGAGCCGCAGCCGCGCAACTTCTCCTTCAACAACCCGCACGGGGCCTGCCCCAGCTGCACCGGGTTGGGCGCCAAGCTGGAGGTGGACCCCGACTCCCTGATCACCGACCCACAGCTCTCGATCAGCGAGGGAGCGGTTTCGGGGTGGAGCTGGGGCCCGGCCCAGCCCTGGATGGACGAGCTCATCAGCAGCGTCTGCCGGGAGCACCGCATCCCGATGCACAAGCCCTGGGCGTCGCTGACCAGAGCGCAGCAGCAGCTGATCCTCTACGGCCTCAAGCCGGGGCAGAGGGTCTCGATGTCCATGAACAGCGCCAGCGGGCGCGTCCAGCACTATCAGGCGAAGTACGAGGGGATCATCCCCAACCTGGAGCGCCGCTACCGCGACACCGAGTCGGAGGCGGTCAAGGAGGGGATCGAGAAGCTGATGATGCAGCGGCCCTGCCCCGCCTGCAAGGGCCAGCGGCTCAAGCCGGAATACCTGGCGGTGACCGTCAGCGGCATCGGGATCATGGACCTCTGCGCCCTGCCGGTGGAGCGCTCGCTGGTGGAGATCGACTCCTGGCGGTTGCCGGAGCGGGAGCTGGAGATCGCCCGCAGGATTCTCAAGGAGATTCGCGAGCGGCTGGGGTTCCTGAGCGACGTCGGGCTCCAGTACCTGACCCTGGACCGGGGCGCGGCCACCCTCTCGGGGGGCGAGGCCCAGCGGATCAGGCTGGCGACCCAGATCGGGAGCCGGTTGACAGGGGTGCTGTACATCCTGGACGAGCCCAGCATCGGCCTCCACCAACGGGACAACGCCAAGCTGCTGGCGACGCTTTTCCGACTGCGCGACCTCGGCAACACCGTGGTGGTGGTCGAGCACGACGAGGAGACGATCCGGGCTGCCGACTTCGTGGTCGACATGGGCCCGGGGGCCGGCGAGCACGGTGGCGAGGTCGTGGCTGCCGGCACGGTGGACGAGGTGATGGCGGTCCCGGAGTCGGTGACTGGGCAATTTCTCACGGGGGAGCGAGCGATCACGGTGCCCCCGCGTCGGCGTCGGCCCACGGGATCCCTGATGGTGCGCGGCGCTCGCGCCAACAACCTCAAGAACCTCGATGTGAGCATTCCGCTGGGATGTCTGGTGGGGGTGGCGGGAGTGAGCGGCTCGGGAAAGAGCACCCTGGTCAACGACATCCTGTACCGGCGCCTGGCGCAGCATTTCTACGCGGCGAAGCAGCGGCCGTCGGCGCACGACCGGATTGAGGGGCTGGACCGGCTGGACAAGGTGGTGGACGTGGACCAGGCCCCAATCGGGCGAACTCCCAGAAGCAATCCCGCCACCTACACCGGCCTGTTCACGCCGATCCGTGACCTCTTCGCCCAGCTCCCCGAGGCGCGGGTCCGGGGCTATCGTCCCGGGCGCTTCTCGTTCAATGTCCGAGGGGGCCGGTGCGAGGCCTGCGAGGGGGACGGACTGATCAAGATCGAGATGCACTTCCTGCCGGACATCTACGTCACCTGCGAGGTGTGCAAGGGTCGTCGGTACACCCAGGAGGTCCTGGAGGTGCGGTTCAAGGGCCATTCCATCTCCGACGTGCTGGGTTTGTCGGTCACCGAGGCGCTGGAGCTGTTTCGCAATCAGCCCAGCATCGGTCGGAAGCTGCAGACCCTGAGCGATGTCGGGCTCGGCTACGTTCACCTGGGTCAACCGGCGACCCAGTTGAGCGGCGGGGAAGCCCAGCGGGTCAAGCTCGCTACCGAGCTCTCGCGGCGTGGAACCGGCAACACCCTTTACATCCTGGATGAGCCCACCACCGGACTCCACTTCGCGGACGTGAGTCGGTTGTTGGAGGTCCTGCACCGGTTGGTGGATCAAGGCAACACCGTGGTTGTCATAGAGCACAATTTGGACGTGCTGAAGTCCGCCGACTGGATCATCGAGCTCGGCCCGGAGGGCGGTGACCGAGGTGGATTGCTGGTGGCCGAGGGCACACCTGAGGAGGTCGCCCTGGGCACCTCGCCGACCGGGGTGTTTCTGCGTCCCTTGCTCGACCGCTCATCCAAGCGGCGGAACCGGGCACCGGCCGCGGAGGTTGCGGTTTGACCGATCGCGGGCCGCACGGCTCCGACGACCGCCCGTCCACCTTTCAGGGTTGGCAGCGGGGAGCCTGCATCTTCGGGGTCACCCTGCTGGCGGTCTTCGCCCTCCTGCTCCTGGTGGGGATGGCGGTCGGAGTTCTCGGCATCCACTAATCTGAGCTCGTGGCCCAGACCCCAGCGCCGCCTCCCCAGCCCCGGGAGCAAGCTGAGCCAGATCTGAAGGGTGCGAGCGCGTCGGCACAACCACTGATCGGCCAGGCGGAGCTCCTACGGGCGCGGCTCCGGGCCGCCCCCCGCAGCCCCGGTGTGTACATCTTCAAGGACCAGCGCGGGAGGGTGATCTACGTCGGCAAGTCGGCCAGCCTGCGAGACCGCCTGCGCAGTTACTTCACCGCAGTGGCCGCCCACCCGGCGCGAACGCGGCGGCTCGTGGAGTCGGCCTTCGATTTCGAGGTGGTGGCGACCGGCACCGAGCAGCAGGCGCTCATCCTCGAGAACACCCTGATCAAGCGCCACCATCCGCGCTTCAATGTCCGCCTTAGAGACGACAAGAACTACCTTTACTTCCGGATCCCCAAGCCGACTCCCGGCGCGGCCACCCGTTCCGGCCTGGACCCCGGCCTTTATCCGAGGCCGACCTTCACCCGCCGCCTGGGGGACTCCGGAGCCCGGTATTTCGGCCCCTACACCGATGCCAAGGCGATTCGTCGGTCGGTCCGGGAGCTGCGGTCCGCGGTGCCGTTCAGGGGCTGTTCGGACCCGGTGTTCCGGCGCGGTCGGGTCTGCCTGGACTTCCACTTGGGG
This sequence comes from bacterium, assembly GCA_021791345.1. The sequence continues at coordinate 12,527 of JAJYWT010000023.1, forward strand.
ATCTGTGCCGGCCCGTGCGAAGGACTGATCTCGGCTGCCGGTTATGAGCGGCTGCTGGATGACGCGGCCGAGTTCTTGTCGGGCCACACCGCGTCAGTCTCCCGGCGGCTTGAATCGGCGATGCAAAGGGCCAGCGAGGAGCTGGACTTTGAGCTGGCGGCCTCGCTCCGGGACCGGCTGACCGCGGTTCGCAAGCTGTCTGAGGAGCAGGTGACCTCTCCCAGGATCGGGGCGGCGGTCGATGTGGTCGGGTTGGCCACCAACTCCTCGCAAGGGATGGCGGCGGTCTTGAAGGTCCGGGACGGGCGGGTCCAGGGAATGGACCAGCACCCCTTGGAGGGGGTTCAGGACCTGTCGAAGGCGGAGATCCTCTCTGCCTTCTTGGGGCAGTTCTACGGCAGTGCTCCGACCCTGCCCCGAGCGATCGTGGTCCCGGTTGAGCCTGAGGCCTCCGAGGTACTGCGGACCTATCTGGGGGAACGCCGGGGCGGGGCGGTGTCCCTGCGGGTGCCGCACCGGGGGCGCTTGAGGCAGCTGCTGGCCCGGGCGGGGGAGACCGCCGAAGCGGCGCTGGCCCAGTCGGTTGTGAGTCAGGACTTCGACCGCGAGCGGGGCCGCGCGGCGCTGGAGGACCTCCGAGTGCGGCTGGGGCTCGGCCGGCTCCCGGTACGCATGGAGTGCTACGACATCAGCAACACCATGGGACAGCAGAGTGTCGGCTCTATGGTCGTCTTCGAAGATGGCGCCCCCAAGGTTTCCGACTATCGGATCTTCGGGATCCGCACGGTGGAGGGTCCGAACGATTTCGCCAGCATGGAGGAGGTCATCGAGCGCCGCTTCGGCCACACTCAGCGGGGCACGGACGAAGCCGACGGCAGCCTGGGGGTGGTCCCGGATCTGGTGATTGTGGATGGGGGAGCCGGCCAGCTCGCCGCCGCTCATCGCGCCATGCAACGCCTGGGGGTGGACCAGATTCCGCATTTCGGACTCGCCAAGCGTTTCGAGGAGCTGCATCGGATCGACTCGGACCAGCCCCTGCATCTGGCCCAGGGCAGCCCGGCACTCTTCCTGGTCCAACGCATCCGCGACGAGGCCCATCGCTTCGCCATCACCCGACACCGGGCGCGGCGCCAGAAGGCCGGGCTCCGCAGCCGCCTGGACGAGGTGACGGGGCTGGGGCCGAAGCGCAAGCGGGCGCTCCTGCAGGCCTTCGGGTCGGTGGCGGGTATTAAGGATGCGACCGTGGAGGAGCTGGTGGCGGTGCCCGGGGTCACGCGCCCGGTGGCGGCCGCGATCAAGGAGCTGCTTTAGCTTGAGGGCACCCAGCCCGGCAGACCCGAGACGAGCCCTGGTCTTCGGCGCCCCCGGCAGCGGCGTTGAAGTGGTCGCCGACGAGCTCTCGCACGGCTTCGACGAAGTCCGGGCATGGGATGGCACCGAGCCGTGGTCGGGTTCTGAGCCATCCCATGGCGCCGAATCGGCGGAGTGGTCATTGGTGGTGCGCACCGTGTCCGCCGAGGGCCGGTCTCTGGGGCGGCTCCTGCGAAACGGGCGGGCAAAATCTCTGGACCAAGGACTAGAGATCATGAAGACCAGCCTGCTGCGACAGCGCGGCCTTCGAGTCAGAGCGCGGGTGATCCTCGACACCTCCCGGTTAGGGGAGGCCCAGCTGCGCGGTCGGGTGAGTTCCCTGCTGGCGGCGGGAGTCGGTCAGGGGGCGAAGCCGGTCGTGGTGCTGGAGTCCTTCGCCTACCCGAATGGCGTGCCCCTCGACCTGGATTGGTGCGGAGACGTCCGCGGGCTGCGCAACCCCTATTGGGATGAGGCGCTGCGCCCGCTGTCCGGCATTGATCCCACGATCCGGGATTACGTTCTCCAGCAGCCGCTGGCGCAACGCCTGCTGGAGAGGTTCGAGCGGCTGGTGCTGGATGAGATGCCGACCTGGACCGACCAGAAGCGCCAGGTGGTGCGGCTGGCGCTGGGCTGCACGGGTGGATTCCATCGCTCGGTGGCGCTCTGTCAGGAGTTGGGAGACCGGCTGACCACCCAAGGGGTATCGACGCTCCGTTGGCATCGGGAGCTGCCAGACTGACGCCAGCTCCGCTCGGCGGTGGCCCGGTCACAGCTCCTCGGAACGGCGCCGGGTCACTGCGGCGACCGCTTGAAGGGGGACCGGGCCAACTCCCTATTCATATACTCGACTGCAGATGCAACAGGGCCCCATGCCGGGGCGAGGAGAGCAGCCATGCCAGTGAGGGTTGGGATCAACGGCTTCGGCAGGATCGGGCGGAACGTGCTGCGGGCGTTGCGGGGGCGCGACGAGATCGAAGTGGTGGCCGTGAACGACATCACCAGCCCCCAGGTCCTGGGCCACCTGCTGCGCCACGATTCCGTTCTTGGCCTGTATCCGGGGACGGTCGAGATTGGTGCCAACTCGCTGGTGGTTGACGGCCGGGAGATCGAGGTCCTGTCGGCGGCGGAACCGGGCGAGCTGCCCTGGCGGCGGCTCGGAGTGGAGGTGGTGATCGAGGCGTCTGGCCTGTTCACCACCGCGGAGAAGGCTCGGCGGCACATCGACCCCGCCGGCGCTCGTAAGGTCATCATCACCGCGCCCGCCAAGGGCGAGGACGTCACGATCGTCATGGGGGTCAACGATGGCCGCTATGACCCCCGCAGCCACGATGTCATCTCCAACGCGTCCTGCACCACCAACTGCCTGGCCCCGGCGGCCAAGGTGCTGAGTGACTCCTTCGGGATCGAAAACGGAATCATGACCACGATCCACTCCTACACCTCGGACCAGCGGCTCCTGGATGCTCCGCACAAGGATCTGCGCCGCGCCCGGGCGGCGGCGCTGTCGATGATCCCCACCTCGACCGGAGCGGCGCAGGCGGCGGCGCTGGTGCTGCCGGAGCTCCAGGGGAAGTTCCACGGCCTGGCGATCCGGGTACCGACTCCGGACGTGTCCCTGGTGGACCTGACCGCAACCTTGAGCAGGCCGACGGGAGTCACGGAGGTGAACGAGGCCTTTCGCGCCGCCGCGGCAGGCAGCTTGAAGGGGATCCTGGCGGTTGCGGACGAACCCCTGGTATCCATCGACTACGCGGGCAACTCGAACTCATCCATCGTGGACGCCCCGACCACCGCCATGTCCGGAGACCGGCTGGTAAAGGTGCTCGCCTGGTATGACAACGAGTGGGGCTACTCCTGCCGGGTGGTCGACCTCTGCCTCCTGGTCGCATCCCGTCTTTCGAGCTGACGAGGCCCTCGCAATGCAGCGCAAGGCGGGACTCGACGAGGCCCCGGTTGACGGGGCGAAGGTGCTCCTCCGAGTGGATTTCAACGTGCCCCTGGACGACTCCGGGGGTGTGCGCGACGATGCTCGCATCAGAGCCGCCCTGCCCACGATCCGGGAGTTGGTGGCCCGACGGGCGGCGGTGGTGCTGGTAACCCACCTCGGGCGGCCCAAGGGCCTCGTCGTGCCCTCGCTGACCACCGCTCCGCTGGCGGCCCGGCTGTCCAACCTGCTGGACCGCCCGGTCGCGCACAGTCCGGAGGTGACCGGAGCCGCCACCAGCCGGCTGGCCAACGCGCTGGGACCGGGGCAGCTGCTGCTGTTGGAGAACGTGCGCTTCCGGCCCGAGGAGGAGGCGAACGACGCGGCGTTCTCAGCCGAGCTGGCAGCGTTGGCCGCGGTCTTCGTGAACGACGCGTTTGGCACCGCCCACCGCGCGCACAGCTCAACCGAGGGGGTCGCTCATCTCCTGCCGGGCTACGCGGGTCGCCTGATGGAGAAGGAACTGACGCAGCTGGGCCGCATCCTCAATGAGCCGGTCCGGCCCCTGCTCGCGATCATGGGGGGCAGCAAGCTCAGCACCAAGCTGGGCGTGATCCAGCACCTTTTGCCCAAGGTCGATGGGTTCTGTCTGGGAGGTGCGATGGCGTCGACCTTTCTGAAGGCTCAGGGGGTACCGATCGGCCGCTCACTGGTCGAGGAGGCGTTTCTCGGCCAGGCCCGCGAGCTCCGGGACCGGGGCGCCGGGCTCAAGTTGGGCTTCAATCTTCCCGCCGATGTCGTGGTCGGCGAAAGCCCGACGGCCGAGGAGGCTCAGACCTGCCCCATCCAGGAGATACCCGAGCAGGAGATGCTCCTCGACATCGGCCCCAAGACAGCTGCGGCGTGGGCAGAAGTCGTGGGCCAGGCGAAGACTGTGGTTTGGAACGGCCCACTGGGGGTTTACGAGAACCCACTCTTCGCCCGCGGGACCGCAGCTGTCGCAACCGCGATCGCGGAGAGCTCAGCCATCAGCGTCACTGGGGGTGGCGACCTCCAGGCAGCGATCGAGGGACTGGGGCTGACCTCCAAGTTCACCCACGTGAGCACGGGTGGAGGCGCGACCCTGGAATTCCTGGAGGGGCGAATTCTTCCCGGCGTCGCGGCCCTGCGGGATTCCCAGCGGACCGCCCCATGAGCCCCGCCCTCTCCCCGCCGCCTCTGGTCGCGGGCAACTGGAAGATGCACCAGACCCCAACCGAGGCCGCCCAGCTCACCTCGCAGATCCTCGAGCTGCTGCCGCCTCAGATCGGGGCGGAGGTGCTCCTGCTCCCGCCCTATCCGTGCATCCAAACCGTTCATGCCTCGCTGCGGGGCGATCCGCGGGTTGGTCTGGGTGCCCAGAACTGCCACTGGGAGGATCGCGGAGCTTTCACGGGAGAGGTCTCAGCCCCAATGCTCCGAGAGTGGTGCAGTTACGTTCTGGTCGGCCACAGCGAGCGCAGGAACCTCTTCCATGAGACCGACGAGATTGTGCGATCCAAGTTGGAGGCGGTGCTGCGAGCTGGTATGCGTCCCATCCTGGCGGTGGGAGAGACGGAGGAGGAGCGTCAGCGGGGCGAGACCAAGACGGTCCTTAAGGTGCAGGCGCGAGCGGGGCTCATGGGGCTGCCCTGGGATCAACTGCTTAGCTGCACGATCGCCTACGAGCCCGTCTGGGCGATCGGCACAGGGGCGGCGGCTGGGGTCGCAGATATTGCGGAGGCCGTGGCCGCACTCCGGGCCGTGGTCGAAGAAGCCGCTGGAGGACCGGCCCCCACGGTCCGCATCCTCTATGGTGGGAGTGTCAACGCGGGCTCGGCGTCCGAACTGCTCGGGGCTGCCGGCGTCGACGGAGCCCTGGTGGGAGGTGCCAGCCTGGTGGCCAAGGAGTTCTGCGGCATCGTGGCGGCCGTCCCCGGCTGACGGCCCCATGGGGCAGCAGTCTGCACGATGAACGCCAACCGACCGGCTTCGCGCGAGCCGAATGAAGAAATGGAGTCTCTTGATAGTGACCTGGACTAGGGCGGCTCTGGTGATCCTGGATGGGTTTGGCTGCGCGCCGCCGGGTCCGGGCAATGCGATCAGGTTGGCGACCACTCCGACCCTCGATCGGCTGTTCTCGACTTACCCCCACACGCTCCTCGACGCGAGCGGCATGGCCGTTGGCCTGCCAGCGGGGCAGCAGGGCAACTCCGAGGTCGGCCACCTCACCATCGGCGCCGGCCGGGTGGTCCTCCAGGACCTCACCCGCATCTCGACTGCGATCGCAGACGGCAGCTTCTATGCCAACCCGGTGCTCGCCGCCGCCGTCGACAAGGCCAGAGACCGGGGTACGACCCTGCACCTGCTGGGGCTGATCTCCGATGGCGGGGTCCACAGCCATCAGGACCACGTGACCGCCGTCTGCGAACTGGCCCGTCGTCACGGGCTGAGTTCGGTGGTCGTGCACGCCTTCACCGACGGCCGGGACACGCCGACAGATGGGGGGGCGACCTTC
>JAJYWT010000132.1 GCA_021791345.1 bacterium
CGCTTCAGTGCAGCGGCGATGGCAGCAAACTGTCGGTGGCCATGAGAACCTCCCCATAGGCGGCCAAGAAAGTCCCCACTGACGGCCAGCGGATCTCCCCACTGGCGGCCAAGAAACCTCCCCGGTCGCGTAGACAGGGGCCTCCCGGAGGGTCACCAGGACCCGCCGATCCAGGAGGTCGGGATCGTGAAGTCCAGCGAGGAGAGCATGCGGATCTTGGAAGCGTTCGACCTGACCGGCTCGCTGCGGGGAGCAGCGGAGCTGGCGGGCTGTGACCATCACACGGTGGCCCGGCTGGTGGCGGCGCGGGACGCCGGGCAGCTGACCGGGAGGCCGGCCCCGCGCGGCCAGTTGATCGACCCGTACCTGGAGAAGATCGAGGAGTGGGTGGAGCGGAGCCGAGGGAAGGTCCGAGCCGACGTCGCCCACGAGCGGCTCTGCGCCCTCGGGTACACCGGCTCAGAGCGGACCACCCGGCGAGCGGTGGCGGCGGCCAAGCGGCAGCGCAAGCTGGCCCAGGGACGTACGTACCGGCCCTGGGTGCCCGAGCCGGGACAGTGGATGCAGTACGACTTCGGCGACGGTCCGCGGGTGGGCGGGCGGCTGATCCTGCTCTTCTGCGCCTGGCTGGCGTGGTGCCGCTTCCGGGTGGTGCTGCCGATCTGGGACAAGAGCCTGCCCAGCGTGGTGGGCAGCATCGACACCACCCTGCGGCGGTTGGGAGGCGTGCCCACGTACTGCCTGACCGACAACGAGAAGACCGTCAGCGTCGACCACATCGCCGGCATCGCGATCCGCAACCCCGAGATGCTGGCGGCGACGCACCACTATGGACTGACCCTGGCCACCTGTGTGGTGGCAGACCCGGAGTCGAAGGGTGGCTCGGAGGCCACGGTGCGGATCGCCAAGGCCGACCTGGTCCCGACCGACGCCAACCTTCTCGATGAGTACGAGAGCTTCGGCGCCGCGGAGATCGCCTGCAGCAAGTTCTGTGACGAGGTCAACGGCCGGCCGCATCGGGTGACCCGGCGGGCGCCGGTGGAGATGCTGCTGGAGGAGCGGCCGCGGCTGCACCGGGTGCCTGACCAGCCGTACACCGTGGCCTTCGGAGAGAGCCGGATCGTGGGCTCGAAGCTGCCGGTGATCGACCTCGACCTCTGCCAGTACTCGGTGCCGAAGGCGCTGCGCGGCGAGGTGGTCTGGGCTCGCGAGCACGGCGACGAGATCGTGATCGTGCACGTGGGCAAGGAGGGCCCGGTGGAAGTTGCGCGTCATGAGCGGACGACGCCGGGGAACCCGCGCATCAACCCGGCGCACCTGGGGCCGCAGCCTGAGGGTCCGCTGCACCGAACCCCGCGCCCCCGAACTGAGGTGGAGACGGAGTTCCTCGCTATCGGCGTCGGCGCCCACCACTGGCTCACCGAGGCGGGGGCGGCGGGAGCCCTGCGCGTCCGGGCCAAGATGGCCCGCGCCGTGTGGCTGGCCAAGCTGCATGGTGCCGAGCCGGTGAACTGGGCCCTGGGGCACGCCGCCACATGGCAGCGCTTCGGCGAGAGCGACCTGGAATCGCTCGTCGAGCAGTATCGGCTCAGCCGCTCGCTGACCCTGCACCGGGCCAGTGAGAGCTCCACCCTGCAGGCGGGCACCGCCGCCTGGGAAGGGTTCGGCCGGTGATCCCCACCACCACCGCACCGCCGCTTCCCGAGGAGGTGGACAGCCTGCTCCGCAGCCTGCGCCTGCCCCACATTCGTCGCGCCGCTCCGGAAGTGATCGCCACCGCCAAGGCGCAGCGCTGGGATCCCGCTGAGGTCCTCCGGGCCCTGCTCACCGAGGAACGGCACGGCCGCGACCGCTCGGCGATCGGCATGCGCCGGACCCAGGCCGGGTTTCCCACCGGCAAGACCTTTGCCGCCTGGCATGACGAGCAGTCTTCGATCCCGGCGCCGACCCTCAGCGCGCTGCGCACCCTGGAGTGGATCCACCGCCACGAGAACCTGGTGGTGTGCGGACCCTCGGGCACCGGCAAGAGCTTCCTGCTCGAGGCTCTGGGTACCGCTGCGGTCGAGGCCGGCATGCACGTCGCCTGGTTCACCCTCGAGACCCTGGGCGTCATCGTCCGCCGGCACCGGGTCGACGACACCATCACCAAGGTGGTGGCGCGGATCGTGCGCGCCGACCTCATCGTGTGCGATGACATCGGGCTCCTTCCCGTCTCCGGAGACGCCGCCGAGGGTCTCTTCCGCGTGGTCGACGCCGCCTATGAGCGGCGCAGCGTCGCCATCAGCTCCAACCTCCATCCCGCCGGCTTCGACGAGCTCATGCCCAAGACCCTGGCCACGGCCACGGTGGATCGACTGCTCCATCACGCCCATGTCTGCCTCACCGGTGGCGACAGCGTGCGCCTGGCTCAGGCCAGCGCCGGCGTGGGGGTTATCCCGCTCGCCGCCGCCGATCCACCCCCAGGTGGCGATGGACAGCGGCCAACCGGCCGCGGCTCCGAGCGGCGGAAGGCCTGAGGATGGGGAGGCATCAGGACACCAGGGCCGTCGCTTTCGGGCCTCCAGGGCCCGCAGAATGGCACGCGTCCGATCACCTCGTCAGGTTCGCTGCGATCCGTGGCGCCCGAGCCGGGCGTGGGCTCCAGCAGCCATCAGCGGGAGGGCCTGCCTATCGATGACGCCCCACCTCTCGCCACCGGGGGCACTCCCCGACATGGGGAGCTCTCATCGCCGCCGGAGGGGAGATTTCGTGGCCGCCCGCGGGGGGCTCACATGGCCACCAGTGGGGAGATCACATGGCCATGGGTGGGGAGCTTTCCTGGCCGCAGATGGGGAGATCCGGATGACCGTTGACAGATACGCGGCGGCACGGTCAACCCACTCCGGACAACGATTTGTGGATCGCCGCCGCTGCTCTTCACTACCAGATTCCCTTGACTACC
>JAJYWT010000170.1 GCA_021791345.1 bacterium
CCACACCGCGGTCTGCGGCGACTGGGCGATCAGCTGGCGCCAGGCGGACGACTGGAGCTGGTCGGCGGCCGCCGCCTCGGCGATACCCGCCTGGTAGACGCTCGGCGATGGCAGCAGCTGCTCAAACCGGGAGCGGTCGGCTGAGCTCACCGCCCGCGCGGGGGTCACCTCGACGATCCCGTACTGAGGAAGGTTGATCCAGGCCTCGGCCACCTCCCGGTGCAGCGCTGGGATCTCCGTCAGGAGGCTGGCGAGGTCGCTGAGGCCCGCCTCCAGGGCCGTGGATCGTGATCCGACCGAACCCAGGACTGCGTACGTGGATGCGTTGCCCAGGGTACCCAGCCCAGACCCCGGCGACGACAGCTCCGCTTGGGCTGCCTTCCCTACGAGAGCCACCTGGTTCTCGATCGCGGCCAGCTCGTCGTTGACCCCCGTAGCCTTGTTGTCCACCAGCTCCTGGAGGTGAGTGCCTTGGGCAGCCACCAGCCGCTGGTTGGCGGACTGGAGCGCACCGGAGTTCAGCTCCTGGAGGGCGGCGATCCCGGCCGCGCTGACCACCGCCAGCGGGATCACCGACACCGCCAGCATGGCGGTGAGGATGCGCCCCCGGATCGTGAGTCGCTGCCAGCGCTGGTTGGCCAAGCGCCAAGGCAGGGCCCACCATGCTCGCCCCCCGCGACCGCCTGTGCTCACCTCCAGATCTCCTCTGGCTCCAACTGGACCCCCATCCTACGACCGGACTGGCGCTGGCGACGCGAGGGGGAAGATATAGAGGTGGCCGGCGCCTCGGACGGGTGGATCCTGATCTCTCCCACGGCCTTCAAGGGGACCTTGTCACCGGCGGCCGCGGCGCGAGCCATGGCTCGGGGGGTGGCGCGCGCTTGGCCGTCCTCGGACATCCGCCTGCTGCCCCTCTCGGACGGCGGCGACGGCTTCCTGGAGGCGATCCTGAACGGACGCAGCCACCGTCTCGTCTGGACCGAGGCTGAGGACGCGCTCGGACGCCCCCGCCGGGTCCCCTGGGGATCCTTGGACGGCGGGCGGCTGGCGGTGTTGGAGCTGGCCGGGGCGGTGGGGATCGCCGGTGTCCCGTCTCCCACTCCGCACTCCGCCGCCATCTCAGGGACGGAGGGGTTGGGTGTGGTGCTGACCGCCGCCCTGGCCACAGGTCCCCAAAGACTCGTGATCGGCCTTGGCGGCAGTGCCTCCACCGATGGTGGGGCTGGCGTCGCCCGCCGGCTGGGATACCGCTTGCTGGACCGCGCCGGGCGAGACCTTCGGCCCGGAGGCGCCGCGCTGGCCGAGCTGGACCGGATAGTGGCTCCGGCACAGGGGCGACCGGCGGGTGCTGAGATCGTGGGGGCGTACGACGTCACCGCTCCGCTTCTCGGCCCCTCGGGGGCGGCGCGGGTGTTCGGGCCCCAGAAGGGCGCCGACGCGTCGACGGTGAGCGAGCTGGAGGCGGGGCTGGAACGGCTCCGGCGGGTGGTGGCCCGAGACCTTCTGGTCGAGGCGGCCGACCTCCCCGGGGCGGGGGCCGCCGGCGGCGCGGGCTTCGGGCTGGTGGCCTTCTGCGGCGCCCGGCTGGTCCCCGGCGCCGAGCTGGTGGCGGAGCTGGTCGGGCTGGATTCGGCGCTGGACCTGGCCCGACTGGTAGTGACCGGCGAGGGAAGGGTGGACCGCCAGAGCTTCGCCGGCAAGGTGGTGGGCGAGGTCGTCCGCCGAGCCCACCGGCGCGGGCTCCCCTGCCTTGTGGTGGCAGGCTCGGTCGACCCCTCGGCCGCCCTCCAACTCGGAACGCTGGGCGCGGCCCTCCACCTGTGCGGTGCGCCGGGGCACGCGCCGGAGAGGACGCTCGAGCAGGCCGCCCACGCTGCCTGTGGCGAGCTGGCTCAGGGGGACGATCCCCTCCGCCCGAGGCCTCAGTAGACCGGGAGGCACCACTCCCGGTACTTCTCCACCTCACCGCGGACCACCTTGGCGTAGAGCTCACCCAGCGCCTGGCTGTAGGGGCCCACCTTGCCGGTTCCCACCTGGCGGTGATCCACCTCCACCACCGGGGAGAACTGGGCCCCGGTGCCGCAGAGGAAGACCTCGTCGGCGATGTAGAGCTCGGTGCGGTCCACCGAGCGCTCCAGGACCGGAAGCCCAAGGTCCTCGCTCCAGAGCCGCATCAGGCTGTCCCGGGTGATTCCCTCCAAGATGTTGTCGGACACCGGCGGGGTGATCAGGGTTCCCTTGCGGATGATGAAGAGGTTCTCAGCCGAGCCCTCGCTGACGTGGCCGTCCTGCCCCAGGACGATGGCCTCGTCGTACCCGTTCTCGACCGCCTCGGACTTGGCCAGGGCGGCGTTGATGTAGGTTCCGGTGATCTTGGCCCGCGCCGGAGCGGAGTTGTCATCGACCCTCCGCCACGAGGACACCATGCAGCGGACGCCCGTGGCCGCCTCGATGTATCGGCCGAACGGCTGGGCATAGATCAGCAGGTCGTGCTCCAGGCCATGGAGGCGCACCCCGATCTCCTCCGAGGACTTGTAGACGAGCGGGCGGACGTAGACGTCCTGGCGGAAAGCGTTGGCCGTAAGGAGCTCGCGGGTCAGGTCGCAGAGCCGCGGGGGGTCCAGGGGGAGGCTCATGTTGAGGATGTGCGCGGACTGGGCCAGGCGCTCGTAGTGCTCTCGGACCCGGAAGAGGAAGAGCTGATCCTGGGCCGGGTTCCAGTGGGCGCGGATCCCCTCGAAGCAGGCGGTGCCGTAGTGGAGGGCATGGGTCATGGGGCCGAGGCGGCACTCCCGGTATTGGCGCATCCTCCCCTGGAAGTAGACGATCGCCGTCTCCCGGTCGAAGGGCTGGTCGGCCTGCCGGGCCGGCGCCTCAGTCTTCACGCTGGCCGTCTCCAGAACCTCCATGGCTTCCTCCCGCAACGGCGCCACC
>JAJYWT010000153.1 GCA_021791345.1 bacterium
GACTCCTTGGAGGCGGAGCGGCGCAGCCGGTCGATGGCCCGCGAGCGCACGATGGTGCAGATCCAGCTGCGACAGCTGGCCCGGTCGGGAAGATAGTTGGCCGCCTGCCGCCACAGGGTGAGAAAGGCGTCCTGGACCACCTCCTCGGCGGCGGCCCGATCGCGAACCATCCGGAGCGCCAAACCGAAGGCCAGCGCGGCATGCCGGTCATACAGCTCTCCCAGGGCATCCTCATCCCGCGATCTGAGCCGCCACATCAACTGGGCGTCCGTAGCCCGCAGCTCATCCTCTCCCACGTCCACCGCAGCTTGCACCATCGCCATGCGCTTGGGGGATACGGGATCCGACCGGAGACGGATCACCAGCCCTGATTCCTTGGCCCAGCTCCAATGATCCGATGCGCCCCCTGGTGCGTATCCCCCCTCAGCCGACCTCGGGCCGAGCTTCCCGGGGCGATCAGAGCAAGGGGTGCACCGCACCCAGGAGGAGCGTGCAGCGATGACGATGCGAGTGAGACTGAGCCAGCGGCCCCGGTTGTTCGGGGTGTTGGTGGCGGCGGCGACCTTCGGGATTTCGGCGCTCTTCGTCGGCGGCACGGCACTCGCGGCCGGAGGGGCACCATCGGGGACAGTCCCTGTCTCCCAGGCCACCACCGCCGCCTACGTCAACGGGACCACGGTCCAGATCCAGTACCCCCGCGAGTTCTACTGTGGGACCGCCGGCTCCTACCAGCCGATGTCCAGCAGCGGCTGCGAGGTGGGCAGGGCGGCCACCACCGGGCCCGACGGGCAGAGCATCGCCAAGATGCAGGTCCTGTACGTGGTCGTGCCCCTGTTCGCCGATCCGATGCCCGTGCCCCAGTGCCCGGTCGTCGGTGAGTGTGTGAACCACCCGACCACCCTGGACCTCTCCCAGGTCTTCGGCTCGGGGTACGGCGACATCCCCCTGCCGGCGCACAGCCACATCCTGGACGGAACCGGTGGTGGCTGGTGGAAGATCGACGTGGTCGCGGTCCCCAACGAGAGCGCCTGGACCCAGCTGACCTCGGGTGCCAGCCTCTCCACGCTGATGCAGATGCGGGCCCAGGGTGAGGTCAGCCCGACCATCCCCTCCAACCTGTTCCTGTTCTTCAATGTCGTCGGCCACTGACCTGGTGCTGGGGGGCGGCCACGGCCGCCCCCTGGCCGTCTCCGCCGGATCCTGGTTGGCGGTGGGCGGAGGAGTGGCCGCCGTCGCGGTCGGTGCGCTCCTGCCCTGGATGTCCCTCTTCCGGGGGCTCACCTCCGTGAGCGGCTTTGGGGCGGACGGCTTCTTCCTGATCGGGCTCGCCGTGGGGACCGCGCTGCTGCTGGCCTGGTATGAGAGCCTCGGCCGACCGGCTTCCGTCCGCCGGCTGGCGGCGGCGCTGGCCATGGCCATCGTGGCCGTCAGCGTCTTCGACTGGTGGCGGATCGTCCACTTCGTCGGCGATCCAGGTGTGCTGGCGCCCCTGGCGGCGCCCGCGGCGGGACCCGGCCCGGTGGTCTCGGCCGGCGGCGGGCTGTTGCTGCTGGCGACGATCCTGACGCTGCGGCCGGGAGCGGGACGGCTCCCACAGGGCACCTGGCCACGGGTGGCGCTGGCCGGGTCCCTGGCGGTGGCAGCCTGGATCCATTTCGACATCATCGGCGAGCATCTGGGACAGACGCTGCTCCTGGGGCTGGGCACCGCCGGGTTTGGCGTGCTCCAGGCGGCGCTGGCGGTACTTCTCCTGATCCGGCCCAGGCGCTGGACCCTGGACCTCGTGGTGGCGGTCGACTCTGGGCTCGTCTTCTTCTACGCGTTCAACGTCCTCGTCGGGCTGCCCTTCGCCAAGCCCGAGCCGTTCAGCCCGGGGCTCCTCCTGGGGCAGGGTGAGGCGGTGGGGCTCAGGGGAGCGGTCGCCCTGATCTGCGAGATATCGGGAATGGGGATTGCCATATGGCTGAGGGGCAGCACCTCCAGGGTGAGCCGGGTGGTTGATGCCGTGCGCGGCCAGGTCGCTTGACGTCGGTTCGGTGAAGGTCGTGCCTGCGGCGGCACCCAGGGGGCGGCGGCACACCTTCAGGCTGGCCCGCACAGCAGCCCCTTCGCGCCGGCGAGGGGGCTGCTGACCACCTTGTCTCGCCAACCGGAGCGGACGGCTAGAGCGGCCACCACGACAGCCGAGAGCGGAGGCGCCGGGCGCGCTCGAACCCGGCGAGGGCCGCCGCATCCCCGACGGAGGTCGAGTAGGTGGGATAGACGTGGACCAGGCTGGAGAGGCTCTGGACCGTGAGTCTGGCGGTGATGGCGAGCGCCGGTTCATGGATCATCTCTCCGCCGTTCGGGCTCAATATGTGGGCACCCACGAGTCGGTCGCCGGAGGCTACCAGCCGCACCTCACCTACCTCGCGACCGTCGGCTCGGGCCCGGTCGGAGTGAGAAAGGTCGGAGCGCCAAACGCGAACCTTGGGCCGGGTTTGCAGCGCCTCCGCCTCGGTGAGGCCCACGTGGGCCAGCTGCGGGTCGGTGAACGTGCACCAGGGCACCAGTCGGGGCATCCTGCCCATCCCCGGAAAGAACATCCCTCGGACCGCCTGCACCGCCTGGTGCCCCGCGGAATGGGTGAAGCGGTACCCGCCGATGACGTCGCCGCAGGCGAAGAGCCCTGGGACCCCGGTGCGCAGAGCCCGGTCCACCTCCACTCCGCCAGGCCGCAGGCGCACCCCGAGATCCTCCAGCCCCAATCCCTCGACGTTGGGCGCACGGCCCGCCCCGACGAAGACCTGGGCAGCCGGCAGCTGACGGCGCTCACCGCGCACCAGGGCATCCACCTCGAGCGCCCCGGGGGAGCCGTCCACCCTCAGGACCTCGGCATCGGTCTCGATGGCGACCCCCTCTCCCCTGAGGACT
>JAJYWT010000200.1 GCA_021791345.1 bacterium
GGGAGGGGGGCGACCCGGTTCAGCTCGGCCGGCAGATGAGACGGCTGCGGCTGATCGCCAACCGGGTGGTGTGGGTGAATCCGCGCAGTGCCCGGGCCAGCTTCGTGCCGGCTACCCAGGGGATGGTGGCGGCGCTGCCTCACGTCGACACCCTGGTCAGCGGGCACTCACTGGCCGCGGTCCAGGCGCTGCTGGCCGCCATCTGCGGTGACACCAGCCCCGGTTTCCAGCGCCGGCGCCTGACTCCGGCTCCTTCCTGAGCACGATCCCCAACGTGGATCACGGATGGTGTAGCATGTGCCGATTCCAGCCGCGAGCAGCTGGGATGGATCCTGCGAGGGGGTCACCGGGAGGTCGGCGGATGCGAGTGTTGAGCGGGCCACGGGGCTGGCGGACTGTTGGTTTGTCACTTGGTCTCGCGGCCATCCTGGCGGCGTGCTCGAGCACCACCGCACCGAGCCATCCGTCCGGCGGGGGAGTGGTCACCTTCGCTGAGGAGGCGGGCACCCCGCCGACCTACATCCTGCCGCTGATGAGCGCGGCGGACGAGTCGAACGCCAATCTCTACCAGTTCACGAACCAGATGTTCCTGCCCCTCTACTGGTTCGGCGACCACGGCGAGCCGGTGCTCAACCAGCAGCTGAGCCTGGCGCACCCTCCGGTGTTCTCGGACAACAACACCGTGGCCACGGTCACCCTCAAGCATTGGGTGTGGTCCAACGGCAAGCCTGTGACCGCTCGGGACGTCATCTTCTGGATGAACCTCCTGGCGGCGGTCACCGACCCCAGGGCGCCGGCGATCGGCAGCAGCACCTCACCGGGACCAGGGTGGTTCGCCGCCGTGCCGGGTGGGTTTCCGGAGAACCTGGTCAGTTACCAGCAGACCGGGACCTACACCGTGGTCTTCCGGATGAACGCCTCCTACAACCCCACCTGGTTCCTCTACAACGAGTTGAGTCAGATCTCCCCCCTCCCTCAGGCAGCGTGGGACAGGCTGTCCAGCGGAGGAGCCGTGGGCAACTATGACACTGCGGCGCAGACCAGGGTGGCTTTGCCCAACACCTCCCCCACCGAGTACGTGCCGGGCAACCCGGGCACTGCGACCAGCGGGGCTCTGGGGGTCGCGCAGTTTCTGAACAGCCAGGCGCTGAGCCTTTCGACGTACGCCAGCAATCCGCTCTGGCAGGTGGTCGACGGCCCCTTCCATCTCACCCAGTTCACCAGCGACGGTTTCGTCAAGATGGTGCCCAACAGGGCGTACTCAGGTTCGCCCAAGCCCAGGATCTCCGCTTTTGAGCTTGAGCCGTTCACCAGCGATTCCGCTGAGTTCGATGCGCTGCGGAGCGGCAGCCTGAGCATCGGCTACATCCCTCCGCAGGACTACAGCCAGAAAGCCCAGCTGGAGAAGCAGCAGGGCTACAGCTTCAGCCCCTGGTACGAATTCCAGACCTGGTACGGGGCTTACAACTTCACCAATCCCACGGTGGGCCCGATCCTGAGCCAGCTCTACTTCCGGCAGGCGTTCCAGTCGCTCCTCGACCAGCCCCAGTACATCAAGGAGTTCGATGCTGGGATCGGGTCGATCAACCAGGGGCCGGTGCCGACCTACCCCCCCGGCAACCCCGATGAGAGCCCGCTGGAGAAGGGCAAGCAGATCTATCCCTTCGACCCGACCAAGGCGGTGCGGCTGCTGCGTGACAACGGGTGGACGGTGATCCCCGGCGGCACCAGCTATTGCTCCAGCGCGGGGGTCGGCGCCGGCCACTGCGGCAGCGGGGTCAGGCAGGGTCAGAAGGCCCAGCTCACGATGCTCTATCTCACCGGGAGTGTGGAGGCGACGGAGCAGATGGAGGCGCTCCAATCCGCCCTTCGCAAGTACGCCGGCATCGACATGACCCTGACCCAGCAGCCCTTCGCCGACGTGATCTCGACCATGGACAACAACTGCACCTTCAAGACCCCGTGCCCGGCCTGGCAGCTCGCCAACTGGAACTTCGGGTGGTCCTACTCCCCCGACTACTTCCCCACCGGCGGGGAGATCTTCGCCACCGGAGCCGCCAGCAACGGCGGCGATTACTCGAACCCGACCAACGACGCCAACATTCGCGCGACCCACACCGCGCCGACGCGGGCGGCGGAGCTTCAGGCGCTGTTCCGGTACGAGGATTTCCTGGCGGTCCAGCTGCCGGCCTTCTGGCTGCCGAACATCCCCTTCCAGTTCACGATGTACAAGAGCAACCTCCACGGGGTGGTCCCCCAGGATGTTTTCGACATCATCTACCCCCAGGAGATGTACTTCAGCTGACGGTTGATTCCAGCGCGCTGACCCTTGACCAGGCCGCCGTCGTCAACGCCGCCGCTTCGAGCAGTCGAGTGAGGGCGGTGTGGTGATGCTGCCCGGGTGACAGGTCATCCCCCGTCCTGGGCGCGGCCCGCGACCATGGACGATTGTCCGGAGGTGGTGCGGCTGGCGGATCTCACCTACCGCGAGCTCGGCTTTCCGCAGGCTGGCGGTGCGTGGACAGCGGCGGCGCTCACCCAGCTTGGCCGACGGCTGGGTCAAGACGCCAACGCCTTCGTGATTCCCGAGCCGGGCTGGCCCGGACGTCTGGCGTCGTGTGCGGCCGTATCCCTCAACCAACGGCTGCCGTCTCCAGCCAACCCTACTGGGATGGTCGCCTACGTCCAGTGGGTGGGCACGGTCGCGCACTGGCGCCGACGCGGCTTCGCGCGGGCGGCGATGCGGGCGCTGATCGAGTGGTGCGGGGAGGTCGGAGTGGGGAGGGTCGAACTCCATGCGGCGCCACTGGCAGCCGGCCTCTATCGGGAGCTGGGCTTCACGGCGGCCTCCAACCCCTGCATGCGCCTCCACCTCCCCCTGGTGCGATCGCCCTGACGCCACGTCCGGC
>JAJYWT010000003.1 GCA_021791345.1 bacterium
CGCGGTTCCTCTCGGTGCTGCGCACCTTCGGTGCCATCCTCGCCGGGGCAGGGGAGATGCCCTACCGGACCTACCTTCTCTTCAATGCGCTCGGGGGCATCGCCTGGGCCACCGCCTACGGCCTCCTGGGCTTTGAACTGGGCCGTGCCTACCGCCACCTGAGCGGCACGATCGGCACCGCCGCCGAGCTGCTGGCGGTGGCGGTCGCGGTGGCAGCTATCGGGGCGCTGTTCCTCTTCCGCAAGCGCATCGAGCACTGGGCGCTGGGCGACCTGGACTGAGGCCTGGCGCTGGGCGCGATGGGACAGAACCCGGGCGCGGAGGGGGGGAGCGCGGGGCGGCGATGCTCCCCACCAGGGTCCTTCGGGGCTCGATCAGGTCGGGCTCACCGCCACCTTGGACTTGCCGCGGCTGCGCCGGCGCCGGGGCGGGTCGGCGCGCTCGGCGGCCAGGGCCCACCGCTTGAGGTCTCCGGGAGCCAGCGCCGGTGAGAAGTGGTGCCCCTGGAGCAGGGCCTCGGGACAGAGCTTGGCCAGGACCTCGGCCTGTTGCTCGGTCTCCACGCCTTCCACGATCACCTCGAGCTTCAGCGCCCTCCCCAAATCCACCACGCTCTGCACCACGGCGGCGGCGGTGGGATCGTCGACCAGGCCGCGGACGAAGGACTGATCGACCTTGATCGCGTCGACCGGCAGCAGCTGCAGCTGCGCCAGCGATGAATGCCCGGTGCCGAAGTCGTCGATCGCGACGCGGACTCCCAGCTGGCGCAGGCTGACCAGCCGCGCGATCGCCTCCGCGGGATTGGTGGCGATGGTGCTCTCGGTCACCTCCAGCACCAGCTGGCTGGGGGCGATGGCGGCGCTCGCCAGGGCCACCTCCACGTCGGCGACCAGCGACTCCTCCTGCAGCTGGCGCGCCGACAGGTTCACCGCCATGGTCAGGGCGTCGCCCTCGCGGAGGGCCAGGTTCCAGCGCTGGAGCTGCCGGCAGGCCTCGCTCAGGACCCACCGCCCCAGGGGCACGATGAGACCGGTTGCCTCGGCCACCGAGACGAAGGCGTCCGGCAGGATGAGGCCCTCCTCGGGGTCATCCCAGCGCAGCAGGGCCTCCATCCCCACCAGGAGGCGACCTCCGGCAGCCACGATCGGTTGATAGTGCAGGCGGAGCTCGTCCCGCTCCAACGCTCGGCGCAACCCGCTCTCCACGTGCATGCGTTGCATCGCCCGCTCATGCAAGAAGTCCTCGAACAGGACGTTGCGTCCCTTGCCCTCCCCCTTGGCCGCGTAGAGGGCGATGTCGGCGTTGCGGAGCAGCACATCCGGGTCCCCTCCCTCCTCGCAGGTCACCACCCCGATGCTGGCGGTGACCCTCACCTCAGCTCGGTTGGGAAGCTTCACCGGCGCCTGCAGCACCGCCCCGATCCGCTCCGCCACCACCTCGGCGCGGCTGGGGTCGGGCAACTCCTCCAGCAGGATGGCGAACTCGTCGCCGCCCAGCCGAGCGAAGGTGTCCGCCGGGCGCAGGCACAGCTTCACCAGCCGGGTGACCTCCAGCAGAGCCTCGTCACCGGCCGCGTGCCCGTAGCTGTCGTTGATGTTCTTGAAGTCGTCCAGATCCAGCACCAGCAGGCCGAGCGGCAGCCGGCTGCGGCGGGCGTGGAGGGCATGCTCAATCCGGTCCCGCAGCAGCAGGCGGTTCGCCAGACCGGTGAGTGGGTCGTGCAGCGCCTGGTGGCGGAGCTTCTCCTCGAGCGCCTTGCGCTCGGTGACGTCACGGGCCGTCAGCACCAGCGCGCGCACATCCGGGTCCTGGGTGAGATTGGTCGCCTGAACCTCCAGCAGCCTCCAGTCGCCGGCGGCACGCCGGACCCTGAGGTCGGGCATGGCCGTGGTGTCGGAACGTGAGGCGGCGTCCTGGATCGCGGCCCGGAAGCGACGGAGATCCTGGGGATGGATGGTGTCGCTGTCGGCGTCGAGGTTGAGCCCCCGCAGCGGCCTGCCCAGAAAGGCCTCAAGCGAGGGGCTGACATAGGTGATCTGGCCACCTTCATCAACCGCGACGACCAGATCGGTGGAGTTCTGCACCAACCCTCTGAACCGGGCCTCACTCTGCCGGATGCTCTGACTCAGTTCGGAGCGCGCCAGCGCCATCCAGGTCTGGGTGGCCAGGATCCGGCTCGCCTCTTCCAGGTCCGGCTCGAGCGGCGTGGGGCTGGCGATCAGGAGCGATCCGCGTCCCTCCCCTGACGGGCTCAGGGGGAGCACGGCCAGATGGCGGCTGGTCGGGGCGAAGTGCAGCAGGGAGCGGATCTGCAACGACGACGACTCCTGCCGGTCGAGGGTTGCCTGGCCCAGCAGGATCCGCAGCACCGAGTCGGGGATCGAGGACGGATCCAGAGGGGTCTCGGCCGGGATCTGGTCGCGCATGGGCGATGGTGGGACAACCGTGAGGCGCGGTCCTGCCAGCCGCACCAGCGCAACCTCCACCGGCCCGGCGCCCGCCGCGAGTTCCTGGGCGGCGCGCACGGCCGTGCGCACGATCGCGTCGGGACCGGGCGAGGCCGAGAGGCTGAGCCCCGCCTTGCCCAGCTGCTGAGATCGTGCCAGCACGGTCTGGTGGCGATCGACCGCGGCCCGCAGCAGCTGCCCGACCGCGACCGCCAACACCAGGCCAGCCTCTCCGAGCAGGACCGGAAAGGCCAGCGGCACCTGCCGGGGCCCGGGTCGGCTGAGCCACACCGCGGCCAGGTACGGCACCGAGTATCCGGCCACGACCACGCCGGCACCTCGGCGGCTGGCGTACAGGGAGCGCATGGTGGCTCCGGTGCCCAGCACTCCCAGCGCATAGATGGGATTCCCCAGACCCTGGACGACCAGGAACAGCGC
>JAJYWT010000064.1 GCA_021791345.1 bacterium
AGATCTACCCGTACGACCCGAGCAAGGCGGTGAGCCTCCTGAAGGACAACGGCTGGACCGTCAACCCCGGTGGGGTCAGCGTCTGCTCCAAGCCGGGGACTGCCTCCGGTGACTGTGGAGCCGGCATCCCATCCGGAGCCAAGGCCACCTTCCGCCTGCTCTACGCCAGTGGTGCGACCGAGCTGACCAACGAGATGGAGGCCATGCAGTCGACCATGAAGCAGAAGGCGGGAATCAACCTGGAGCTCTCCAGCGCCCCCTTCGCGCAGGTGATCAGCACCGCCTTCGGCGGCGCCTGCACCGACGCCAAGCCCTGCAGCAACTGGGACCTGGCGGACTGGGGTGGTGGCTGGGTCTACTCCCCGGACTACCTGCCGACCGGCGGTGAGCTCTTCCAGACCGGCGCCTCGAGCAACCCGGGCTACTACAACAGCCCAGAGGCCAACAGCCTGATCAAGGCGACCCACACCGCCTCGACCGCTTCGGCGGAAACCGCAGCCCTGTTCAAGTACGAGGACTACATCGCCAAGCAACTGCCGGTGGTCTACATGCCCAACGGCCCCTACCAGCTGACCATGGTCAAGAGCAACTTGGCGGGTTACCACCAGGGTATCTTCGACGAGATGTATCCCCAGTACTACTCGTTCAAGAGTTGAACTCAGCTCCACCATCCCCGTCCCCTATGCCCTGCCCGGCGCCGCTTTGGCGGCGCCGGGCCTTCCCCTCGTCCGGTCGGGGGCCACAGATGGTGGCCTGGGAAGGGTGGACCGCGGGAGAGGGGGGATGAGAGATGCACGGTCCCCCCGTACCCTCGAGATGGTCGCGGAGGCGGCTCGTCTCAGGAAGGATGGACTCAGCCAGCGGCAGATCTCCCGGCGCCTGCGTGTCCCGCGCTCCACATTGAGGGATCGCCTTCGCAGCTTGGGCGAGACCCAACCTGCCGAGCGGTGCGGCTCCGTGGAGCCGGGACGGCCGGTCGGCCAGGGGGCATCCGCTGGGGGAGGGGTGGCGATGCCCCGGTGGGCTGCGATCCATCGGCGGCTCAAGGGCACCCGCGAGGCGAGCCGGCTCCACGAGTGGGAGTTGTATCGCGCCGGCCAGATGCGGGCGCTGGGGTACAGCGCCTTCTGCCGCCGTTATCGCGAGTGGCTGGCGGGGCAGCCCGCCTTCTCGCAGTTGGCGTGCCGGGCTGGGGAGTGGATGCTGGTCGACTTCTGGGACTATCCGGTCTATCCCTCTGATCCCTTGTCCCCTCGCTTTTGCGTCTTCGTGGCGACGCTGGGAGCGAGCGGATACCTCTTTGTGGAGTCTCCGGACGAGCGCACTCTGGCAACCTGGGTGGCGGCTCACGAGCATGCCTTCTCCTTCTACGGGGGTGTTCCCAGGGCGGTCGTGGTGCTGCGGCTCCAGCCCTGGGCCAGCAATCCCGGCTGGCCCAGGCAGGAGTTGAACCCGACCTATGAGGAGATGGCGCGGCGGTACCACACCGTGATCCTGCCGCCGGCTACCTTCCGGCCATCCCCGGCGGCGGCCGTCGCCGCGGTGCTGAACGAGATGTCCTCTCTGGCTCGGAACGCGGTCGCAGCATCCGGGGGAGACCGCGGGAGGGTGCGGATCGCCATCCAACGCTCGGCGGACGAGCTGAACCGAGGCGAGATCGCTGGCTGGGGGGTCTCCAGGCGGGACCTCTACCGGGAGGCGGAGCTGGGCCAGCTCCACTCCCTGCCATAGGCGCGGCGGCGACCGCCGCCAGTTCGCCCTCTCCCCGTCCCGGTCGCCGATAGACTGAGGGCTGCCACGAGGCCCGCTCGGGCCCCACCAACCGTCACCCGGGCCCATGATCACCTCAGACCGCAAGGCTCCCGCTGACCTCGGCTACCTCCCCAACGACCCCTCATTCATCGCCGACCCGTATCCAGCGCTGGCGAGGTTGCGCGAGGAGTTCCCGGTCATCTACGACGAGCCGACCCGGCAGTGGCTGATATCCCGCCACCGCGACGTGAACGCGCTCCTGCGAGACCGCCGGCTGGGCCGCTCCTATCTGCACGTGGCGACCCACGAGGAGTGGGGCCGGGAAGCCCCGCCCGAGTGGCAGGCTCCGTTCTGGCAGCTGCTCTGGCCCCAGCTCATCGACCGCGAGCCGCCTGACCACACTCGCCTTCGCAGCCTGGTGCTGCGCGCCTTCACCCCCCGGGCGGTGGAGCGCATGAGGCCCCGGATCGAGCTCGTGGTCACCACGCTCATCGATCGGGTCCGCCAGCTCGGGGAGTTCGACCTCATCGCCGACCTCATGGAGGAGCTCCCGGTCACGGTCATCGCCGACATGCTGGGGATACCCGAGAGCGACCGGTCGCTGCTGCGTCCCTGGTCGGCGGAGATCACGCTCATGTTCGAGCTCAACCCCTCCTTGGACTACCAGCAGCGCGCGACCCGCGCCAGTGCGGAGTTCAGCGGGTACCTCCGCGAGCTGCTGCGCTCCCGGCAGGGGCGGGCGGCCCAGGACCTGCTGGCGGATCTCTCCCAGGCAGCCGAGGCGGGAGACCGCCTGAGTGAGGATGAGCTGGTGGCCACCTGCGTGCTGCTGCTGAACGCCGGTCACGAGGCCTCCGTGAACGGCGCCGCGAACTCGTGGTGGGCGCTGTTCCGCCATCCCGCCACACTCGCCCATCTGCGTGAGCGGGTTGATCTGGTGCCGACCGCGATCGAGGAGCTGCTGCGCTTCGACACCCCGGCTCCCATCTTCGAGCGGTGGGTGCTGGAGGACATCGAGGTGGAGGGGGTGAGGATCCCCCGGGGCCAGGAGGTGGCGCTGCTGTTCGCGGCCGCCAACCGAGATCCGCGGGTGTTCCCGAACCCCGATCGGATCGTGCTCGACCGCGACCCCAATCCGTACCTCTCGTTCGGGGCCGGCATCCATTACTGTCTGGGAGCGCCGCTCGCCAAGCTCGAGTTCGACATCCTCTTCCGGCAGATGCTGGAGCGGATGCCCCATCTGGAGCTGGTCAGCGAACCGCGCTGGAAGCCCCGATTCGTCCTCCGCGGACTGGAGGCCATCCGCGTCCACGACCACCCGCTGTGACCCCCGCCGCGGGCGCTGTCCCGCTGTCAGGAGACCCATGACCGCCCAACCGATCCTGCTCGACTGCGACACCGGCATCGACGACGCGCTCGCGATCCTGGACTTCACCGCGCGCGGCGGCGAGATCCTGGCGGTGGGCTCGGTCCACGGCAATGTCCCCGCCCCGATAGGGGCGCGCAACACCCTGAGGGTGCTGGAGATCGCCGGTCGGGAAGAGGTGCCCGTCTGCGTGGGGGCTCCTCGCCCGCTGGCGCAGCCGCTGATGACGGCCGAGCACGTTCATGGCCAAGACGGCCTCGGCAACACCAATCAGCCCCCACCGAGGCGCCAGGCCGGGGCGGGTTCTGCGGCCGAGCAGATCGTGCGGCTGGCCCACCAGAGGCCGCGCGAGTTCACCCTGGTCGCGATCGGCCCCCTCACCAACCTGGCGCTGGCTCTGCTGCTCGACCCGGAGTTGCCGACCCTGATCCCCGAGGTGGTCATCATGGGCGGGGCGGTGGAGGTGGCGGGCAACGTCAGCCCCACCGCCGAGGCCAACCTCTGGCATGACCCGGAGGCGGCGCAGCTGGTTATAGAGGCCGACTGGAGGGTCACCCTGGTGACCCTGGACGCGACCATGCAGGCGCTGCTCACCCCCTCCGACCTGGAGGCGATCCTGAGCGCCACGACGCAGCGCTCCCGGTTCGCCTGGGCGATCCTGGATCACTACCTCACGGTCTACCAGCAGTGGCTGCCCGGCCGCACCTGCCCTCTGCACGACCCGCTGGCACTGGCATTGGTGCTGGACCCCGACCTCGCCACCTACCGGATGCTGCCCACCCAGATCGAGCTGCGCGGGGTGTCCACCAGGGGGGCCACCGTCTGCGACCGGCGCCAGGATCCGGCGGGACCGGCGGCGGAGCCAGGGTGGCGCATGGTCCGGTATCTCGACCAGCTGGATGTGGAGCGGTTCCGGGCGCTCTTCGTGGCCGGGATAACCGCCGGCTGAGGGCCGGGCGGGGCCGCTGCCGCCAAGGATCAGAGGCCGGCCGCGCCCGCCGCGGCATCGAGTCCGGCTCCCTGCCCGGTCTCGGCGCCGCGCCAGAACCAGGCGAGCGCCCCCGCCAGCCCGATCACCCAGACCCCGACCGCGAACCACGTGAACGAGGTGAGGCTGAGCCCCTGGGTCAGGTAGATGGTCGCGATGTAGAGGCCGACGCTGACAAAGCGGACCACGGCCGTGTAGGTGGCTCGGCGCCGCGTCTCCCAAACCTCGCCCTGCAGGGTGGTGCTGGCCAGGAATTCGATGCCCAGGAAGACGTTCAGGACCACCAGCAGGGAGAAGAAGATGGGGATCGAGCTCCGCCAGGCCGGCGCCAGCACCGCGATCGCCACGCTCACCCCCAGGCAGCCGGCGTAGCCGACCAGGAGGGTCACCTTGCGGCTCCAGCGGTCGGCCCAGAAGGCGAGCAGTCCCACCAGCAGCTCGGTGATGCCGGCCACCATCAGTATCGGCGCCGACAGCCTCGGGAGATGGTCGGGGCCCAGCACATAGGTCATGAGGCCGTACCCGGCGGTGCCGGCGAAGATGGTGGCGCACGTGGCGAAGAGCCGCAGCCCAAGGGGGGTGGTGGCGGCGACCCGCTCCGCCTGCGGCGACCCCTCCTCCGGCAGCTCGCGCTCCAGCAGTTGCTCTTTCGGGTAGTAGCGCCGGGCGACCGCGTCGGCCTGCGCCCGACGGCCGCGGGCCCGCAGCCAGCGCACCGACTCAGGGGTGTGAAGGCGGATCAGGAACAGGCAGCAGGTGACGAAGAGGAAGGCTCCCGCCACCGCCAGTCGCTCGGCCGCGATCCCGCCCCGGTCACCCAGGAGCGACATCCCGGCCAGGGTCAGGCCGCCGAGGTTGGCGGCGTTTATCGCCAGCATCATGGTCTTGCCGCGGTGCCGCGCGGGCATCACCTCGTGAGCGGTGACCAGAATCCCGTTCAGCTCGCCGCCGGAGGCGAACAGCATCACCGCCAGAAAGACCAGGATCAGCTGGTAGGAGGAGCTGAAGACGATGCCAACTCCGCCGACAAGGTAGAGCCCCAGGGTCGCGAAGAAGACCGGGCGACGCCCAACGCGGTCCGCGAGCGGACCCAGCGCCGCGATCCCCAGGATCTGCCAGATCGGGGACCAGGAGAGGAGCACCGAGCGCAGCACGACCGGGATGTGGACCCACGAGGTGGCGATGGTGGCGGTCCCGAAGACGTATGACTCCAGAAACATCCCGAGGAAGAAGGAGGAGAAGTTCCAGGAGTCGGTTGTGGTCCAGCGGGCCTCGCCCGGGTGCGCCGGGGCCGCCCCTTCGCCGGCTACCTCCACGAGGTTGCGGGGGCTCAAGGCGGACGGTGCCTCAGCCCCGGACCGGGCTCAGGCGAGGTCCTCGGGGCCGAGCCGCTCGAGGACCAGGGCCGGCGTCCCGATCGGGGAGTCCCCGATCCCAATCGCGCCCTCCAGCGCCTGCAGGGCGGACGGTATCCGGCTGCGGTCGTCGCCCTGAAGCTCCAGCAACGGATCCCCGCGCCGCACAGCATCCCCCAAGCGGGCGTGGCAGATCACCCCCGCCACCGGGGAGACCGGGTCCTGGGGCCGGGCTCTGCCCGCGCCCAGCCGCCAGGCGGCGACCCCGACCGACCGCGCGTCCAGCCGCTGCAGGAATCCGTCGCGGTCGGCTCGGACGACGGCAAGCGACTCACCCTCGGGCAGGGCGGCGTCGGGGTCTCCTCCCTGAGCGCGGACCATCTCCGAGAACTTCGTCCAGGCCCGGCCGTCGGAGAGCGCGACTTCCGGATCCTCGCGGATCCCCACCATCTGCAGCATCTCCCGCGCCTCCTCCAGCACCAGCTGGCGCAGGTCTGCGGGACCGCCGCCCCTCAGGATGGCGATCGCCTCGCGGACCTCGACGGCGTTGCCGACTGCCGTCCCCAGCGGAGAGTCGTGGGCGGTGAGCAGGGCCCTGGTCGTCACCTTGTGGGATCTGCCGATGCGGATCATGGTGAGGGCGAGCTGGCGCGCCTGAGCGAGATCCGCCATGAAGGCCCCGCTGCCCACCTTCACGTCCAGGAGCAGGCAGCCGGTTCCCTCCGCCACCTTCTTGGACATGATGGAGCTGGCGATGAGCGGGATCGACTCCACGGTGCCGGTGACGTCCCGAAGGGCGTAGAGGCGGCGGTCCGCCGGGGCCAGCTCGGGGCTGGCGGCGCAGATGACGCACCCCACCTCGTCCAGAATCGCGATCATCTCCTCTGGGGAGAGCACCGAACGCCAGCCCGGGATCGACTCCAGCTTGTCCAGGGTTCCGCCGGTGTGCCCCAGCCCGCGGCCCGACAGCTGCGGCACCGCCGCTCCGCAGGCCGCCACCAGCGGGACCAGCACCAGGGACACCTTGTCCCCGACCCCTCCCGTCGAATGTTTGTCGACCGAGGGGCGGGAGAGGCCGGTCAGGTCCTGGCGGATGCCGGAGGCGATCATGACACCGGTCCAAGCCTCCACCTCATTCGCGCTCATCCCCCGCCAGCAGATCGCCATCAGGAGAGCTGCCATCTGAGCCTCCGCCACCTGGCCCGCCAGGTAGCCGTTGAGCACCAGCTCGATGTCATCGGTGGCCATCTCCTGCCCGCGGCGCTTGGCCAGGATCAGCTCCAGAGCCACGACCGCAGGGTCGGCGCCGCTCATCCGTGGCGTCGGGCGAGTTCGGTGGCGTCGAAGGCGAAGGGCAGCAGCTCTCCGATCGTGACGGGCTCCGAGCCGGTGCCCTGGTCGATCAGAAGTCGCGGCCCCCCCTGTTCCAGAAGGAGCTGCCGGCAGCGGCCGCAGGGGGCCAGCGGCGCCCCGTCCTCGGTCACCACGCTGACCGCGATCAGCCGCTCGGCCCCGCCGGACCGGAGGGCCGAGACCAGCCCGCACTCGGCGCAGAGGGACAGCCCGTAGGAGGCGTTCTCGACGTTGCAGCCAGTGGCCATCCACCCCTTGTCCGTGAGCCCGGCGGCTCCCACGTGGAGCCGGGACCACGGCGCGAAGGCCCTGGTCGCCACCTGGCGGGCGGCCGCCCGCAGGGCCTCCCAGTCGATCTCATCCATCTGGGCCACGGCAAACCTCCTTCGACATCACGCGCCAGCGGCGCCCAACCCGGTCGCCTGATCAGACTGCAGATCGTATCGGCAGCGGTGGGAATGCCGCCCCCGAGGCCGGAAGCTGGCGGTTCATAATCGTGAGCAGATGAGCAGCTGGCCGGCTTCGATCACGCCTTCAACGGTCCCAGATCAGGTGGCGACTCTGGACCAGGTGGGGGTGGCGGCCCGAGCCCGGCTGTTCGCCAGCCGCTCTGTGAAGCGCAGCTCCAAGCTCTTCGCCTGCAACCTCATCATCGCCTGCACCGACCTCACCACCCTGGAGGGGTCAGACACAAAAGGCCGGGTGGAGATGCTCTGCGCCAAGGCGCTTCATCCCCGGCCGGACGACCCCTCCATCCCGCCGGTCGCCGCGGTCTGCGTGTACCCGGCCCAGGCTGCCACGGCCCAGCGGCGGCTGCGGGGGAGTTCGGTGAAGGTGGCGGCGGTGGCGACGGGATTTCCCAGTGGCCAGGTGCCGACGAAGGTGAAGGTGGCCGAGGCGGAGATCGCGGCGCGGCACGCCCAGGAGATCGACATGGTGATGGATCGTGGCGCCTTCCTGGAGGGGCGGTACCGGGACGTGCAGAGCGAGATCGCGGCGGTCAAGGAGGCGATCAAGGACGGCCACCTGAAGGTCATCCTGGAGACCGGTGAGCTGGGGGGCCTGGATCAGGTCCGGCGGGCGAGCTGGCTGGCGATGGAGGCTGGCGCCGACTTCATCAAGACCTCCACCGGGAAGATCCAGCCCGCCGCCACCCTGGAGGTGGCCGTGGTGATGCTGGAGGCGATTCGCGACTTCGCCTGGGCGACCGGGAGAGAGGTCGGCTTCAAGCCCGCCGGGGGGATCCGCAACACCAAACAGGCGATCGCCTACCTGGTCGCGGTCAGCGAGATACTCGGTGATCGCTGGCTCACCCCGCAGCGGTTTCGCATCGGGGCATCGTCGCTGCTCAACGACGTGCTGATGCAGATCTACAAGGAGCGTTCCGGTGGCTACCAGTCCCCCGAAGACTTCACCCAGGCCTGACCTCCCCGCCGAGCCGGCGGCGGACCGGGCCGCGGAGCCCGAGTTCCCCGCCCGCCTCTTCGAGTACGCGCCCGCGCCGGAGTCCACTGAGCACGTTCGGCTGGATGACACGTATGGGCTCTTCATCGGCGGGCGGCTGGTGGCTCCGCACTCCCGGCGTCACCGCCCGACCGTCAATCCGGCGACCGAGGAGGAGCTCGCCCAGGTGGCGGAGGCGGACGCGACCGACGTGGATCGCGCGGTTGCGGCCGCCGCTGAGGCGTATCTGCCCTGGTCCCGGCTCTCCGGCCGCCGGCGTGCCCGCTACCTGTTCCGGCTCGCGCGGCTCGTGCAGGAGCGCGCTCGGGAGCTGGCGGTGGTGGAGACGCTGGATGGCGGCAAGCCGATCCGGGAGGCGCGCGACTTCGACATCCCGACCGCTGCGCAGCATCTCTTCTATCACGCCGGTTGGGCCGACAAGCTGGAGTATGCCTTCGCCGGCGCAAGGGCCCGGCCGCTGGGGGTCATCGGCCAGGTCATCCCCTGGAACTTCCCGCTGCTCATGCTGGCCTGGAAGGTGGCCCCGGCGCTGGCGACCGGGAACACGGTGGTGCTCAAGCCGGCCGAGACCACGCCGCTCACCGCCCTTCTCTTCGCGGACATCTGCCGCCAGGCCGAGCTGCCGGCGGGGGTGGTCAACATCATCACCGGGGGGCCGGAGGTGGGCGCGGCGCTGGTCCGCCACCCCGGGCTCGCCAAGGTCGCCTTCACCGGATCGACCGCGGTGGGCAAGGAGATCCAGCGGGTCCTGGCCGGATCCGGCAAGCGGCTCTCCCTGGAGCTGGGGGGCAAGGCGGCCCACGTGATCTTCGAGGACTCGCCCATGGACCAGGCGGTGGAGGGCGTGATCAACGGCATCTTCTTCAACCAGGGGCACGTCTGCTGTGCCGGCAGCCGGCTCTTGCTGCAGGAGTCGATCGCCGATCCGTTCTTGCGCCGCCTGCAGTTGCGGATGAGCCGGCTTCGGGTCGGCGACCCCCTCGACAAGAACACCGACGTCGGCGCCATCAACTCCCGCGCCCAGCTGGACCGTATCGAGGAGCTGGTGCGGGCGGGGGTGGAAGAGGGCGCGCGGCTGCATCAGGTGAGCTGCCGGCTGCCCGAGCGCGGCTTCTGGTTCCCGCCCTCCGTGTTCACCGGGGTCGCGCCGGCACATCGGATCGCTCGCGAGGAGATCTTCGGCCCCGTCCTGGCGGTGATGACCTTTAGGACCGCGGCGGAGGCGGTCGAGCTTGCCAACAACACCCGGTACGGCCTCTCCGCGGGGGTCTGGACCAGCAAGGGATCGCGCATCCTCTGGATGTCCCAGCGGCTGCGCTCGGGCGTGGTGTGGGCCAACACCTACAACCAGTTCGATCCCGCCGCGCCGTTCGGCGGCTACCGGGAGTCGGGATTCGGGCGCGAGGGAGGGGTGCAGGGCTTGGCGGAATACCTGGAGCTGCGATGACCCGTCCGGCGGTCTCGAAGACGCCCAAGCTCTACATCGGGGGCGCCTTCGTGCGCTCCGAGTCCGGCCGGGTCTACTGCCCCGAGGGTCCGGTCAACGTGCCCCGGGGATCCCGCAAGGACCTGCGCGAGGCGGTGCGGGCTGCCCGTGCGGCCCAGCCGGGGTGGGCGGGGCTCACCGCCTACAACCGGGGCCAGGTGCTCTACCGGGTGGCGGAGATGATGGAGTCGGCCAGGGGCTCCTACATGGCGACGCTCGGGGGCGGGCGCCGGGCCCAGCTCGAGCTGGACCTGTGCCTCGACGCCTTGGTCTTCTACGCCGGAGCCGCGGACAAGCTCTCCCAGCTGGGGGGAAGCGTCAACAGCGTCGCCGGTCCTTTCTTCAATTTCACCATCCCCGAGCCGATGGGGGTTGTATTCGTCGCCGCCGGCAACCGGCAGGCGCTGCTGCCGCTGGTCACCCACGTGGCGTCTGCGCTCTGCGGTGGGAACACCGTGGTCGCGCTGGTGTCGAGCACCAGACCGCTCCCAGGCCTCTTGCTGGCCGAGGCGCTGAGCACCGGGGATGTTCCCGGCGGGGTGGTCAACCTGCTGAGCGGGCTGCCGGAGGAGATCCTGGGGTGGGCCGCCTCCCACCGTGACATCGACCTCCTCGATTGCGGGGGCTGCGACCCGGAGCAGTGGCGGGCGGTGGCCCAGGCGGCGGCGGAGGCCGTGACCAGGGTGTTGCCTCCCCGCACGGAGTTGGTGCCCACCCCGCGGCTGGCCCTTGCCACCATGGAGCTGAAGACGGTCTGGCACCCGACGGGTCTCTGACCGCCGGGAGCCTTCCTAGGTCGCCCGGGCCGCCAGTGCGCGCAGACGGCCGGGCAGGGCGGGGTCGCCGTCGATGGAGAGGTTCTCCGGCCCCCGCCTGCCCCACCCGAACAGGTACAGGTCGGCGGCGGGCCCGGTGATCCTGCCCGCGGGATCGGCTGAGCTTCCCTCGCGCACCAGGATGTCATCACCTCCGAGGGTGACCACCCAGTCGCAGCGCTGGTCGGTGCCGTGCAGTTGGATCTCGGCCCTGGCCCCTTGGTCACTCAGCGGCCGCCCGGGCCTGGCCAGGAACACCTCGAGCAGCTCACCCACGCCGTCAGCTCCCACCTCAGGGCTGCAACCGGGCCGCGCGCCCGCTGCCAGCTCCGCATCAATCCGATGGATGACCGCCTCATGGGCCAGCCGGCGCGCCCAGAAGCCCGAGCTCTGATCGCGCTCATACCAGGACCAGAGTGGCGCCGTTGGTCCCATCGCGGCCAGCTGCTCGACCACCTCGCCGGCGAGCGCGACAACCCGCGGGCCCAACCCCTGGTCGGTGGGGGCGCTGCGCTCCCAGCTGGAGCGCTCCGGCGGGCTGGTCAGGCGCTGCCGGAACACCGGCAGCTTCTGGGCCAACACGTTGGCTACGTGGGCCAGCAGGTCGTTCCCGTTCCAGCCCGGGCAGGAGGGGATCTCCGCCTGGGGGCGATTCTCCAGAGTGGCGACCATGGCGGCCGCGTTGGCCTCGATCAAGGAGAGGTAATCCGTGTGCTCCATGGCTGGATGCCATGGTAGTTGGGCTGGTGTGACCGGGTAGACCTGGGCCGCAGTGCGGCCCCTGGGCAGGAGAGCCCACCGTCCGGGAGGCCGAGGCGCCGGCCCGGGACCGGCGCCTCTGGTCAGCTGCTTCATATGATGGAGGGCACTCCGGACAGGAGAAGGCCCGCGGGTTGAAGCGGGTGGCTTCCGGTGGAGCAAGGAGGTAACACGTCATGACCCCCAAGCGGGTAAAGCGGCTCTTCACCTCGGAGTCGGTCACCGAGGGACATCCCGACAAGATGGCCGACCAGATCTCGGACGCGATCCTGGACGCGATCCTGGCCAAGGACCCCCTGGCGCGGGTCGCGTGCGAGACCGCCCTCACCACCGGCGCGGCGATCCTTCTGGGGGAGATCTCGACCGACTGCTACGTGGACATGGCCAGGGTGGTCCGCGACACGGTTCGCGAGATCGGCTATGTCCGCGCCAAGTACGGCTTCGACTGGGAGACGTGCGGGGTCATGGTCTGCGTCGACGAGCAGTCTCCCGACATCGCCCGGGGGGTCGACCTCGGGGGGGCTGGGGACCAGGGGATGATGTTCGGGTACGCCTGCGACGAGACCCCCGAGCTGATGCCGGCGCCGATCCAGTACGCGCACCAGCTGGCGCGCCAGCTGGCCCTGGCGCGCAAGAGCGGACTGCTGCGGTGGGCCCGCCCGGACGGCAAGTCCCAGGTGACCGTGGAGTACGACCAGGACGGCCGTCCTCGTCGCATCGACACCGTCCTGATCAGCGCCCAGCACTCTGAGGACGCCGGACCCGAAGAGGTCGAGCGGGGCATCCGCGAGCATGTCCTCAGGCAGGCGCTGCCGGACGGGATGGTCGACGACCAGACCCAGGTCCTGGTCAACCCCACCGGCCGGTTCGTCATCGGCGGGCCCCAGGGGGATGCCGGCCTCACGGGCCGGAAGATCATCGTGGACACCTATGGTGGGGCTGGGCGCCACGGGGGCGGAGCCTTCTCGGGGAAGGACCCCACTAAGGTGGACCGGTCGGCCGCCTATGGGGCTCGCTACGTGGCCAAGAACCTGGTGGCGGCCGGGCTCGCGCGCCGCTGCGAGGTCCAGCTCGCCTACGCGATCGGGGTGAGCCGTCCGGTGTGGGTGGGGGTGGAGACGTTCGGCACCGAGGCCGCGCCGCAGGATCAGATCGCCGCCCTGGTCGACGAGTACTTCGACCTCTCGCCGTCCGGCATCATCAAGGAGCTCCAGCTGCGCCGCCCCATCTACCGCCAGGTGGCGAGTTACGGCCACTTCGGCCGCAGCGACCTCGACCTCCCCTGGGAACGCACCCCCTATGCCGAGGAGCTGGGCCGCGAGGCCGGGGTCGAGCCCCCGGCAGAGGCTCGCGCCAGGGCCGCGACTTGACGGTCCGCCCCGCCCCGACCTTGGAACCTCCCCCGAAGCTGGTCTCCGTGGTGCTGGCCGGGGGGGCCGGCACCAGGCTCTGGCCGAGGTCTAGGCGCTCGCGCCCCAAGCACCTTTTGCCCCTTGCCCCTGACGGCCGCTCATTGCTTCAGCATGCCTTCGAACGCGCTCGCGAGCTGGGGGGTGAGGTGCTGGTGGTGTCCTCCCGTGATCAGGCGGGCGAGGTGGCGCGCCAGCTTCCCGAGCTGGGAGCAGATCACCTGCTCCTCGAGCCCTCGGCTCGGGGGACCGGCCCCGCGCTGGCCTGGGCGGCACTGGTGGCAGAGCGGATGGTGCCCGGTGCGGTCATGGTCTCGCTGCACGCCGACCACCACATCCCGGACGCACAGGCGACCTCGGTTCTGCTCTCCGCCGCATGGTGGGCGAAGCAGGCGCAGCTGCTGGTGGCGGTCGGGTTGCGGCCGAGCTGGCCCTCCTCCGGCTTCGGCTACATCGAGATGGCCGGGGAGCTCACCCGTCCTCCCGGGCTGCCTGACGAGGCCCTGCCGCTGCGGGGCGCCATCGGTTTCACCGAAAAGCCGGACTCGGCCCGGGCCCGGGAGATGGTGGACTCTGGCGCGTTTCTTTGGAACACCGGCCTCTTCGCCTGGCCGGCAGAGCTCCTCCTGGAGGAGCTCTCCACGTTTGCCCCCCAACTCGTGGCCGGGGTGCGCTCGGCGGTGGCGGCACAGGGCAGTTTTGAGCCTGCGTGGGCAGAGTTGCCGGCCGGAGTCATCGAGCGGATGGTGCTGGAACGCAGCCAGCGGCTCGGGGTCCTGCCCAGCGACCTGCACTGGTCGGACCTCGGGTCCTACCGGGATCTGCAGCAGGTGGCGGTGGAGGCCGGCAGGTCGGATGACGCCGGCAACGTGGCGAGTGGCGATGTCCTGCTGGAGGACAGCCGGGACTGTTACGTCGACTCCGAGTCCGGACGCCTGGTGGTGGTGCTGGGCGGCGAGGACCTGGCGGTGGTGGACACCCCGGACGCGCTGCTGGTCTGCCCTTTGAACCGAGTCCAGGATGTGACCAAAGTGGTGGCGCGGCTGCGCCAGGAGGGACGCCAGGACCTCGTCTGACCGGCTCCGGTCCATGCGCCGACCGCGTGTTCAGGGTCCGGCGGTCCCTACAATTGGGGCGGCCGGCAGAGGTCAAGGAGGTGGGCTTTTGGCAACGCCAGAGATAAGTTTCGGCACCGACGGCTGGCGGGGTGTGGTGGCTGATGACTTCACCTACGCCAACGTCAGGGTGGTCAGTCAGGCGGTTGCCCAATACCTGGAGTCCATGACCGGCCAGGTGGTGGTGGGGCATGACACCCGCTTCTGCGGGGAGCTGTTCGCCGAGGAGGTCGCCCGGGTGCTGGCCGCCAACCACCGTCCCGTGCTGCTCCTGGATCGACCCGCACCGACCCAGGCCGCCGCCTGGATGGTTGTCCACTCCAAGGCCCTGGGCGGGGTCGTGGTCACCGCCAGCCACAATCCCCCGGAGTTCAACGGGCTCAAGTACAAGCCCGACTACGGGGGCTCGGCCTCCCCGGATATCGTCGCCCGGCTGGAGGAGGAGGTGCGCCGGATCCTGGCGGAGGACAGCGTCCGGGCCATGCCGATCGAGGAAGCCATGAGCCTCGGGCTGGTGGAGAAGGTGGACCCCCGTCCCGCCTACTTCGAACAGATCGGCAGGCTCATCGAGCTGGACCCGCTGCGCCAGGCGGGCTTGCACATCCTCCACGATGCGATGTACGGTGCCGGCGCCGGCTACATCAAGGAGATCCTCCAGGGCGGCACCACCCGGGTGGACCAGCTCCACTGCGAACGCAACCCCGGCTTCGGGGGGATGCATCCCGAGCCGATCCCAGGCAACCTGGCTCAGGCCCAGAGCCTGCTGGATCAGGGTGGCTTCGACCTCGGCATCGCCAATGACGGCGACGCCGACCGGGTCGGGGTCTTCGACAACGAGGGCCGCTTCATCGACCAGCTCGAAGTCGCCACGCTCTTGCTCTGGCACCTATGCGAGAACCGGGGCTGGCGGGGACCGGTGGTGCGCTCGATCACCATGACCAAGCGCCTCGACATCCTGGGCAAGCGCTACTCCTGTCCCGTGGAGGAGCTCCCGGTGGGCTTCAAGTATCTGGGGCCGCGGATGCAGGAGCTGGACGCCATCTTCGGCGGGGAGGAGTCCGGCGGATTCGGCTTTCGCGGCCACATCCCCGAGCGCGACGGCATCCTGAGCGGCCTCATGTTCGTGCAGATGGTGGTCATGACCGGTAAGCCGCTGGCCGAGATCCGCCGCCACGTCGCCGACCTGGTCGGCCCCCACGCCTACGCCCGGCGCGACCATCGGTTCCAGCGGGATGCCTACAAAGCCGCGCGCGAGCGTCTGCTTCATCGCATGGAGACCCAGCCGCTGGAGCGCGTGGGGCAGGAGAGGATAACCTCGGTCCGTTCCGACGATGGCTACAAGTACTGGTTGGGGGAGGACTCCTGGGTGCTGGTGCGGATGTCGGGGACCGAGCCGCTGATGCGGGTGTACTGCGAGTCCACCGACCCGGCTCGGGTCCAGCGTCTGCTGGACGACTTCGAGGCCGAGCTGGGGGTGATCGGAGACGCCGCCGGCCATGGCTGAGGAGGCCTGCAAGCACCAGCCGGTGCGGCGGGTGGAGAAGCCCTGGGGGTACGAGATCTGGTTCGCGGTCACCTCCGAGTACGCGGGCAAGATCCTCCACATCAACACCGGCGAGGAGCTGAGCCTGCAGTACCACGAGCGCAAGGACGAGACGATCTTCGTTCTCTCGGGCGAGCTCGAGCTGGAGCTCGGCGAGAGCGCGGACCAGCTGCACTCCCATCGGCTCAAGCCGGGGGACTGCCAGCAGATCGTCCCGCCCACCATTCATCGCATGCGCGCCATAACTCCGGTCGAGCTCTGCGAGGTCTCGACCCCGGAGCTGGAGGACGTGGTCCGGATCGCCGACCGCTACGGGCGGGCGGTGAGTCCCGCCCCAGGCCAGCCGACACCCGCTTGACCCGGGCCGTGCTCTTCGGGCGGATCGCTGTGCAAAAGGGCTGACCGTGGCGCGGCCACCCGCGGGTGCGGCCGCCCAGCGGCTCGAGGTGGCGGCGGGCTTGCGCGAGCTTCCCACGGAGGCTAGCCCCCCGGTTGCCCGATTGGCCGCGGCGGCGGTGGCGGTCGCCGTCGCGGTCGGGCTCACTGGATCCGGCGCGGTGCGACCCGAGGTCGGGGGCCCGCTGTGGCTCCTGGGCACAGCTCTTTATCTGGCCCTCTGGCGGCTGCTCCCAGGCGCCTACCGAGGTGCCCGGTCTCGGGGAGCGCCGGGGAGCTGGGGCCCAATGCTGATTCCGGCCGTCTGCGTGGTGGGAGCCGCTCT
This sequence comes from bacterium, assembly GCA_021791345.1. Next base: position 16,127 of record JAJYWT010000064.1, read on the forward strand.
GGTGGCGCAGGAGCCCCTGGCACCGCCGTGGTCCCTGGCTTTGGCGGCCTGGGTCGCTGTGACCCTTTCCGCCGGGCCATGGCTGGACCGTGCGGCCTCCCGACAGCGGCGGCCCGGGACGGAGTCGACGCTGCTCACGGCGCTGCTCGTCAGCCTTCCCATCCCCTACCTCGCCGTGGCACTCACCCCCGGGCTGCCCGCGGTGCTGGCGGGGCTGGCCGTCGCCACCGGCTGTCTGCTGCCGTCGTGGCGGATGGTGCGACTCGCCGGACCGGCCGGCGGCACCGCCGTGGAGCGGGCCCTGATCGTCGCGCTCCTGACCGGGGCCGCCCTCACCGCCGCCGCCAGCTCAGAGGTGGCGGGCCCGCTGATGGTGTTGGCCATCCTGGTCGGCTGGTACGGGCTGACGGGGATCGTCAGCCTGCGGGATCGCTCAGAGCTTCCCAGCTTCGCCGCGTTCGTGGTGGTGGCGGCGGCCGTGTTGGCGATCTCGGCTCCGGCCTGACCGTCTGGAGGCGCCGGTGCCGGCGCGGGCTGCTTCGGTGCGCCGCCGTGGGCTCCACCAGGACCGCAAAAGCTGTACCGTCTTGAGGATGGAGACAGCGACTCTGGGCGGCTGGTGGGACGCCAACGGGCTGCCACCGCCTGTGACTGACGCTTCCCACTAGCGGATTCCATCTCGGGTGAGGTGACATTTCACCCCCACTGCGTCAGCGACTTTCGGCATCGGCCGAGGAGGTAAATCATGGCTAACACCGCGTCCAGCGCGCCTGCGCAGGGAGCTGCCAGCACCAGCCAATCGGAGCAGTGGCGCGCGCGCGACCGCCGCCACGTCTCCGGTGCCTACTCCCGCTACACGGATCTGGTCATCCAGGACGGTGAGGGGTCATTCCTGATTGATGTGGACGGCCGCCGCTACCTCGACTTCGGCTGCGGCATCGCCGTGACCGCCCTCGGGTACCGCCATCCCGACGTGACCAGGGCGATCCACCAGCAGGTCGACAGCTACTGGCACACCTCGGTGGTGACCCAGCACGTGCGGCTCACCGAGGCGGCCGAGAAGGTGGCCTCGATCTGTCCCGACCCACTCGACACTGTCTTCTTCGCCAACTCCGGAGCGGAGGTGGTGGAGGGGGCGCTCAAGCTGGCCCGCCAGGCGACCCACCGGCAGGGGATCATCGCGTTCACCGGGGGGTTCCACGGCCGCACCTTCGGCGCCCTCAGCGTGACCACCAGCAAGGTCCACTACCGGGAGCACTACACCCCGCTGCTGCCGGGGGTCTACACCACCCCCTATCCGTATTGCTTCCGCAACTGCGACCACGCCCCCGGCGAGCCCTGCCCGATCGCCATGGGCAGGGAGCTTGAGAAGCTCTTCAAGCACGTGGTGCCCGCCGACGAGGTGGCGGCCATGCTGGTCGAGCCGATCCAGGGTGAGGGCGGTTACGTCGTGCCCCCGGCGGGTTTCCTCGCCACCCTGCGCCGGATCTGCGACCAGCACGGCATCGTCCTCATCTTCGACGAGGTTCAAAGTGGGGTGGGTCACACCGGCCGCTGGCTGGCGAGCGAGCACGAGGGGGTGGTCCCCGACGTGGTGACCCTGGCCAAGGC
>JAJYWT010000077.1 GCA_021791345.1 bacterium
GCGACGTGACCAGGATGATGCCCCACCAGCGGGCTCGGCTGGGGTTGATGCGGACCTTCCAGACGACCAGCGAGTTCTCGCGGATGACCGTGTTCGAGAACCTGGTCACCTCCGCTGAGGGCAACAGTGGCGCTTCTTTGGCCGCGGTCGTGCTCCACCCCCACCGGACGGCGGTGCGGGAGCGGCAGGTGGCGGAGCGGGCCTGGTCGGTGCTGGACCGGTTCGAGATGACCCACACCGCCGACCTGTACGGACGGGAGCTGAGCGGCGGCCAGCGCCGGCTGGTGGAGATCATGCGCTGCCTGATGCGGGAGCCACGGGTCCTGCTGCTGGACGAGCCGATGGTGGGAGTCGCCCCGCACCTCACCGGCAAGTTGATCGACGATCTCCGCGGCGTCGCCCGGGAGGGGCTGGGGATCCTGATCGTCGAGCACGCTCTGGAGGTGGTGCACCGGCTCTGCGACCGGGTCGTGGTGATGGCCTTCGGCAAGGTGATCGCGGCCGGGGCGTTCGAGGAGGTGGTGAAGGACCCCCAGGTCCAGTCCGCCTACCTCTCGTGATGGCGGCCGAGGCCGGGGAGGGGACGACGAGCCTTAGCGGGCGCAAGGAGCCCTTCCTGGTCGGCACCGACATCACCGCCGGGTACGGTCAGGTGCCGGTGGTGCGAGGGGTCTCGCTCCAGGTCGGCCTGGGCGAGATCGTGGTCGTGGTGGGGCCCAACGGCGCTGGCAAGAGCACCCTGGTCAAGGCGATAACCGGCGAGCTGGACCTCCTCGGCGGGCGGATCCATCTCGGGGACCGGGACATCAGCCGACTCCGCGAGGACGACCGCATGGGCCAGGGCATGGGCTATGTGCCCCAGCTCCGGGACGTATTTCCCACCCTCACGGTAACGGAGAACCTGGAGATGGGCGGCTACCGGCTGCACCAGCGGGAGATCGCCCAGCGGCTGGAGATGGTGATGGACACCTTCCCGGCGCTCAAGGCGCTGCGCCGGAGGGTGGCTCGGTCCATGAGCGGGGGTGAGCAGAAGATGCTGGGCATCGGGCGGGCGCTGATGGCCGACCCGAAGGTGCTACTGCTGGACGAGCCCACCGCCAACCTCTCCCCCCAGGTGGCCTCCCACGTCCTCCAGGACATAGTCGCGCAGCTGGCTCGCGCTGGCCGGGCGGTGCTTCTCATCGAGCAGCGGGTGGTGCTGGCGCTGGAGATCGCCTCCTGGGGCTACGTGCTCACGGACGGCCAGGTGCGGCTGGACCGAAGCTCCAAGGAGCTGCTGGCCATGAGTGACCTCGGCACCCTCTTCCTCGGGATGTCCGAGGTCGGCCCCACCTCGGTCCACCAACACTAGGCCAGGAGCCCAAGACGTCCGCTCACGCCTTGCCCGAGGAGGTGACAGCCATACCGGCCGGAGCCGGGTTGCTGATCGGCGGGGAGGAGGTTCCCGGTGGAGACCCTCCGCTGGAGCTTCTCAACCCGGCCACCGGGAAGCCGCTGGCCGAGACCGCATGCGCCACTGCCGCCGACGTCGACCGGGCGGTAGAGTCGGCTGCGGAGAGCTTCGCCAGCGGCAGCTGGTCGCAGCTGGCACCCTCTGCCCGGGCGCTGACGCTGCAGCGCTTTGCCAACCTCTTGGAGCAGAGCCTCGACCGCCTCTACCAGCTGGAGACCGCCAACAACGGGCGGCCGGTCTCCGAGACCCGAGCCCAGCTCTCCCGCCTTCCCGAGTGGTACCGCTACAACGCCGCTCTGCTCCTCGCCGACCGCGGCTTTATGGCCCCCGTGCCCGGTCCCTACCTCAACTACGTGGAGCGGTTCCCGATCGGAGTGGCGGCCATCCTGGCCTCCTTCAACCACCCCCTGATGATCGCGTCCAAGAGCCTTGCCCCAGCGCTCGCCACCGGCAACTCGGTGGTGCTGAAGCCGTCGGAGCGCACACCCCTCACGGCCCTGGAGTTGGGCCGACTGGCCCTGGAGGCGGGGATCCCTCCAGGGGTCCTCAACGTGGTACCCGGCCGGGGGCCACTCGCCGGGGCGGCCCTGGCGTCCCATCCCAAGGTGGGCAAGGTCACCTTCACGGGGGGGACCGCGGCCGGGCGGCAGGTCGCCATCCAGGCGGCCTCGCACTTCGCCCGCTGCACCGTGGAGCTCGGGGGGAAGACGCCGGTGCTGGTGTTCGCAGATGCGCCAGTTAAGGAGACGGCTCGGGGGGCGGCGTTTGCCGCCTTCATCGGAGCGGGGCAGACCTGCATCGCCGGGGCGCTGTTCCTCGTAGAGGGGTTGGCGTATGACGACTTCCTGGAGGCTTTCGGCGAGGTCGCCCGCTCGATCCGGGTTGGCGACCCACAGGATCCCACCTGCCAGATGGGGCCGCTCATCTCCCTGGAGGCGCGTGACCGGGCGCTGGCCTACGTGAACTCCGGCCTGGCCGAGGGAGCCCGGCTGGTGGCCGGGGGTCGTCCCGTGACACCGCGCGGTTGCGAGGGCGGTTTCTTCATGGAGCCCACGGTTCTGGCCGACTGTCGGCCTGAGATGCAGGTGGCGCGGGAGGAGATCTTCGGACCGGTGGCGGCGGTGATGCCGTTCTCCACCGAGGACGAGGCGGTGTCCATCGCCAACTCCTCCCAGTTTGGCCTCGGCTCGGCCATCTGGACCAAGGACGTGGCCCGCGCCCACCGCGTCGCCCGCCAGCTAGAGTTCGGCCTGGTCTGGGTGAACGATCACCACCGCCTCGACCCGTCCTCACCGTGGGGCGGGCTGCGGGACAGCGGGGCCGGCCGTGAGGGGGGCTGGGAATCCTTCCACGACTTCACCCACCTGCGGTCGGTGACGGTGCGCACGGCGCGGG
>JAJYWT010000006.1 GCA_021791345.1 bacterium
GATGTCAGCCTGATTGCGGGCAGGTTGAAGCTGCTGTTGGCGGCGGCAGGGGCGGCGACGTGGGGTCTGACGGAAGGTCAGGCGAAGGTCGGTAAGAGGCGCAGCCGCTGCAGAGCGGCCAAGAAGGCCAGGGCATGTGGGTAGGCCCGGGGCAGGCGCAGGAGCAGCCGCCGACCATGCCGGACCACCTTGGCGGCTACGTTGAAGAAGCTCAGTCGCAGCCGCTTGCCGCGGCAGGTTCGAAACTTCTCCGGTAGCGCCAGCACCCGGACCCAACGGGCGGTGTTGTAGGCCAGGGCCGCCGCCTGCCACCACAACCAGTTGCCAAAGAAGTTGCGCACCGGGGCGTGGTTCAAGCCGAAGTCGCCCTTGAGCTGGCGCAGCGCCTCCTCCGGACCGCCTCCCCGGAGCCGGTGGTGGTGCTCCACCACCTCGGCTCTGGCCAACCAGCCCGGGATGTTGGTGATGATGGCGTGGAAGCGCCAGCCGTCCAAGTCTTCCAGGGTGAGCTGCTCTCCAACCTGGACCGGCTGTCGGCGCACGATCATCCGCAACTCACGACCAGCGAACTCAAAGTCGCACTCGGCGATCTCCGAGCCCTTCTCAAGTTCAGCTCCCTCCGCCTTGACCCAGTTGGTCTTGGGGTCCAGGGCAAGTTGATGGATTGCCGCTACCACCCGTGCGGTCTTCTTGGCGGTGATGGTGAATACCGCTTGGTGGCGCTCGGCGGCTTCCACCACCTCTTCCGCATATCCAGCTGAGTCCACCCGGATCCAGAGTTGGTAGTCATCGCGGCACCCCGCCGGGATCGCCTGCACGCACTCGTCCACAAAGCTGCCCAGGGCACGCCCGGGGTTGGCGTTGCCGCCCCGGGCGCGCAACGCCAGCACATCTCCAGTCTCGCCGCACACTCCCACCATCGGGCTCATCTCCACCTCATGGTGGTAGGAGAAGGTTGAGCCTTGCTTCTGCTTGCCGTAGGTGCGGATGTAGCTGGCATCGGGGTCGATGGTCAAGATCCCCGGCGGCGGTGCCGCTCCCAGCGCCCAGGCGCGGCGCAGCATCGTCCGGTTGACCGCTGCCGCCCGCTGCACCCGGCCGAACTCAGCCTCGTCCACAAACCGGAACAGGGTGCTGTGTGATGGCAGTGCGTGCTGCCCCCGCAACGCCTGGGTTGCCTCGTCAGCCAGCAGAGCTCGGTCAGCCAGGAAGTCACCTCCTGCCAACTGAGTCTCCACGACGGCCCGATAGCACTCTCCGCCGGTGTATCCGCTGGGTGCGATGGGACGCAGACAGCGACGGTCAGCCTCCGCGACCAGGCCGAGACGGTCCAGTAGTTCACCCCAAAGCGCAACCCCGGCGACCCCGGTCACCGAGTCCTCGGAGGCGCTCACCAGCGGGTGAGCAACCGCCCGTGCTGGCCGGCTGACCACGAGGTCTGGTGCCTCGAACAGCAGTGGTGTAGCATTCACCTGCAAGGTGCTCCTCCTTTAAGGGTCCGCGGTCGATTCAACACCCGCATTTTCCCTTGGAGAGGGGCACTTTTGCTACCTACCCTGGCCTCGCCTGCCTATCTCCTTGCAATATCAGGGTCAGGGTCAGATCAGCTTCGCAAGCATTTCACGAAATGCCGCTCGCTCTGTCGGGGAGAGGGGCGCTAGGAACGAGCTTTCGGCGTGGGCTGAAGCCTCGAGTCCCTCCGAGCTCGCCCTCCTTCCCCTCGGCGTGACGTGAACGAGGCGGCCTCGACGATCGCTGGGGTCACTACGACGCTCGACGAACCCTGCCGCTTCGAGGCTGTCAATCAGGGCGACCATCGTGGTGCGGTCAACATCGAGCCTGTCTCCAATGCGTTGCTGTAATTCTGGGCCGTGCGCGTCAGCCACGAGCAGCACGGCAAGTAGTCGCCCATTGAGTCCAAGCGGCGCCAGTGCGTCTCGCTGGATTGACTGAAAGCGTGCTTGGACGTGTTTGAGCCGATATCCGATCGTCGCCGTCAGGGCCTCGGGCGGACCCAGCTCCTCGGACTCGACACTCGTGGTGCTCTCCATAGCGCCACTATACCAAAGCTACTGAACATCAGCTAGACTGATGATCAGTAAGCCGAATTCATGGAGGCGCAGGCATGATCTTGGTGACTGGTGGCCTTGGTTTCATTGGTTCGCATACCACGAGGGCACTCCTCGACGTCGGCGAGGAGTGCCTCGTGACGCAACATCACAAGTCTGACGTTCCAGAGTTCCTGCGGGCGGAGATCGGTACACGAGTGATCGTCGAACCGCTCGACATTACGGATAGACAGGCACTCGGAGCGATCGGTCGTCGCCACTCGATCACTGGCATTGTCCACTTCGCCGACACTGCGGTGGCGCGGGTGATCAACACGCTAAGAAACGCTACCCCTTTGCGGTTCTCGGGCCTGTTCGTAGGTCTGGGCAATATTCTCGACGCTGCGGAAGAGTGGGGAGTGCGTCGTATAACGATTGCTAGCACTGTCGGCGTCTATGGCGGCATCGGAGCCGGTCCATGGCGAGAAGACATGAATTTACCGATGGCTTCTGGTCATGGCATTCCGGCCATGAAGAAGATCACGGAAGTCTTGGCAAATTTCGCAGCCGGTCAATCCGGCCTACCGGTGATATGTGTGCGGCCCAGCTTTATCTGGGGGCCCGGTGGACGAAGCTCTTCGCCCTTCTCTGCTCTTCCCGCATTGGTCCATGCTGCTGCACTGCCCGATGCAAGTGCAACCGATTTCAAACACGTCTTTGCTGAGGACGGAGGAGACCTCTGCTACGTCAAGGACTGCGCCAAAGCCATTGCGCTCCTTCACGTGGCGCCGACCCTCGGCCACTCCACCTACAACATAGGCGGCGGGCGCACCTACACGAATGCCGAAGTTGTTGCAAGCATCCGCCGCTTGGCGCCCAGATTCGATGCGACACTGTCAGCCGGAAGCAGCACGCAGGAGGCGCAAGTCGATGCCTTCATGGATCTGGGCCGGCTTAAAGAAGATACTGGCTATAGAGCGGATTACGGCCTCGACGGCGGAGTCGCTGACTACCTCGGCTGGCTCCTGGCTGGGCACGAGCTGTGATGAAATAGGCCCGTGTGAATCCAAGCAGCGATGTCAGTGTCAAAGCCTGGTCGAGTAGAGTCGTCTGCTGGCCATCGACCGACTCGACCTCAATTGCCGGAAGTGGGACAATCGCGCACGGGTCGATGGCCAGGATCGGCTCTACGATTCGGAGGCGCTCGTGGCAGGGGTGTCGTCGCTCACTGAGGTTGAGCAGGGAGCAAGTCGTCAGGCGGTCGGCGAGGTGGCTGGTCTGGAGGTGATCTACCTGGAGTGCCACATCGACTCCGACTCGATCAGCCTGACGCGGGCGGGCGCCCACGTGCATGGCGCCTGGGGTTCTGGCATGGGGTCTCCTAATTCGCAGCCACCGCGTGTGCCGTGGGCCCCCAGGTAGACACCCGCGACCTTGGAGGACTTCCAAATTCTCCGAGGGCTCGTCGACGCCGTAGCGGTCTTACCCGCCCTTAGGCCCCAGAGCACTTCCTGCCCCTGAACTTCGAGGATCGGGCACGGCTGACTCAGCGGATGGCGAGGGGTGCCGGGCTGGTCTCGGGGCGCAGTCAGACGCCCTCTCGGAAGAGGGAACGTTGACACCGTATTTGACACCCTATCCGGCGAACCAGGGCGGCCATCGGCGTACGTCGCACTCGGCGTGCTCTTCGTCTTCCAATACGAAACGGTCGCCGGCGGACCCGCACGGACAGTTCGCTGGCAAACCCGCCCTTCCCGACCAGGGCCAGCCACGGCCCCGGTGTGTGAGATGGCCAGGCTGTAGTCACACCTGCCCCGGTCGGTTCGGCAGCCTCGCCACCGAGGCGATCGCTACGGCGACGCTCAGCAGACCAAGAGTTGCTTCGCAGCGCGGAGAGGGACACTCAAGCCGCGGCACGAGACATCGCCAAACGGTGGCTTCGTACCGACGGCGGTGAGATCAGGCGGGGACCGAGCCAGGACGACACCGTCGTGGTGACCAGGAACGGTGCCCCAGCGGGAGAGGCGCCGCCCGTGCCGTTGCGCCGCTTCGTGCTCGCGGATGCCGCAATCGCCATGCTCCGCCAAGCTCCGGGTATCGATCTGACCCGGCTTGGGGCCGACCTCGACAGCGTGGTGTCGCAGGACCCCCGCGCGCGCGCCTGACGCCCAACCTGCCCCGTGTGACTCATCGACACCTTCTCCTTCATCGATCTTGACCTGCCCTGTGCAGGGCACCTCCCCCTCAAGCCGACGGTCACCGCGATCCCCCGCGGCGGAACTCGCCGCCGTGGCTCACGCGACCGGCGACCCCGCCTAGAGAGCGCGCCGACAGGGTCGGTCCCAGTAGCCGGAAGCCGTCTTCGACGTCCCGCCTGGCGAGGGAGGGTGGGCTGGAGCGTCTGGTCGAATCTGACCAGCTGAGTCAGCCAAGGAGCGCGGAACTCCGGCATCGCATGTCCTCACGGCAGCTGCCTCGGGTGCCTCCCTCCCCCGGGCCCCCGGTCCGCAGTCGCCACCCGAAGCGCTTTGAGGGCCGTCGACAGCTCCTCGAAGTCGCCGCGGCCTGTTCCACCCGCCGCCTGCGTCCTGCCCTCGGGGAGGAGCTCCGGCGGGCCTCCGGAGGCATGGAGATGCCGGTGCAGCCGACCGCGCCCCGGCCCCGCCACGGGGTTCAGCGTGAACGCGGGCGTGGGGTGCGGCTCCCGACCGCAGGCCCATCTATCCGAGCGCCCGCCAGCTGAACCGGCGAGCTGAGGTCGGGGACCGTGACGGACCCGCTACTCCCCCATCACACGATCCCGCAAGCTCCGACCGTAGACTCCGCCACAAGCCGATGTCAATGCCAAGCCCGGCGCGCCGGATGGACCCAGGTCGACAGCCGACAGCTGCCGAGCTCGACGCCATCCTCGGGGAGCTGTTCGAGCAGGCAACACTCCCCATGGCCGTGATCGGCTTCGATCACCTCCTAAAGCGGGTGAACGCCGCCTACTGCCAGCTCCTGCAGCGCCGCCCCTCCGAGCTTCTGGGTACCCATATCCTCGAGCTCACCCACCCCGAGGACCGCAGGGCGAGCCAGATCGCCTCCTGGCGCGCGCGGCGAGGCCGGCCGGCTCGCAGCATTCCCAAGCGCTACCTGCTGCCCGACGGCGGCTGGGTCTGGGCGCGGATCACCACCATCCTGCTCCGGGATCACGCCGGAGAGCCGCTCTGCGTCCTCACCCAGGCGGAGGATGCCAGCCAGGAGGAACGCCTTAGGCGCCAGGTGCTGCAGCTGAGTCAGATCCAGCTGGCCCTTGCCGAGAGCAGCGAGGCGATGCTGCGGGCCCAGAGCGTGCAGGAGCTGTGGGAGAAGACCTGCCGGATCGCGGTCGAGCGGGGTGGTCTCGACATGGCCTGGGTCGGCCGGATCCGAGAGGACGGCACGGTGGTCCCGGATGTGCACTGGGGCTCCCGGGATGAGTACCTGCAGACCCTCAGGACCTCCATCCGCGCGGATGACCCGGAGGGACAGGGACCCGTCGGAGTGGCGGTGCGCTCGGGGGCCCCGGCCGTGTTCCAGGACATCCTGGGAGATTCGCGCTTCGCCCCCTGGCGGGACCGGGCGATCAGAGCGGGGTTTCGGGGCGTGGCTGCCTTCCCGATGAGACACGGCGGAGCTCCAGCCGGAGTGCTGGCGGTCCACGTGGCCCAGCCCAACTTCTTCGACCCCGAGACCACCGAGCTGCTGGAGCGGCTGGCGAACACCCTCGAGTACGCGTGGGAGGCCTTCGGGCTTCGCGCCCGGGCGGAACGCTCAGCGCGGGAGGTGGCCGACAGCCTCGACCGCTTCCAGCACGTGTTCCAGAGCAGCAGCATCGCGATCTGCATCACCGACCTGGAGATGAACATGCTCCAGCTGAACCAAGCGATGTGTGATCTGCTTCAGAGTGCGGAGGAGCCGCTGCTGCAGCGGAGCCTCCTCGAGTTCGTGGCAGATGCACAACGAGAACAGGTGGTGCTGAACGCGCGCCCCCTCGTGGACCTGCGGAGGGAGTACATCCCGGCGTGGGAGCTGGCGATGCTCACGACCAGCGGCCTGCCACTGCGAGTCCGCATCTCCGCCAACGCGATGCCGGAGTCCGCCACCCGCGGCAGATATCTGGTCTGGCAGGCTCAGGATGTCACCGCCCAGCGCCAGGCCGAGGAGCTTGCGGACCGCCGGACCGCCCAGCAGGCGGCCGTGGCGGACCTGGGCAGGATGGCGCTGCAGACTGCCGACGTGAAGGCGCTGAGCCAGGACTGCGCCACCCTGATGGCGCAGCATCTGGGGACGGACAAGGCCTCGGTGCTGCGCTGGAACCCAGCCCACGAGTCCTTCCTGGTTACCTCGGGGGTGGGCTGGGAACCGGGGGTGGTGGGGGGAGCCCTGATCCCCGGCGGCAAGGGCTCGCTTTCGGGGTTCGCCCTGACGTCCCAGGCCCCGGTCATAGTCGCCGACACCACCACCGAGGCCCGGTTCGATGCCACGGCACTAACCCGCGACTTTGGGGTCAGGTCGGCGCTGGCGGTTCCGATCTGGACCGGGGAGCGGTACTACGGCGTGCTGGCCGCCTTCACCTCCCACGTGCATACCTTCAGTCCGGACGAGATCAACTTCGCCGAGGGGATCGCCAACGTGCTGGGAGCCGCCATCGCCAGATCGGAGGCGGAGATCGCCATCCAGCGCCAGGCGCTTCACGACTCTCTGACCGGCCTTCCCAACCGGGTCCTCCTTCTGGATCGGATCGGCCTCAGCCTGGAACGGATGCGCCGCGACCGCCAGCCGATCGCGGTCATGTTCCTCGACATCGACCGCTTCAAGATGGTCAACGACAGCATGGGCCACGCGGTCGGGGACGAGGTCCTGCGCGCGGTGGCGCGCCGCCTGACCAACTCTCTTCGCCCCACCGACACCATCGCCAGGGTCGGGGGGGATGAGTTCGTCATCCTCTGCGACGACCTCGACTCGGAAGCCGCCGCCACCCTCATGGCGGACCGCCTGGTGAGAGTCGTGGAAGCGCCCATCTCAATCGAGGATCGCGAGGTCGTGGTCACCGCCAGCATCGGGCTGGTGATCACCGGCGACGAGGATCAGGGGCCGGAGGTGCTGCTCCGAGACTCCGACATCGCCATGTACCACGCCAAGTCAGCCGGGGGTCGGCGGTCGGTACCCTTCGCGCCCGAGATGGCGGAGGTCTTCGGCGAGCGCATCAAGGTCGAGGTGGAGCTACACCACGCGCTCGAGCGGAACCAGTTGGTCGTCCACTACCAACCCGCAGTCAGCCTCCGCTCGGGCGAGATTGTCGGCGCAGAGGCCCTGGTGCGCTGGAACCATCCGGTGAGAGGCATGGTCCCGCCGGCCCAGTTCATCCCCCTCGCCGAGGAGACCGGGACCATCCACGAGATCGGGGCATGGGTGCTAAGGCAGGCGTGCCACGCCGCCCGCAGATGGAGTGACCTGCGCCCAGGCAGCCGCTTCTCGATCTCCGTCAACGTGTCGGCACGCCAGCTCCAGACCGCCGATCTGGCCCATCAGGTGGCGGCCATCCTGGACGATGCGCGCCTGCCGCCTGCGCAACTCTGCGTCGAGATCACCGAGACCGCGGTGCTGGCGGACTCGCTCACGGCCATCTCCGGCATCGGCGCGCTGCGCGAGCTGGGAGTTTCGATCTCGGTGGACGACTTCGGGACCGGCTACTCCTCGGTGTCCCATCTCAAGCGCTTCCAGCTGCAGGAGCTCAAGATCGACAAGTCCTTCATCGATGGGATCACCGAGAATCCCAAGGATGCGGCGATCGTCGGCGGCCTGATCCAGCTGGCCCACTCCGTCGGGCTGTGGGTGGCGGCGGAGGGGGTGGAGACCGCGCCCCAGCGCCGGGCGCTGGAGGAACTGGGCTGTGACGTTGCCCAGGGCTATCTCATGTCCCGGCCAGTACCGGAGCAGGAGTTCGAGCGACTCTGGGCCGGCGCCGCCCGTCTCTGAACGGCGACCAACGGCGAGCCCTACGCCCCCCCTCCTACCTGTCACATTAGGCCGAGTTCGTCCAGCCCCCGCAACAGTTGGCTGACCACCGTGGGGTCGCAGGCGACGTCGATCACGAAGGGAATGCCCGTCCGGGCGGCGGTGAAGGCCCTGGTGAGAGCGGGATCCAGCTCCTCGCGGCGGGTGACGCGTTCTCCCTGAGCTCCCAGGCCCACGGCCAGGGCCGCATGGTCGACCGCTCCGGCGGGGTCTCTCCTGGAACTTCCCGGTCCCCTCCACACCCCGTTGTTGACCACCACCGCCACCATCCCGATCCGCTGCCGCGCGGCGGTGTCGAGTTCCATCGCGGCGAATCCAAAAGCACCATCCCCGGTGAACAGGACCATCGGCTCCTGGGGCCGGGCCATCCCCGCGGCGATCGCGAACGGCAGACCCACCCCCAGGGTGCCCATCGATGACCCGATCAGCATGTTGGACCCGGGTCGATGCGCCCGCGAGAATGCGATCCCCCAGGTCACGCTGTCACCGCCGTCGGAGACCCAGGTCCCACCACCTTCAGCTTCGAAGCGCGCGGCCACCTGACGGGCCACCCAGCCGGCCCCGACGGCAGAGCCGTCGCCCTCTGCCTCGGCTGCCCACATCTCCCGGCTGCCCGCGCTCAGGGTGGCGGCAGCCGCCCGCCAGCCGCTCCAGCGTTCGGCCGACGACTTGAGATCGGCGCCCAGTGCCGCCAGGGTGGCTCCGACATCGCCGACCAGCCCGAGGGTGGGCTCCCGCGCGCCTCCCAGGTTCTCCGGACGGAGGTCTACCTGGACAATGACCTGCTCCTCCCCGAACAGGGGCGGCCTGCCGTAGATCAGGTTGCCGTTGAAGCGGGACCCCACCACCAGCGCCAGGTCGGCGCTGGCAAGGGCGGCCCCGCCATGGACCAGACTCCCCAGGCAGTTGGGATGCTCGTCGTCCAGCAGGCCGCGGGCGGCGCTGGTGGTGGTGACAGGGACACCGGTCAACTCCGTGAAGTCCCGCAGGGCATCGCCCGATTGGGAGAAGAACGCACCCGAGCCCGCCACAACCAGCGGCCTCTCGGCGCGGCGCAGAAGATCCGACGCCTGCGCCAGCGTGCGCGCGTCGGGGACCGACTTGGAGATGGGCGCCAGCGTAGGGGGCAGCGAATCGCCCACCTCCGCCTCGAGCACATCCTCGGGTATCTCCAGGTAGGCAACCCCGGGCGCGCCCCGGACCGCGTGCCGATACGCCTCCACCACGTATTCCGCCGTGCGCTCCGGGGCCAGGCACTCGGCGCTCCACTTGACCACGCCCGCCACAACTCGCAGCTGCTCCAGATCCTGCACCGCGCCCCGGCCGCGCTTGCCGAGCGCCGTGCGTCCGGCCACGATCACAACTGGAGCCCCCGCGGCATTGGCCTCCACGATTCCGGGCAGCGCATTGGCCAGCCCCGGCCCGGCCGTCACCATCGCGAAGCCGCAGCCTGCGGTGGCCAGCGCCCATCCCTCGGCCATCAGCACGGCATTCTCCTCGTGACGCACCGATACCACGCGGGCGCCGGCCGTGCGGACCTCGTCCAGGAGCGCGCCGATGTGGCTGCCGGGAAGGGTGAAGAGCACCTGCATGCCCACGCTGTGGAGCGCCCGCGCCGCCAGCTGGGCTCCGGTCCGTCGGCCATCCTGCATGCTCATCTCCCGGCTTGTCCACCAACGCGGCGACTGCGACAATGCCGCACCGTCACCAGGATCGGGCCTTTAGAGCTCCGATCGCACCCGGGAAAGCAGGGGCGACCGGCGACGGTATTCACGCTGGCGTCCAGCCGCGGGCACGAGGAGGCCGCCTGGGATCAAGATGTCCTGGTGCAGGATCTCTTCGCCGACGAGCAGCCGTCGGGCCCATCCTCAGGGGTGGCCGCCAGCCCAGCGGTAGAGGAAGAGCGCGCCGAGGCACCCCTCGCCACGCGCCTCAGACCCGCACGCTGGGAGGAGGTCCTTGGCCAATCCCACCTGCTGGGGACCGAAGGACCCCTGCGTCCGGCGTTGGAGGGAGCCCGGCTGCAGTCGCTGGTTCTGGTGGGCCCGCCGGGAACCGGGAAGACCACCATCGCCCAGCTCCTGGCCCGTGCCCAGCAGGCGCACCTGATCGCCCTGTCCGCCGTGTCCACGGGGGTTGCGGACCTGCGCCGGGTGGTGACTGAGGCCGAGCAGCGTCGCCGGGTGGGGCAGGGCACCGTCCTGTTCCTGGATGAGATCCACCACTTCAGCCGGACCCAGCAGGACGCTCTGCTGCCGCACGTGGAGAGCGGGCTGTTCACCTTGATCGGCGCCACCACCGAGAACCCCAGCTTTCAGCTGACCGGGGCGCTGCTGTCGCGGGTCCAGGTCCTGGATCTGCGGCCCCTGACCGAGGAGGACCTGGCCGCCGTGCTCCAGCGCGCCCTGGATGACCATGAGCGGGGCCTGGGTCAGCGCCGCCTCAGCCTCAGCGTCGATGCCGGAGGGCTCCTCATCCGTCACAGCGGAGGTGACGCACGCCTGCTGCTCAATGCTCTGGAGCGAGCGGCGGAAGGGGTGCCGGATGCTGGCGAGATCGGTGCGGCGGAGGTGAAGCGGGCGCTGAGCAGCCCCCACCTGCTGCACGACCGCGCCGGCGATCTTCACTTTCAGATCCTCTCGGCCTTCATCAAGTCAATGCGCGGCAGCGACCCCGATGCGGCCGTCTACTGGCTGGCGCGCCTCCTGGAAGCAGGTGAGGACCCCCTCCTGCCGGCTCGCCGGATGGTCATCCTGGCGGCCGAGGACGTGGGGCTGGCGGACCCCCAGGCGCTGCCGCTGGCCGTCGCAGCGCACCAGGCGGCGGCCCTGGTGGGAATGCCCGAATGCCGCCTGCCCCTGGCGGAGGCCGCGATCTTCCTGGCCCTGGCACCCAAGAGCAACGCCTCATACCGCGCCTATGGCGCTGCCGCCGCGGACGTGGCCCTCCGAGGCCAACTGGCGGTCCCCCTCCACCTGCGCAACGCGGTCACGAGTCGGGACCGGGCGGCGGGGTTCGGGCTGGGCTACGAATACGCTCACGACGACCCCGAGGCGCTGGTGGGCCATGAGCACCTGCCGCCAGAGCTCCTGGGCCAAAGCTATTACCGACCCACCGATCACGGCTTGGAGGCCGAACTGGCCAGCCGGCTGCGGCGGGCTCGGCGGCGCCGGAGCCCGGGGGTCGAGTAGCGCTACTCGGCGGAGGGAGCCTCCGGCTCCTCCGCTGGAGCCGCGGCCTCAGCCTCGGGTTCCTCCGCCGCCACCCTGGTCTGGGCGATCTTGACCAGGATCTCGGAGGGATCGATGGCGGCGTTGAGTTCGACGCCCTCCGGCAGGGTGAGGTCGGACACCCGCACCGCGTCATCCACCTCGGCAAGGCCCGAGATGTCCACCGTGATCTCCCCGGGAATGGCGTCCGGGAGACAGCTGACCTCAAGGGTGTGGACCACGTGCAGGAGCTCGCCCACGCTGAACTTGACCGCTGGCGACTCGCCGGTGAGGACCACCTGGACCTGCACGGTCAGCTTCTCCTGCAGATTGACCTGGAAGAAGTCGACGTGCTGGGCGACGCTGGTCCTCGGGTTCAGCTGGAGTTCCTTGATCAGGACCGGCCGCTGCCTCCGCTCACCGGCCACCTTCAGCTGCAGCAGATGGCTCTTCCCGGCGGTGTGCACCGTCTTGGCCAGCTCCTTCGCGGGCACCTCGACCATGATCGGGGCCACCTTGTGGCCGTAGATGACCCCGGGCACCAGCCCTGCTCGGCGGAGCTGACTCACGTGGCGACCGGTCACAGAGCGCGGCGCGGCCTCAAGTTGAAGTGTCATCTGACCTCGATCCCGAAGATGGCCCCGGCGGACGGGGGCGGTGCAGCCGGATCTTACCAAACCGTCGGTTCAGCGAGTCTCCGCCGGTACGGCCCCGAAGCGACGATTGACGTAATCCACAATCGCCTGCAGGCTGGTCCCCGGAGTGAACACCTCGTCCACTCCCATCTGCTTGAGGGCCTCCACGTCCTCGGCCGGCACTATCCCGCCCCCGAAGACCACGATGTCCGCGGCGTTGCGCTCCGCCAAAAGCCGGATCACCTCCGGGAACAGGGTCATATGGGCCCCGGACAAGAGGGAGATCCCGATCCCGTCGACGTCCTCTTGGATCGCGGCATCGACCACCTGGGCGGGTGTTTGGTGCAGGCCCGTGTAGATGACCTCCACACCGGCGTCTCGCAGCGCCCGCGAGATGATCTTGACCCCGCGGTCGTGTCCATCCAGCCCCACCTTGGCGGTGAGGATCCGAACCGGCCTGTTGGGCATGCGCCTAGTGTAAGTCGCGCCGCCAAAGGTTCAGTTCACGGATGCGGACACGGGGGCGGCCGGTGAGCTGCCAAGAGCCGCCTGGGCGGCGTAGGGAACGCTCCCGACCAGCCCCACCAACAGGGCCACCGCCCCTGCCAGCGCGAGCCGCCTGGCCCAGCCGCGGCGCGCGGCAAACGGGAGACGGCGCTGCCAGGCGACCGCCCACCGCGTCGGGAACTCCGCCACCAACAGCAGGACCGCCAGCACCGGGGCCAGGTTGGGATCCGTGGCAACACCCGTCGCCGGAGTTCCAAAGCCCTGCCCGAACCACCACGCGAAGGCAAGCCAGGCCATGGTGGCGATGGTCAGGAAGCGGTCGCGCCCACCCAGGAGATGGGCGACCCCCAGGGCGACCATGGTGGCGGTGAGGGCGGTGTTCCATAGGAACGGGTCAGCGGCCACCTGGCCGGCGAGGGCGTGGATCGGCGCCGCCAGCGCCGCGGGCTGCGGCGGCGCCGCCATCGCGGCGAAGAGCCCGTTGAGCCCCGCGGCGCTCCAGAAGCCCTCCCCGGGGATCGTCTGCAGGACGGCTCCGAACAGGAAGGTGGTGCCGAGCCCCACCTCGATCAGGCGGCGCGCCCGCCCACTGCGCCACAGCTCGACCGGCGCCAGCAGAAGGCCGGCAGCGCCGACGTACGCCAGTACGGCCCCAGGGGATCCGGCGAGCAGGCTGGCCCCGGGGGCCAGCAACCCGCCGAGGGCCTCCCCCCCGACCCAGACCATGAGGCCCCAGGCCAGCGACGCCCACAGACCCCAGCGCCCCAGCCTACCGTCCCCCCCACAGAGAATCGCGATCCCGATCCCGGCCTGGATGAGCACCGTCGCCGCCGCGAGGTGGACCGGGTGCGCCTGCCATGTCCCCATCTCCCACCGGACGAACGCCGCCCACCAGCCGGGGGTGCCATGGGCGACCGGTGCCAGGACCAGGGTCGGGAACCCCCCGGCATCCGAGGCTGGGCCTGCAGGAGGGCGTCCAACAGCCACAACAGGCCCAGCGCCGTGCGCAGGAAGGTCCGGGCCGGAATGGTGCCCGGTTGGGCGGACACCGCCGGGGCTGGAGCGGCGACCGCCGCGGGCCGCAAGCGGCCCACGATCGGACCTGCGAGCACCACCAGCCCGGGCAGCGCCAGTTCCAGGAGCAGGACCGGTAGAAACCGTTCAAGCGCGCCAACCCCGGCTCGCCAAGGTGGGGACGCTCCGGCAGCCGGCCGTCACCGGCGACTCGAAGACGTCCGGAATCGGTAATGGCACAATCCCAATCTCCGGCGGAAGCGCCGGCTCGGCCAGCGCGGTTTCCGCCTGTCAGGGGAGGGAAATCACCCGGGTGCGCCAGGGGGTGGGATCGCGACACTGGTCCAGATGCCAGCTGCCAGCGGTGTGGATGACCGGGTGGGAGCGTCCCCGGCCCGGGTCCGGTTCGACCAACGCCCGATGCTGGTCTTCTGGGAGACCACCAAGGCGTGCGCCCTGAGCTGCCGTCACTGCCGCGCGACCGCGGTTCCCGACGCACTTCCCGGCGAGCTCACGACCAAGGAAGCGCGGCTGCTTCTGGAGCAGGTCGCCGCCTTCGGACGGCCGTCGCCGATCTTGGTGATGACCGGTGGGGACTGCCTGGCGCGTCCCGACCTCCCCGACCTCACCGCCTACGCACGCGACCTGGGCCTGATCGTGGCGCTGTCGCCATCGGTCACCCCCCGGCTGCGCCCCGACACGATGCGGGCCTATAAGGAGCTGGGGGTGCGGTCCGTCTCCATCAGCCTGGATGGAGCGAGCCCCGCGGTCCACGACCGCATCCGCGGGATCCCCGGGCATCACGAGCTGACCATGTCCGCCATCCGCTGGCTGGCGGACATGGGCTTCAAGGTCCAGGTCAACACCACGGTCATGCGCCAGAATGCCCACGAACTCGCCGATGTCGCAGCCCTACTGGCGGAGTCCGGAGTCGTGATCTGGGAGGTGTTCTTCCTGGTCGGGGTCGGCCGCGGCGCCCGGCTGTCCGCCCTGTGGGCGGCGGAGAATGAGGACGTCTGCAACTTTCTCTACGACGCCTCCCGGCATCGGCTGCTGGTGCGCACCGTGGAGGCGCCCTTCTTCCGCCGGGTCCTGACCGCTCGCAGGGCCGACGAGGAATCCCAGCCAGAGCCGCTGACCGAGCTCGGGCGGCAGCTCAGCGCGCGCCTGCGGCATCTGCTTGGCCCCGCCCAGGGCCGGTCCCTGGCCCAGGCCGCGGGGACCCGGGATGGCATGGGAGTCTTGTTCGTGGGCCACGACGGCGCGGTGCTCCCATCGGGGTTTCTGCCCATGCCCCTGGGCAACGTGAAGGAGACCGAGCTGGCGGTCATCTACCGACGACATCCGCTCCTGCGGGCCATCCGGCGTGCCGAATTCCACGGCCGCTGTGGCAGCTGCGCCCATCGGCAGCTCTGCGGAGGCTCGCGCGCACGCGCCTACGCCCACCTCCTGGACCCACTCGGCGAGGATCCCGGCTGCGTCCACCGTCCCAGCTGACGGACTGGGGTCGGTCCGGGCGGCCCCCCGCGGAGGCCGGGATCGCCAGGTGCCGGTCGCGGCCTTGGGGAACAATAATCGAGAGATGTTTCAGGGATCGCGATCGCCGGCGGAGCTGGAAGGAAGAGCTGCCGGGCTGCTGCTGGGTTTCGCCATGGCCCAGCACCAGAGCGACTGCGAGGGTGCGCACGCCCCCACCGAAGCCCTCCTGGTGGATGCAGTCTCGCGGCACCTGTTGACAGGTGGCGGGGCCGAGGAGGGAGAGCTGCTCCGCAGCTGGGTCGCCGCCATCGCCGGCAGCGGGCAGCCCCAGGCCACCCAAACCGAGCTCGTGCTGGAAGGGGTGCGGAGCGGCCGCTCCTGGACCGAGGCTCGAGCCACCGCGGCCCGGATAACCTTGAGGCCGAGTTTGGACCCGCCACTTCTGCGGACCCTGCCCCTGGCAGTCGCCTGCGTGGGCCGGGGCTGGGCGCTCCGAAGCTGGGCACTGAGGGTGACGTCAGCAACCCACGACGACCCCAGCTCTCAGCTCGCCGGTTTCGCAGTCGCCCGGCTCGCGCAGGACCTCCTGGCCTTCGATCTCGAGGATGCGCTTCCCCGCACCGCCCAGGCGGTGCGGGAGGATGCCCCGGAGTCACTGCTGCGGGCGCTGCGCCCGGCGGGGCTGGGGGAGGTGATTCCCGACGGCGAGGACGCCCAAGGGGTGCTGGCAGGGGCCGTGCAGGCGGTGGTGGGGGCCGCGGACTGGACGCAGGCGGTTGAGCGCGCCAGCTCGCGGGGACTCAAGGGCGATCAGGCAGTCCTGCTCGCCGGAGCTCTCGCCGGCGCGCTCTTCGGGGTTGAGGGAAGCACCGCGGATCTGCCCGCGGCCAAGGTCCAGCGGGTGCGCGAGCGAGCCAACGCCCTGCTGCGGCACAGCCAAGAGCATGCGGCCGACCCACTGCCGCCGCCGACCCGGCTCGCCGCGCCCACTGCGCCATGAGCTCGCAAACCCTGGTGGTGGACGGCACCAACGTCAGCTGGGCCTGGCCGAAGAGCCGGCCACACATGGTGCGCAGCGAGTTCGGTAAGGCGCAGCTGCTGCTGTTCGAGGCGCTGATGGGATCCCCGCTGCGAGCGGTCCACCAGGAACTCGTTGTGGTCTTCGACGGCCCCCCCACCCGGGGCGGGCCATCCAGCACCAAGGGGGCGCTGGTCCTGCACCCCGATGCCGGTCACACTGCCGATGATCGGATCTTGGAGCTGATCGGGCAGCGGCGCCACTCGGGGCAGACGATCGCGCTCGCCAGCAGTGACCGGCAGCTGCGCGACCTGGCCCGCGGCCTGGGGGCGACGACCATGGGGGCGATGGAACTCCTCAAGCTGCTGGACTCCAGCCTGGGGAGGCGACGCGGGCCGTCGGGACCGCCGAGTGGCAGCTCGGAGAAGCCTGCGCCATCCCAGCGCGACACCGAAGCGTGGCTGCGCCGCTTCAGAGCGGTGGACCGCCGGTCAGAAGGAGGGTGACTCCCGGTAGTCGCCGAAGACCTCCTTCATGGCGGAGATGATCTCCCCCTCGGTGCAAAGCGACCGCACGCAGTCCAGGATTGGCAGCATGAGGTTTTGGTCCGAGCGGGCCGCGTCTCGAAGCCGGTCGAGAGCGTTGGCCACACCCTGGCCGTCCCGGCGCTGGCGCAGGGACGCCACCGCCGCCTTCTGGTCATCCTCGGCGGACTGGTCGATGCGCAGCAGCGTTGGGGGCTCCTCGTCCGTGCTGACGAAGGCGTTGACCCCGACCACCAGCCGCTCACCTCTGTCCAGCTGCTGCTGGTAGCGAAAGGCCGCGTCCGCGATCTCACGCTGGAAGAAGCCGTCCTCGATGCATGCGAGCACCCCGCCGCGCTGGTCGATCTCCTCGAAGTATCGTTCGGCCTCCGCCTCCATCCGGTTGGTCAGCTCCTCCACGAAGTAGGAGCCGCCCAAAGGGTCGATGGTGGTGGTTACCCCGGTTTCGTACGCGATTATCTGCTGGGTGCGCAGCGCGATCTGGGCCGCCTTGGCGGTGGGCAGCGCCAGGACCTCGTCCATGGCGTTGGTGTGCAGCGACTGGGTTCCCCCAAGGACGGCTGCCAGCGCCTCCAGCGCGGTTCGGGCGATATTGTTCTCCACCTGCTGGGCGGTCAGCGAGCAGCCCGCGGTCTGGGTGTGGAAGCGCATGAGCCAGGAGCGCTGGTCTTTGGCGTGGTACCGGTCCCGCATCCGCCGCGCCCAGATCCGGCGCGCCGCCCGGTACTTGGCGATCTCCTCGAAGAAATCGATGTGGCTGTTGAAGAAGAAACTCAGCTGCGGGGCGAACGAGTCCACGTCCAGGCCCGCCCCGATCCCGGCCTCGACGTAGGCGAACCCGTCCGCAAGCGTGAAGGCGAGCTCCTGCACCGCCGTCGAGCCCGCCTCCCGTATGTGGTAGCCCGAGATGCTGATGGGATGCCAGCGCGGGATGTTGTGGCTGCAGAAGGAGACGACATCCGTCACCAGCCGCAGGCTCGGCCCGGGGGGATAGATGTACTCCTTCTGGGCGATGTACTCCTTCAGGATGTCGTTCTGGAGGGTGCCACCGAGCCGCTCCACCGCCACCCCCTGACGCTCCGCCACCCCGACGTACATCGCCAGCAGGATGGCGGCCGGCGAGTTGATCGTCATCGAGGTCGTGACCCGGCCGAGATCGATTCCCGAGAAGAGTTGCTCCATGTCCT
>JAJYWT010000027.1 GCA_021791345.1 bacterium
ATGGCGGGGCCGACGCGGTATCGGCGGTGAACACCTATCTCGGCATGAAATGGTCCGGCGCCCGCGGGAGACCGGTCCTCCCGGGGTCAGGCATGGCCGGTCTGAGCGGGCCCGCCATCAAGCCCCTTGCCTTGGCCGCGGTGGCCCGGCTGGTGGCGGCCCTCACGATCCCTGTGATCGGGATCGGGGGCATCGCCAGCGCCGAGGATGCCCGCGAGTTCCTCGGACTGGGGGCGCGGGCCGTCCAGATCGGCACCGCCAACTTCTACCGCCCAGGTATCGCCGCCACATGTGCTGCCGAGCTGCAGGCGGCGCCTGCACCACGTAACCACGGCACCGGCTCGCCGCTGCCCTGACTTCGGGCGGACCCTGGCGCCATCCGGGAGCCGGCCGGCAGTGCCGCCCAGCCCTGCCTAGCGCTGAGATCTCGGCGGTGGTTCCCTGGGACGGCTGTCGATCCACCGGCGGCGCCGGCCAAGGTCCGCCGCGGCCCGCGGGGCCGGGGCCGGATTCCGCCGCCGCCCGCGCGCCCTGGACAGGCAGGCGGGATGGGGCCACCCGTGGAAATGCCGGTCGCAGCCCGGAAACCAGCCAGATCGGGAGAACTGATGCCATCGGTCAGCCCGATGGGTGGCCCTCGGGGCCGATGGGATGGGCCACTCCGAAGCGTCCGTCGTAGACGGTCGCGGGCACGGCCAACCCGGCGTCGCTTTCGTAGAGGAGTCGGATCGAGGTCACATCGTCGGTGGCGATGATCGCAGCGATCTCGTCGACCAGTGTGGCTTGATCGGGGTCGGGATCCCGGCGGAAGGTCATCGGCCCCCAGGCGTCCCAGGGCAGCAGCTCCATCTTGTTGAGCGCAGCTAGGTCGCGAACTACGTTGGAGCGGATGAACCACATGCCCCACATGTCGAAGATCCCGAACCGGGACGGGTCGTCGCTGCCGGTGCGGCACAGCGCCCACGCCTCGCCCGCCGGCAGGAACCGCCCCACCGGGATCGCCGTGGGGTCGAATTCGGGCTCGAGCACCTTTCGCTGGAGTTCGTCGAGCTGGGAGTCGACCCTCACCCAGCGAGCGCCTGCGCGGTGCTCGGTGATCCAGTGGTCCACCATCCGCCCGGGTTCGAAGTACGAGGCGAAGCCGCAGCGGGCGCGTGCCGGGACCCCGGCGCGGCGCAGGAAGGCCGTGGTCAAGGTGGCGAAATGTCGGCAGTTGCCCACCATCCGCCGCTCCGGAGGCCGAGGTTCCACGATCGGGGCTGGGTCCATCGCGAGGATCTCTTCGACCATCGCCGCCGCCGGGCGGATTCGGACCTGCTGCCGCCGGTCCTCGCTAAGGTAGAGGCCGTACGCCGGGGCCCACTCTTCATGCACCAGCACGCCCTGGACCACGCGGCAGACCTCGGACGGGTCGTCGGGAAGACCCTCAAGGGACCACTGCGGGCATGCGGTCAGGTCGGTCATCAGCCCAGGGGCGGCGTAGAACGCCGCTTCGTCGCCCAGCTTCCCCCATGACTCCGCGTCCCTCTTGATCATCTAATTCTCCGCACGTGCAATCGGCGTTCCGAGGATTGGGAACTGGACCTCGGTCACCCAGGTTGCAGGATCCCCGGTGCAGTGGAGATACACCTCGCGGCTGTGACCTTCGAACCGCTCTCCGGTCGCGTCCGCCCAGTCGGCCAGCGCCTGATAGCCGTCTCCCACCCTGCTCATGGGCCCTCGGTGCACGGTCGTAGCTGCGCGCTCTACCTCTCCGACCTCCAGGATCCCTAGGTCGGACCCCGGCAGAGAGCCGGCGCCCACGGGCAGCGCTGCGATGAGTCTGATGGGCGCCTGCTCGTCGGTGCTGTCGTCGTACAGGGCCACCGCGGGACCCACCGAGCGGAGAGAGGCGCGCTTCAGCTCGGCGTGCAACCGGGGATAGAGTCGGGAGAAGATCGGGCCGAGGGTCTCCTCGCCGAAGGACGGAGCGACCTCGGCTAGGAAGACGACGCGCAAGGGCTCCAACCGCTTGACCCGGACGTCATAGTCACCGAGGCGGTTCTCGGCCTCGACCCGGTGCAGCCGTGCTTCGACTCGGGCCAGCCTGGCTGAGTCGGCCTCCAAGCGCTGACGTGCTTCCACCTGGCGCAGCCTCAGCATCCCCTTCAGCTCAGCCGGGCTCAGCTGTTCGTCGAGCACCCGGCTGATCTCACCCAGAGTCAGACCCAGATCGCGCAAGGCAAGGATCCGATTGAGCCGGTGCAGCTGCGCTCCGCTGTACCAGCGGTAACCGGTGCGGTCGTCGACCACAGCGGGACGGAGGAGGCCCTCCGCGTCGTAGTAGCGCAGCGTCCGCAGCGACACCTGACCGAGACGAGCGAAGGCACCGATCCGAAACATGGTGCCCTCTATACAGCCTCACGTGGCGTCAGGGTCAAGTCCCATCCCGGCGGGCCTGGATCTGCATGAATCCTCGGCCGGGCCAGATTGCCACCGTGCCCCGGGCCGGCCGGGGCCGAGGACATGCATGTTGGGTCAGCCACCGGAGGCGGCTCCCTTCGCGCAGGCGCCGGATGCACCTCCACCGGTCCGCCGCCAACTGGGATCCTTCGGGTCGGGAGGCACCCCAGCAAACGCCTGCGGACGGGCACCCGCTGCGACTCGAGCAAGACGGGTATGCCGGCGATCCCTTGACTCCCTACGATTCTGCCCGTGACCGCCAGCCGCTCAGGCCGCAAATACGAGTGCCGCCCCATCACGACGGCCAACCTTGTCGACCTGGATCGATTCTCCTCCCAGCACGGCAAGTTCCGCTGGTGCTCCTGTATGCGCTGGCGGATGACCAGCAGCAAGTACA
>JAJYWT010000217.1 GCA_021791345.1 bacterium
GCGGAGACGCTAACTGCCTGTGGAGCCGACCGTAAGCCCGGGCCTCGCCCGGCAGGTGGCCGTGAAGCAGGAACCGGGACCGCCCCGGAGCCCACCGGCTCGACCGGTGGTCCGAGCACACGGACAGACGCGTGTCGCGTCCTGTCCGTTGCCTAGGAACGGATCCGCCTCTTCCCGCTTCCCGCCTGGGCGGAGCGGGGTGGTGCCCTCCAGGGCGGGCACGGCAACCGGGTGCCCCGCTTCCACATCACCTGGGGGACCGGGCCAGGGCTCCTCCACCCCTTCCTCCGCCGCGTCCAGGAGGCGGAGCTGGAGGGTCGGCTCAGGCTGCTGCTCCGCCACCGGGTGGACGAACTCATGGTGGAGGGGGGCCGGGTCCGGGGGGTGGAGGGGGCGGTCCTGGAGCCCAGTCGGGTCGGCCGGGGCGAGGCCAGCTCTAGGGCCGAGGTGGGTTCCTTCTCCCACTTGGCCGAGGTGGTCCTGGTCTGCTCGGGGGGCATCGGGGGCAACCGGGAGCTGATCCGGGAGAACTGGCCGGACCGGCTGGGGCCTCCGCCGGCGGAGATGCTGCAGGGGGTCCCCGCCCACGTGGACGGGCGGATGCTCCAGGTCGGCCGGCGAGCCGGGGCGCGGCTGGTCAACCTGGACCGGATGTGGCACTACCCGGAGGGGATCGCCAACTGGGCCCCGGTCTGGCCGGGCCACGGGGTGCGGGTGCTGGCCGGCCCCTCCTCCCTCTGGCTGGACCAAAGGGGGAGGCGGCTGGCTGCGCCCTGCTTCCCCGGCTTCGACAACCTTTTGGCGCTGGAGCGGGTCCTGGCCGGAGGGGCGCAGCACTCCTGGCTCCTTCTCAATGAGCGGATCTTCCGCCGCGAGCTGGCCCTCTCCGGCTCCGAGCAGAACCCCGACCTCACCGCCAGGAGCTGGCCCCAGCTGCTGCGGCGGAGGGGAGCCCCCCTCCCGCTGCGCCAGTTCCGGGAGCTGGGGCAGGACTTCGCCGAGGGGGGCACCGTGCAGGGGCTGGTGGCGTCGATGAACCGCCTGACCCCGGAGTCCCCCCTGGACCCCTCGCAGGTGGCGGAGGAGATCCGGCTCCGGGACCGGCGGCTTCCGGGAGGGGGGTGGGCCGACCCCCAGCTGGCGGCAGCCCAGGACGCCCGCCGCTACCTTGGTGAGCGGCTGCTCCGGGTGGCACCCCGCCATCCCCTCCTGGATCCCTCCTCCCTGCCGCTGATCGCGGTCCGGCTGCGCCTCCTCTCCCGCAAGACGCTGGGAGGGCTGCAGACCGACCTCCACTCAAGGGTCCTGGGTGAGGACGGCTCCCCCATCCCCGGGCTGTACGCCACCGGCGAGGTGGCCGGGTTCGGCGGCGGCGGGATGCACGGGTACCGCTCCTTGGAGGGGACCTTCCTCGGGGGCGGCCTGCTCACCGGCAGGGTGGCCGGGCGGGAGGCGGCGCGAGAACTCAGCTGACCCGGCCCGCTTCCCGTTCCGACGCCCCGATCCCCGCGGCGGCCCCCGTCCGGGAGGGGAGGCGGGGCCATCGGGCGCTCGGTGGGCCGCTCACAGTCGTATGACCTTCGGGCCCAAGATGCGGTCGGATTCCCCGCCCGGGGAGGCCGCGGCCGAGTGGTGGGCGGTCGGAGTCGGCGGGACCGGACGAGTCGCTCTGCGGCATGCTCCTCCCCTCGTCGTGCAGTGGAGGTACGGCGTGCGCCGCTCCATCTGCGATAGGCGGAGGTTAGAGCGACTCCAGCGTGTAGAGGGGCCAGAGCCGACCGTCTCGGGCCGGCCCGCCCGGGACGGAGAGAACCACAGGCCGCGGCACGCCGGCAAAGGTCATGGGGTCGGGAGGTTGTCGGTCGCCGCGGGCAGGAGCTCTGCCAGATCTCCCGCGAGCGCAGGGTCAGCCGACCAGCGATCCCAGTTGCGGATAAAGGCACTCCAGGCCATCGATCGCGGTCGGGAGGGCGGGGGCAGCAACTCGGCGACCGCGCGGCCGCTCATGGTGACCCGAAGCCGTTCGCCGTGCTCCACCCGACGGAGCACAGCGCTCACGTTGTGGCTAAGGTCGCGTAGCGAGATGTCCGTCATCACCTCAGCATGGCATCCCCGGCACGTCAGCACCGCCTGGACAAGGACCGGGCAACATTTCCGCAGCTGGGCGGGTCCTGGACGATTGGTCGCCTGCTCAAGCCGACCCTGCCGCTCCTCACGCGGGGGCGGGATTCGGGTGGGTCCGAATCTGGGGGCAATCCACCGACGACAAGGTAACCGTGCGGTGTACCTTCGCGTTGGAAGCTCGGACGAGGCCGCCCAGAGGATGGCCAACGCCGGCACCGAGATCGAAGGAGGAGTGAGATGCGTCGCTGGATTCCGGGAGCTGGCGCCCTGATCCTTGGACTGTTGCTCACCGCCTGCGGGACCACGCCCCACCCGAGCCCCTCTCCCAGGGTGTCGAGCTCCCCGCTGCCCTCCCCCTCCGCCTCCCAGAGCCCCACGCCCGAGGCCTCCCCGAGCGCAGCCGGCGCTACCAGCTGCGCCACCTCCCAGCTGCAAGCCACCCTCACCAACGGCCAGGGCGCGGCGGGCAGCATCATCTACTCCCTCCAGTTCCAGAACGTGGGCCAGTCCAGCTGCACCCTCTTCGGCAACCCCGGGGTCTCCCTGGTCACCAGCCAGTCGGGGCCCCAGCTGGGAGCCGCGGCCATCTTCGTCAACCACTCTGAGGCCGTGACCGTCACCCTGCAGCCCGGGGCCACCGCCTCGGCCACCCTGCAGATCGCTGAGGCGGGAAATTACCCGCAGAGCTCCTGCAACGAGACGCCGGCGGCCGGTC
>JAJYWT010000184.1 GCA_021791345.1 bacterium
AGCCCTCTCCGTACGACTCCGCCACGACCTACGTGCTCAACAACACGGCCTCGATCGTCGACTGCACCGGCAGCGGCCCCTGCAGCGCCACGGTCACAACCGATGTCCCGGGCAGCACCCCACCGCCCAGCAACGCACCCGACCTGGTGGTGGTCAAGACCGTGAACGCCACCCTGGCCAAGGTGGGACAGACGGTCACCTACACGATCACGGTGAGCAACATCGGTGGGGCCGCCGCCACCAACGTGGTGATGACCGACGTGATGTCGGGCAGTGCGAGCTTCTCGGTCAACCTGAGCTCCTTCTCCGGCGTTCCCCCGGTCACGGTGACCGGCGCCGGAACCTCAGCCGACCCCTTCACCTGGACATACGCATCCATCGCGGCCGGAGCGGTTGACACCGTCACCTACCAGGCGACCATCCTCGGTCCCGGGACCACCTCGGTCCACGGCAGCAGATTCGAGCAGCTGATCAACACCGTGACGGCCAGCGGCCCAGGCTGCAGCACTACCAGCTGCACCTCCACCGTCACCACGACCGCGCCGCTGCCACCTCATGGCGTCCTTGGGGCCACCACCACTAAGAAGAAGACGCCCACCACCCCGACACCGGCGGGTGCGGTTCTGGGCGCGTCGGTGACCACGCCAGGCACCGGGGCCAACCTAGATCTCTGGCTGACGATCATCCTCGTTCTCTCTGGGCTGGCGCTCATCGGGCTGGCGGTCGCAGCCCGGCGCCGGGCGACGCCGCAGGCCTAGGCCGACACGGTCCCGGGGCGCCGCAGGGTGCCCCGGGACCATCGCTTTGGCAATTGACCAGGGTGGTGGCCACCGGTCTGGCGTCATCCCAATGCAGGGCTGGGTGGAAGTAGCGCCTGGCCCGCGACCCGCGCCGACCCGCGACCGCTGGCGGTCCCGTCGACCGCCGTACCGTCAAGCGCGCGGCGGGACATGCTGGGCTCCCGAGTCTTTCGGCAAGGGCGCGGAATCCTCTACCCTCGGCACCCTCAGGATGTGCTGGGAGCACGCCCGCGCGCCGTGCACGGGCGTGCGTGGCTCGCAGCCACCGTCGGCTCGCCCTTCGCCTCGAGCGGGTGGCTGGCCCGGCTTGCGCTGCTGACCCCGGGGCGGCAAGCCCGGCCCCCCGACCGTAGCGGGCTGGCGCTGATCAGCTCCCATGCCCCTCGCCTGCGGCTGTGGCCATCGGCCAGACCCGTGCCCAGGGCACGTGGGGGAACCGATCCCTCAGGTGGGCGCGGGTACCTCCGGCTTCTCCTCCACCTGGCGGCGAGCCCCCGCGAGCCCCGGCGGTGCGGCCCTGGGCTTGGCCGGAAGCCCGGTCACCTGCAGGATCTGCTCCTCATTGAGGGACTCTTCGCGGAGCAGAGCCGTGGTGAGGGCCACCAGTTTGTCGCGGTTCTCACCGAGCAGCCGCAGCGCCTCCTCGAAGCACTCCTCGACGATCCGGCGCACCTCGGCATCGATCACCTCGGCGGTGGTCTCGCTGTAGGGTCGCTGGGAGATCATCATGCTGGACTGGTCGCCTTCATCGGAGAGATTGAGCGGCCCGACCTTGGGGCTCATGCCCCACCGCACCACCATCTGCCGGGCGATCTGGGTCACCTGCTGAAGGTCGCTCTCGGCTCCCGTGGTCACGACATCGTAGATGAGCTTCTCAGCCGCCCGCCCACCCAGGGCGCCGACGATGCGCGCCCGCAGGTAGGTCTCGGGATAGTTCTGCCGATCGTCGACCGGAGACTGGACGGTGACCCCCAGGGCCCGCCCCCGAGGGACGATGGACACCCGGCGCACCGGGTCCGCCGCCGGCACCAGCAGCCCGAGCAGGGCGTGGCCGCTCTCGTGGTAGGCGGTGCGCTGGCGGTCATCCTCCGAGAGGACGACGTGGCGCGCCGCCCCCAGGAGCACCTTCTCCAGCGCCTCGGTGAAGTCCGCCATCGTGACCGCGGTGCGCTCTTTGCGGGCCGCCAGCAAAGCCGCCTCGTTGACCAAATTGCGCAGCTCCGCACCGACCAGCCCCGGAGTCTGCGAGGCCAGGTTGTCGAGGTCGATATCCGGGCCCAGCGGAACCCCGCGGGTGTGAATCTTGAGAATGGCGGCCCTGCCCACCCGATCGGGGGGCAGGACCTGGACCCGCCGGTCGAACCGCCCCGGGCGCAGCAGCGCGGCGTCCAGGACATCGGCCCGGTTGGTGGCCGCCAGGACGATGACCCCCTCTCGGGAGTCGAAGCCGTCCATCTCGGTCAGGATCTGGTTCAGGGTCTGCTCGCGCTCGTCGTGTCCCCCGAAGCTGGGCCCGGCGCTGCGGCTGCGCCCGATCGCGTCCAGCTCGTCGATGAATATGATCGCGGGTGCCGCCTCCCGGGCCTTGGAGAAGAGGTCGCGGACGCGGGAGGCCCCCACTCCCACCACCATCTCGATGAACTCCGAAGCGGAGATGCTGAAGAACGGGACCCCGGCCTCACCGGCGACCGCGCGCGCGAGCAGCGTCTTGCCGGTCCCCGGGAGGCCGACCAGCAGCACGCCCTTGGGGACAGTGCCGCCCAGGCGCTGGTACTTGGCCGGCTGGCGCAGGAAGTCAACGATCTCCTCCAGCTCCTCCTTCGCCTCCTCGATTCCCGCGACATCTGCGAAGGTGGTCGCCGGGCGCTCGGAATCATAGAGACGGGCCTGGGAGCGGCCGAGGCTGAACAGCCCGCCGCCGGCCGCCGCAGCGCTGCGGCGCATGAACCACAGGAAGACCAGAACGAAGAGCAGGGTGGGCCCGAAGCTCTCCAGCAGCACCAGCAGGACATTGGCGGGAGGGTTCGGATTCTTGGCGTTGATGGTGACGTTGTGCTGCTGCAGCAGGGTCTCCAGCTGGCCGCCGGCGAAGCTGGGCAGCTGAGTGCTGAAGTCCTTGGCCTTGTTCTTGCTGGATGGGGTCACCCCGGTCTGGTGACGGAAGGTTCCCTGGATGGTGTCCCCGGTGCTGGTGATGCTGGTGACGTCCCCGGACTTCACATCGGAGATGAAGACGTTGTAGGGGATGGTGATGCTCTTGGGCTGGGCGGGCGGGAAGAAGACGTTGGCGATCAGGAGGTTCAGCGCCAGGAAGACCCCCAGAGGCAGGAGGAACTGGATCGATCGCCACTGGTTGGGACGGCGATTGGGACTGCCGACACCGGAGCGACCCGGTGGTCCGGACCCCGGCTGGTTCTGAGCCATGAAGTCAAACTAGCAGATGGCGCTCAGAGATTCCTGAGGGAGTGCGGGGCTGGCCCCGGTGGCGACTCGGTCAGCCCCAGAGTTGCCCCAGGTGCCAGCTCGCCTGCGCTTCATCCCGATACACATCGAGGCAGCGGCCATCCTCTAGCAGCAGCCGCCAGCAATCGCGACGCTGCCAGCGAGCGGGAGGGGTGCGCCACCATCCGACCTCCACCACCCAGTGGGCGGTCCGACGCGCCACCCGCACCGAGCCTGCCCCCAGGTCCACGGCGACCGGCCTGGAACGCTCCACCTTCACCGCACGAAGGCTCATCTGGGGTTCCATACCAGCCGCTCCTCGGGAATGTCCCCAGGGTGTTTCGGCCTGAGCGCCACTCGCCAGACCAGCTCCGAGCCGAACCGCTCCCTGAGCCTGGCCGCCGCTCCGCCGATCTCCTCCCGGCGGACCTCCGACAGCTCCAGGAGTTGCAGCTGCGCTGCCGGAGGAGGAACCAGATCCAGGGCCTGCAACTCGACGATCAGCACCCGGCAGCGAGCTCGAGACAGCAGGCTCAGGATGGGCGGCAACAGCTCCTGAGCGGTCGCGACCGGCGCTGGGGTGGCGATCTCGGAGCAGAAGACCCCGGGCTGACCGGATCCCTCTGTGCCTACGGCGGCATCCTCATCCAGCAGCCGGAGCCGCAGCCGCCCGCTGGCCAGTTGCCGCCGGGTCAGCTCGGCGGCGAGCATGGCCGCCAGCTCAGGCGCGCCGAAGCGCAGCGCCTCCGAGTTCTCCACCACCCCGGCCAGCACCTTGCGGACCGCGCAGGGAGGCGTCTTTAGCCGGGGGATGACCCTGGCGGAATCCTGGCCCAGGCAGAGCCGGTGCAGAGCTATCCCGTCAGGGCCCAGCTGGCGCTGAAGCTCCGGAAGTGGGATGGTGATGCAGTCGCCGCAGGTGCGCAGCCCGAAGCCCAGCAGCTGCTCCACGGTTCGCGGCGCCAGGGGCAGGCTGGCGACCGGCTGGTCCGCCAGGAACGAGGCCGCAGTCCCGTGGGGCACCAGCCGGATCCGACCAGAGCCCGCCCGGATCGCGGCGGACCGAGCCACAAAGCGTGACTGCCCCACCCCGACCGCGGGCGGGAAACCCAGAATTCGCTGCACCGCCCGGCCCAGCTGAGACGCCCGGGCGGCCTCGGTCTCCCAGCGGAGATCTCGGCCGCCAAGGTCCACATATGCCCCCTGGTCATCGCCCAGCTCCACCAGTGGGCTGTAGTCGTAGAGCACCAGCAGCAGCTGCTCGCGCAGCCGGTCCAGGGCAACGGGATCCGAGCGCAACCGGACCGCCTCGGGACAGGCCAGCTCAGCCTCGCGGAAGTCCTGACCTGGGTGGGCTCCCCTGGCCCTGGCCGCCTCCGAGGCGGCCAGCACGACCTCGCGACCGGCGGCGGTCGCAGCACCGACCAGCACCGCCTCAGCGGCAAGCTCGGGGTGCGCCCGCCAGGTGAGGATGAGCGCCAGATGGGGGAACTCCAGAAACCCCAGGCGGCTCTGGGCACTCAACTGTTCACCACCATCAGATCCTCGAGCTGGTCACAACCGGCCTCCAGCCGCCCCAGATCCACAATCCCAGGCTGGTTGGGATAGGGCCGGGGAAAGCGAATCTCGAGGAGGCAGCTCGCTCCGGGCGCACCGATCCGGCTGCGAACCACCTCCAGCCGAACCCTGATGCCCGCCACATCCCCATGGGCCAGGGTCCAGCGCTCACGGTGGCAGGCGATCTGTGCCCCCAGCCGTCCGCCCACCGCCGCCGGCACCTCCTTGCCTCCCACCAACAGGGCCACCGCGTCCCTCTCCTCCAGAGCCGCCTGCAGCAGCGCAGGCACCGCCCCGCCCACCGGGGACCAGCGGTCAGCGACCAGAAGGCAGAGGTCGACGCCCGCCAGCACCAGCGCCCGGGCCGCGGCCCAGCCCGGCTCAGACTGCCCAGGGCGCACCCACCAGCAGTTCTCCAGCCGCCCCCCGTAGTCCGCGAACTCCCCGGGGTCCACGCGTTTCTCGAAGTCCACCAGAGCCACCGGCAGCTCCCGCGACCAACCCGCCAGCAATGCCAGGCCGAGGGAGAGGCCCCCCGCTCCCGGAGCGCCCGCGAGCCAGCTGAGCCTGCGCCTGGGGATCCCGCTCGGAATAAAGAGCGCGTCCAGGGAATCGGCACCGGTCCGCAGCCCACCCCGTTGGCCATCCCCGCCCCGGCGCACCACCCCCGGGCCGAAGCGACGCCCGATCCCAGCCAGCGCTTCCTGCAGAGATTCCTGGCGGAGACGGCGATCGTGCTCAGCAGAGGGTCCTTGAGCCAGCTCCAATTCCATCCCTGAATCCGTTGGCCCAGCCCGGAGAGCCCTCTCCCAGGAGGCGAGCCTCGACGAATTATACAAACCTTTGTTCGCTATGCAAAGAGGCAGGTCCGGCCCAGCCGGCTCGACCACCCCACCCCACCCGGCAGCAGTGAGATCAAAGTCCCCCCGAACCCCCCAGGATCTGCCTAAAATCCCTTACATAAAGCGGATAACGTTCACATCCGCGGTAGAAGGGAGGCTTGTCCATGAATCGTCGCGAGTTGGCCAAAACCCTGCAATCCACACTTCTCTATGACAACGACCCCAATGATCCGGTGTTCCCCAACTTCCGTTTCGCTGACGACACCCTCAAGTTGATCTTCGACCTGATCGGCAAGCAGCTCGAGAAGGGTGAGGAGGTCGCCATCGCCGGCTTCGGGCGCTGGAAGATCCGGGAGACCGCCGCCGGCATGCGGCGCAACCCCCAGACCCAGGAGATGGTGCGGGTACCGGCCACCCAGAAGGTCAGGTTCTACCCCGCCAGCGCCCTCAAGACCGCGGTGGCGGGCAAGCCCGCCCCTCGCCGCCGCGCCAGCAAGCGCTGAGGTCAGGCGCCTCTTGATGCGAGTAGCGGTCACCGGCGGGACCGGCTTTGTGGGCACGCATCTGGTGCCGCAGCTGCTCGAGCACGGGCACGAGCTGCGGGTTATCGCCCGAGGGGCGCGCTCCAGCAGGCTGCCCGAGGGTCTCTCACCGACCTTCGGGGACGTGGTGAGCGGCGAGGGGCTGGAGGCGGCCTTCACGGGGGCTGACGTGGTGGTCAACCTGGTGGCGGTGATCCGCAACCAGGGGGTCCAGACCTTCGAGGCCGTCAACGCCAACGGCACCCGGAACGTGGTCGAGGCCGCGACCCGGGCCGGGGTGCGCCGGGTGGTGCAGCTCTCCGCCATCGGTGCCGACCCCGACCCCCGGTTTCCGTACCTGTTCAGCAAGTGGCAGGGAGAGCAGTGGCTGCAGGGGAGCGACCGGGAATGGGTGATCCTGCGCTCGTCGGTCATCTTCGGCGAAGGCGATGGGTTCTTCACCCTGCTGGCCAAGGCGATCAGCATGCCGGCGCCCTTCCTGGTCATTCCCGGCGATGGCACCGCCACCTTCCAACCCATCGCCGCCGACGATGTCGCACGCTGCCTGCTGGCGGCGGTTGAGGACCCCGATCGCGCGGGGCACATCTACGAGATCGGGGGACCGGACCAGATGACGCTTGAGGAGATCACTCTGGCGGTGGCCGAGGCGATCGGAAAGGACTGGTTCGGCATCAGCAAGCGCCGTCCGCTGCACCTGGATCCGCGGATGATCCGGCCCGCCGCAGCGGTGATGGACCGGCTGATGCGCAATCCGCTGGTGACACCGCAGCAGCTGGACATGCTCGTCAAGCCCAATGTGGCGGCCAGGGACGCGGTCCTGAGCCAATTCGGCTTCGAGCCCAAGCCGCTCGGTCCCAACCTCGACTACCTGCGCCAACCCAAGCGCTGGCCGTTCAGCCTCCTCGACCAGGGCACCGCCAGGTTGCGCAATCAGCGGCCGTCCTGAGACCCCATAGATTATGAGCAATCATCGATTCTGCCCCGGTTGGGCGTGAGGAGAGCCATGGCCGAAGTCGAGATGACCCCGCAGGACATCATGGACAAGATCCCCACCGCGTTTCAGGCGGAGAAGGCCCAGGGGGTGACCGCCACCTTCCAGTGGGACATATCCGGGGCTCAGGGCGGGCACTGGTATGTCCAGATCAAGGACGCCACCTGCGAGGTCCACCAGGGGGACGCCGAGGCGCCCAACATCACCCTCACGATCAGTGACGAAAACTTCGTGAAGATGCTGACGGGGCGGCTGGACGGCACCATGGCCTTCATGACCGGCAAGCTCAAGGTGAAGGGGGACATGGGGCTGGCGATGAAGCTCCCACAACTGTTCCGCCTCGGCTCCTGACCGACGACCGAGCTCACGAGCGGCGGTCGAGACGCTCCGGGCAGAGGACCGCGTAGGCGCAGGTGGCGCACGGGCGGTCGGGCACCTCGCGACCGGTCAGTTCGGCATCCGTGATCGTGCGCTGGGCCAGCTCTGAGGCCCAGCGCAGGGTCGCGGCCGCGGCTTGCGCGCTGCAGTCCACCGACAGGGTCTCGCCCGAGCGCAGCATCACGATGGCCGCCTGGGTTGCGGAACCCTGCCCCCGCAGCCGGGAGTACGCCATCGCGTAGAGGCGCAGCTGATGGGAGTAGCTCTCGAACTGAGTCGTGGTGAGTTCGCGATTCGTCTTGTAGTCGACCACCAGCGGCCTCCCGTCGGCGGCCAGCGCCACTCGGTCGATCGCCCCCACCAGCTCGGGGAGCTCAGGGGCTGCCCACTCGCGCCACACGAAGGGCACCTCGACTCCCAGGGTGGGTAGTGCTGCCACCGGGAGACGACTGTAGGAGTGCAGCATGCGGCTGGCATCCTCAAGCTCCGACGCCGACAGCCCCGGATCCAGCTGCGCCAACCAGCGGTTGAGCTCGGCGGGTGTCGGTGGCCCCTCGGAGCAGCCGCGGTGGACCTGCTCCAACACCCGGTGCACCAGCGAGCCCACCGCCATCGCCTGGCTTCTCAACTCAATCGCGCCAGCCTCCGAAGGGAGCTCGTCGTCCACCTGGGGCAGGGGGTCAGGGATCCCGGCCACATGGCGAAACCAGAACTGCCGCGGACAGGCTTCGAGCATCTGCAGGGCGCTGAAGCTGATCCTCCCCACCGAGGGCCGAGGGGGAGGACCCGCGGTGCTGCCCTCCGCGGCCAGGGCTGCCGCCAGGGCCCCACTTGGCAATGGAGGGGGGATCGGACCCTCGGCGGCCGCTCGGGGCTGCGGGGCGGCCGGCGCTGCCCAGGGGAGGGTCACCGCCTCCGGGAACCCGGGCAGGGCCCGAACCCAGCCAGGCTCGCCGGAGGCGGCCACCCGGACCAGCTCGGCATACTCGCCCTTCCCCAGGTCACCGGCACGGGCCGCCTCCAGCAGCTCGTCCATCACCTTGGTCTTGTTCTTCAGCCCTGAGCGCGTGGTGGTCACCAGCAGCAGGTCCTTGGCTCTGGTCATGGCCACATAGACCAGGCGGCGGTGTTCCTCCGCGGGGACCCGGGCATCCGGTGTCCCCTTCCAACGGGCGCCGGCCGCAGTGTCGCGACCCGTCAATCGGGGCACCACGACCGCCTGCTGCTGGCGGTCCCACACCACCGCCGCTCGCGACCGCTGGTGGTGGGGGCGGCAGTCGGCGAGGACGACCACCGGCCACTCCAACCCCTTGGCGCGATGGATGGTGCTGATTGTCACCAGAGGCCGGTCATCCGGCGGGGGCGGCTCGACCTCACCACCAAGCTCGCTCATCGTGTCGAGCCGGGCGAGGAACTCGGAGAGACCGAGCCACCGCTCCGGCGCGGCGGACAGTGCCATCCGCAGGAGGTGCCTGATGGCAGCCAGGGAGCGGTCCCCCTGGTCTTCTCCTCGCAACTGCAACGCTTGGTGGTAGGGCAGCAGGCGGCCCTGCCGCAGGGCCGCCTGCAGCACCTCGGCCGCGGGCCGGTGCGCCGCCAGCCCGCGCAGCTCCACGACCAGCTCGGAAAGCTCCTGGACGCGCTGGGCAGCCGCCGCGTCCAGGAGATCACCGGCGGCAGCGGCGCGGGCGCGCGCGGCCAGCGATTGGTCGAAGGAATCCCCAGCGCGGGCCAGGATCGAAATCTGCTGGTCGGAGACCCTCCCCCAGGCGGACTGCAGCATGCGCACCCAGGCCTCGTCGTCATCATCATCGGCCACCGCCCGCAGCAGGGCCAGCACGTCCTTGACCTCGGGCCGATCCAGCAGCCCGCCCGTCGCGGTCCGGAACGGGATCCCGTGCCGGCGCAGGGCCTCTTCCAGCGGCTGCCCAAGGCGGCCGAAGGTGTAGGCGAGAACAGCGAAGTCCCCGTATCCCACCGCCCGGAGGCCGTCCTTGCCGGGCAGCCCGTGGCGGTGCACCGCCGCGATGAAGCTCGCGATACCCTCCGCCTCATCCTCCGGAGTCGGCGCCACCCCGAGCCAGACCGGCGTTGCCGGCTCGGCCGCTCGCACCACCTCCATCGGGTGGTCTCCGGCGAACTGCGGATCAGCCCGGATCACATGATCGGCCGCGCTCAGGATCGGTGCCAGGGAGCGGTGGTTCCTGGAGAGCCGGAAGGAGCGCCCCGGAGACTGGTCCAGGGTTCCCGGCTGGGCGTCGCGAAAGGCGAAGATGGACTGGCGGGCATCCCCGACCACGAACAGCTTGCGCTGGTCAGGCCCCACCAGCTTGTCCAACAGGGCGGCCTGGATCGGGCTGGTGTCCTGATGTTCGTCGACGATCACCAGCTGAAAGTTGCGTTCGCACCAGCTTGCCAGCGGCGCAGACTTCTCCAGACAATCCAGCGCCTGCCGGAGCAACCCATCAAAGTCGAGACTCCGCCGGGCCCGCAGACGCTCCTCGTACTCCTCCCACACCGCCAGGGTCACGCTCAGCGCAATCCGGTGCCACAGGATCTCGGATTCGTCGTCCCCGCGGCTCAGAAAGCCCCGGTAGGCATCCTCCGACCGCCGCCTGCATGCCTCAGGGGAAAGGTCGGTA
Source organism: bacterium (assembly GCA_021791345.1). The sequence continues at coordinate 10,195 of JAJYWT010000184.1, forward strand.
GAGCGCAGGCGGGCCACGGCCTCGCCAGCCGCACCGGCGACCGCGAGCAGGGCGCGGGGCGGCAGCTCGAACTCCTGGAGGTCCCAGACCTGGTCGGACTCGGCAAGCCTGTCGCGAACCGCGGTGACCACCGACTCCAGCTCCTGCGCGGAGTCCACCTCGTCCAGCATGCGCAGCTGACGGGGCACCCCGGCCAGATACGGCATCTCCGCCAAGAGCCTCCTCGCCACATGGTGGAACGTCCCGATCCAGGCTCCCTGCAGCTGCTGCCCCGGTACGGCGACCGGACCCCCAAACTCCTGGAGGGTCGCCCCGATGCGCTCCTTGAGTTCGTTGGCGGCCCGCTCCGTGAAGGTCACGGCGAGAATCCGGGGCGGCGGGATGCCGTCGAGCACCGCCACGCTGTAGAGCGTCGCCATGGTGGTGGTCTTGCCGCTCCCGGCCGCCGCGACCACCTTGATCGGCCCGCGCCCCAGCTGCTCTACCACCTGGCGCTGCTCGTCACTGAGCCGGGCCAGGAGGACATCCCTCGGGCCGAGGCTCACGGCTGTGGCACCGGCAGCCGGTGCGCACGCCCGACGCTGCCCTCCCCATCGCAGCAGAAACCAAGCGCACATCCTTGGTAGCCGCGGCAGGTGTACTTGTCATGGCGGGGCGCGGCCGGGCGGCGTCCCTCACTAATGATCGTCGCCTGGCGAGCGATCTCCACTTCGATGCGGTCGATCTCTGTCCAGGTCAGCAGCGTCTCGGAGCGGCCAACCCGCTCGCCGCCCTCCCCGAGTCGGAACCCTCGGGTGGGGAACCCCGGGCGCCGGGGATCCTCGGCGCTCAGGTACCAGTTGCGCGCACCGGTCGGCAGCTCGCCGTCCAACCCCTCGGCCAGAACTCCGGCTCGGGCCGCCAGCACGTAGATCGGCAGCTGCCAGTTGGACGGCCCGGCGTCCTGAGCGGGATCGCCGAACACCTCACGTCTCATCTCGGGAACCGAGGGCAACTCGGCCTCGGTGGTCTTGTAGTCGACGACTTCCAGGGCTCCGTCGGCTCGGCGCCAGAGGGCGTCCACCTTGCCCCGCAACGAGTGGGAGGGTTGGTCGAGCTGGAATGGGATCTCGCTCGCGAGGCTGTGCCCCATGGTCGCACCGGTGATGACGGACTCCTCCCAGCGCCGCACCAGGCGCTGCAGCCACAGCTCCACGTACAGCGCTTGCAGCGGGTCGACCAGACGCGCCCGCACCTCGGGCATCAGCTCGTCACGGACAAAGCGGTTGGCCGACGCGGCGAAGTCGGCGGCGGGCTGCCCTCCCGCAACCTGCTCTCGGTGAAACCGGTCCAGCAGCCGGTGCGCCATGGTCCCCAGCACGGCGGGATACGTGTCCCGACGGCGCAGGCGGAGCGTCGCGTAGTGGTAGAGGCGCGGGCAGCCCAACCACGCCGCCAGCGAGGTGGCGCTCAGATCCCGGCTCGCCGATACCGGGGCTCCGGAGGTGGGGTCCCAGGGGACGATCCAGCCCATGATCTGCGCGGCATCAGCGGCCACCTCGGGGCCTCCCCGCTCCCCCAGCTCGGCGTCCCCCGGGCCGGGTCCGGCGGCGGCCAGGGCGCACAGCTCCGACCGCGTCAGCGGAAACTGGCGCGGCGCGGGGCCCTCGGCGATCCCCTCCAGCTCCAAGCCCGTGAGGTACGCCGAGCGCCCGGCTCCCTGCCTCGCCTCCCGATGACTCCAGGAGAGGACGGTGCGCTCCCGGGCCCGACTCAGGGCCACCAGCAGCAGCCGGAGCTCAAGTTCCGACGTCGACTGGGGAGAGCCGATGACCTCGTCCAGCTCGGGCACCAGCTCCATGAGCTGCTGAGCCTCGGACGTTCCCAGGATGCCGCCTTCCCCTGGCCTCCCGGGGTCAGCGTCGGCCGTCATCCCTGGCACGAACACCCAGCGCCAGCTCAACCCCTTGGCTCGTTGGACCGAGGTGACCGTCACCGCCGACTCCATCCGGAGATGGGTCGGGGTCTGTTCGGGCCCGGCCCGCCGCACCGCGGTCTGGAGCAGATCCACCCACTGGGAGAGGTTGGTGGCGGAAGTGCGGCCAACGCTGACCGCCACCCGGGCCTCCTCGAGGATGCCGGCCAACTGACTGATGGCAGAGGCGCTCGCGGGCTCGTGGAGGGCAAGCTCGACCAGCCCGAGGCTGCGCTCCAACTCCAGCACCAGCTGCGTGAAATCGGCGTGAGCCATCACCTGGGTGGTGCGGCCCGGTCCACCCCCACCCAGCCGCTGCCAGAGCAGGGCCGGTGCCCTGGCGGGATCCGCAGCGCCCGGCACCCGAAGGGCATGGCGGACCAGGGCCCGGCCCAGCGGCTCCTGAGCTCGGGCGGCCTCCTGGCGGAGTTCCCAGATCCGGGCCGGAGCCAACCCGTGCGGTCCAAGTCCGAGGCACTCCGCGACCGCTGCGTCGTCCTCAGGCTTCGTCAGCGCCACCAGCCAGGCGAGCACCACCCGACCCACCACGCTTTCGGACCAGCGGTGCTGATCCACCGCCACCGGCACCTCGACCTCGGACATCGCCGCCCGCACCGCCGCCATCTGACGCGCCGGATCCCAGAGGAGCACCGCCACCTCTTCGTAGCGCAGCTCGCCGCTCAAATGCGCACGCCGGATCTCCCGAGCGATGCTCAGGGCCTCGTGGAGCTCGTCGGAAGCGGTCCAGATCTCCACCCCCTTGGGAGGGTCAGCGCGCAGGGCGGCAAGCTCCCGCTCGGCTGCATCCGCGCTCCATCCCATGCCACTGGCCCCCAGCCACGCCACGGCCGCACAGGCCCAGGCCGCACCCCGGTCGCCCAACTCCCATTCCGTCGGGTGGAACTCGAGAGGGTAGGCCTCATCGAGAAATCGAGGGCTCGGACCGCGGAACGACGGAATCGACACGCGACGGTCCCCCGCCATGACCAACCGACGCGGTTCGCTCAGCCGCTGCCCGAGCAGACTGGTCAGCCGCCACTGCGCAAAGGAGAGCTCCTCAGCGTCATCGACCAGCAGCAGGTCCGCCCAGTTCGCCAGCCGGCTGGGGTCCTGCTCCAGGAGAGTGACCGCCTGGGTGGTGAGGTCGCGGGTATCGCGGGCACCCATCCGCGCCAAGATGTCCTGGTAGCGGCCGGCGAGGAGCGCCAGCTCGACCAGCAGCCCCCGGTCGTCGCGCAGCCGGCTCGCGAGAACGCCCGGCCCCACCAGCGACTGCTTGACCAGGGAGACGAACTCCAGGAGGTCATCGACACAGCCGGGATCGTCGGCCAGGGGATCCAGCCATCTGAGCAGGGGCCGAACTTCCTGCAACGCCTCCCGCATGGCCATCCACTCGCCGAGCCGACCCAGTGCCACCAGCGCGGTCGCGGGCTCCCCCAGTTCGCGGAGCACACACCGGGCCAGCCCCTCCTGGGTGACCAGCCTCGGAGCAAGATGGCATGGCGGCAGCAGGCTGGCGATGCGCGTCTCCAGGGCGAACAGCGCCTGGTGGCTGCGGGTCACAACCACCAACCGACTGGGATCCCCCCCCTCTGCCAGCCAGTGCGCCACCAGCCGTGCCAGCACCTCGGTCTTCCCGGACCGCGGCCCGCCGCTGATCCTGGTGGGACCGAGGACCGGGGGCGGGGCGCTCGGGTCAATCACCTCGCGGTCCCTCCGTGGAGAGACTGGCAGAGACGGTACGGCCGGGGCGCCGCCATGGCGCTCCGATAAGAGCTATCCGAGACTTCGACGCGGGGGCGCTCATGGTCCAGCGGGAGACGGCGTCGTCGGCATCTGCCAGCGAGGCCCTGACAGCCCCACGAGTGCGGCCCACCGGGCGCCCCGAGGCCCGGCACTAGCCCGGATGGAGAGGCACACGGTGCCGGTCGCTCAACTTCCCTCGTCCACATCCAGCCGCGTCCCCCATGCCATGGCGAAGGTGCGCGCCCGCTCGCGCTCTCTGCGCAGCAAGGCGCCGGAACGATACCGCACATGTGTGCTGGCACGAGGGAGAGGATACGCCCGCGCCGACTGCCGATCCCACCAGCGTTCATCGCCGCCCGGGTGTCGCCCCGGCGGCGATGGAAGACCAATCGGGGTCAGCCAGAGGCCAGAGTGGTCGGCCGCCGCTGCTCGGCCGGGTCCGCGGCTGGGAGCAGCGCGGACAGCACCCAGTCCGGCCGCAGCAGCCGGCTCAGGGTCGCCGCCACCACGACGGCGTCATCGCCGCTGAGAAGACCTCCCGCCACCCCCTCAAGGATCGAGAGCATCAGGTGACCGAGCCTCGAGATGGACACGGCGTCCGAGAGGTCCTCCCCGACTCCGGCCTGGGCGAGAACCGACCGCTCCAACCCCTGGCTGATGGTGGCGCGCAGGCTGTCCAGCTGCCGCCGGGGCGGACCAGAGCTGGCGTCAACCAGCTGAAAGAGCAACCGATAGGACTTGGGACGGTCGGCGGCGAATGCCAGGAACCCGGTCAGCAGCCCCTCGAAATCCGGACGAGCGGTGGATTCTCCCACCAACCCCAGCTGCCCCAGAATCCGGTCGGACTCCTGTGCCACCACCGCAAGCAGGGCCTCGGAGCGATTGTGGAAGTGACGATAGACGAGGGGTTTGCTCACCCCCGCCTGACTGGCGATCGTGTCCATCGTGGTCATCTCCAGCCCCCTGGCGACGAAAGACTCCAGACACGCATCCAGAAGCTGGCTTCGCCGCTCCGCCCACGGCATCCGGCGGGAGCCGCTGGATGCCGGGCGCGCCCGTTCGCGGGCGGCCAGCCTGCCCACCGTGTGAATGGTGCCGGGAGGCAGCCAGGGAGCCGGTTGGCGTTCCTTGTTCACCGGAGGGAATCGTCCCGGTCCACACGCGGGGCAGGCGGCACCCCGCAACGCCTGGGCGGTCGGGCGTCGACCGAGCCGGTCGGTGCAAAGCCACGATGTGCCCTGGCTGCGATCACATCACCTCCCCTGCGATGGGCACATTATGTCGCCTGGAGGCTGTGGAGTCGAGAGCCAGTTGCTACCATGCGGCCATGAGAAGCACGATCGGCGAGCTGGGCGCGCTGGAGGTCCAAACCCCCACGGGCTTGCCGGTGCGCCTGGGGACGCTGTGGGCTGACCGGCCCACCATCGCGGTCTGGTTGCGCCACTTCGGCTGCCAGTACTGTCTGGAGCAGGTGGCCGTCCTGAGCGACGCGCACCCGAACTTTGAGGCGGCAGGCGCCCAGCTTCTCCTCATCGGCAACGGGAGCCCCGAGCAGGCGCACCGCTTTCAGCAGCTGAAGGCGCCAACCGCCATCGTGGTGACCGACCCGGAGCGCGCCAGCTACCGCGCCCTGGGCGCACGCCGATCACCTCTGAGCATGTTCAGTCGAGGCATGGTCCAGGGTTGGCTGGCGGCGCGACGGCGGGGCATCAAGGCGGAGGGGCTGCAGGGCGACGTGCTGCAGTTGGGGGGCACTCTGGTGGTGGACCCTCCATCCACCGTCCTGCTCGCTCATCTCAACTCCAGCCCCGCCGACCACCCCTCGGTTGAGGCGCTCTTGGCGGCGCTGAGCCGAGCGCGACCCGTGCGAGACGGCGTGGCCGTGGCATGATGGCCGCGGACTGGGGGCCGCAAGCGGAGCATCAGGGCCAGCTCTTCGTAGGAGGAGAGTTTCGCCCTCCCCACTCGAAGGCTCGGCTGGCGGTCAGCGAGGCGTCCACAGGCTCGACCCTGGCCGAGGTCCCTGACGCGGACGCAGCGGATGTGATGTCCGCGGTGAGCGCAGCTCGGCAGGCGTTGGACGATTGGGCCGCCACGCCGCCCCGCTTTAGGTCCGCCCTGCTCTTCCAGATCGCGGAGGGCATCCGGGCCAGGTCCGAGGACTTCGCGCAGACGATCGCCCGCGAGGTGGGGACCCCGATCCGACAGTCGCGAGCGGTCCAGGTGGGCAATCCGGTCGCGATCACCGACCACATCGCCAGTGTGTTGAACGATTACCAATTCGAGGAGGAGATCGGCAACTGCCTGGTGGTCAAGGAGCCAGTTGGGGTCGTGGGCGCCATCACCCCCTGGAACTACCCACTGCAACAGGTGATGGCCAAGGTGGCCGGGGCGCTGGCGGCGGGGGCGACGGTGGTGCTCAAGGCCAGTGAGGTGGCGCCCCTCACCGCCATCATGCTCGGCGAGCTGGCAAGCTCGTCGGGGCTGCCCCCCGGGGTCCTCAACGTCATCGTTGGACGCGGCCCCACCGCCGGCGAGGCGCTGGTCGCCCACCCCGACGTCGACCAGATCTCCTTCACCGGATCGACCAGGGCCGGCAGGCGGATCTCGGAGCTGGCCGCGGCCCAGGTCAAGCCGGTGACGCTGGAGCTCGGGGGCAAGTCGGCAAGCCTGGTGTTGGAGGACGCGGAGCTCGAGAAGGCCGCCAAGTTCGCGGTCTACAACGCGTTCCTCAACTCCGGCCAGACCTGCACCGCGCTCACCCGTCTGCTGGTTCCCGCCCGGATGGCCAGCGCGGCGGTGGAGGTCGCGGTCGCCACGGCTGAGAAGCTGGCACCGGGTGACCCCCTGGACGAAGCGACACGCCTGGGACCTCTGGCATCGCAGGCGCAGTTGGAGCGGGTGCGGGGGTACATCGCCAAGGGGATAGCCGAGGGCGCCCGTCTGGTCTTGGGAGGATTGGAGCCGCCGAAGGGGCTGGCCGGGGGGTTTTTCGTCGAACCGACCGTCTTCGCCGAGGTTCGGCCTGAGATGGTGATCGCCCAGGAGGAGATATTCGGCCCTGTGCTGTCGGTGATCTCCTATGACAGTGAGGAGGAGGCGGTGAGGATCGCCAACGGCACCCCTTACGGCCTCGCGGCGGCGGTGTGGTCCGGCGACCGGGACCGGGCCATCGCCTTCGCCCGCCGGCTCCGGGCGGGGACCATCGAGGTCAACGGTGGAGCTTTCAGCACCGCGGCGCCCTTCGGCGGAGTCAAGCAGTCGGGTCATGGCAGGGAGTTCGGCCGCTACGGCATGGAGGAGTTCCTGGTCCCCAAGTCGCTGCAGCTGTGAGCGACCCCGGTGGAGGCCCTTCCGGGTTGGACTCCCTTGCCATCGGGTTCGACGGCCACCTGGGGACGGAGATAGTCCTGGCCTCCCCTGAGGAGGTGCGGCTGCGACTCCAAATCGGGGCCAGGCACCGGCAGCCGTACGGCGTCGTTCATGGCGGCGTCT
>JAJYWT010000155.1 GCA_021791345.1 bacterium
CCCCATTAGGCTGATTTGCACCAGGGCTGGTCCCTTGCTCCACCGGCACCAGCCCCTGGCGCCAGGCGCGCAGGACCGCTCCGGCACGGTCCACCGCCCCCAGCTTGGCGAGGATGTGGCTGACGTGGGTCTTGACCGTGTGCTCGCTGAGGAAGAGCCGCTGGGCGATCTCGCGGTTGGTCATCTCCCGGGCCATCAGGCCCAGCACCTCCAGCTCCCGATCGGAGATGGCCGCCGCCTCCGGTGTTGACGCCGGGCGGTCCAGTAGGGACTCCCCTCCCGCGACCCGCCGGATGGAGTCCGCCAGCTCCTGACGGGAGACGTCCTTGAGCAGGTAGCCGACCGCCCCGGCCCGGAAGCTGGGTACCACGTAGTTCTCGTGGCCGAAGGTGGTCAGCATCACCACCCTGGTGCTGGGGCTATGCGCCAGGATCTCACGCAGCGCCTGGATACCATCCATTCCCGGCATCTGGACATCCATGAGCACCACGTCCGGGCGGAGCTCGAGAGTGGTCGCTACAGCAGCGTCACCGTCCCCAACGTCCGCCACCACAGAGAGGTCGGGCTCCGCCTCCAGCATGGCGCACAGCCCCTGGCGGACCACCGGGTGGTCGTCCGCGACCAGCACCCGGATCACCTCGCCACCTCCGCCTTGGGGCAGGGAACTTCCAGGACCACCCGGGTTCCACCCCCGGGCCGGCTGTCCAGGGTCAACTCACCGCCGGCGCCAGCGGCCCGCTCCCGCATCGAGGTGACCCCAAAACTCCCCTGTCGGGAGGGCCCCGAGGGGTCGAAGCCTCGACCGTCGTCGGCCACCACCACCTGAAGCCGACCCAGGCGCCAGCTGAGCTCGACGCTGACCTCGGCCGGAGACCCGTGGCGAACGGCATTGCCCACCGCCTCCCGGACGATACGAAACACCGTCACCTCCAGCTGGGCCGGTAGCGACAGCCCGCGCAGGCCTCGAAGGCGCAGGCTGGTTCGGATTCCGGAACGCTCCCTCACCCGGGCCAGCTCGTCCCGGATCGCCCCGGCCAGGCCCGCCCGTTGCAACCCCTCCGGACGCAGATCCCACACGGACCGTCTGGCCTCCTGGAGGCTGGAGCGGGCCAGCTCGGTGGCCTGGCGGAGAGCCTCGCGGGACCGCTCCGACTCGCGGCCCATCCAGGCGTCCGCAGCCTGGAGCTGGACGATGATCCCGGCCAGGCCCTGAGCCAGGGTGTCGTGGATCTCACGGGCGATGCGGTTGCGCTCGTTGATCGTGGCCAGCTCCTGGGTGTCCACGAAGAGCTGGGCGTTGCGCAGCGCCAGACCGAGCTGGCCCCCCACCACCTCCAGGAGCTCGCGCTGGCGGTGGTTGAACGGATTCCGGCCGCGCAGCACCAGAAGGCCAACCTCCCCTCCGGCGGCGGTCAGGGGGAGCAGCAGCATCGCCGTGGGGTCGGTGGGGCCGACGACGGCGGCAGGCGGCGGCTCACCGGACTCCGGCCCCGCCCGCCCCACGAGCCGAAGGCCACTCGGGTCGAGCCCGTCGGTGACGTATATCCACACCCCGGGGAGGTCCCAGACCCCCTGGAGCTGGGCTGCGGCCGCCGTCGCCAGCTCGCTCACCACCAGGGAGCGCCCGAGAGCCGAGGTCAGGGTGTTGAGGGTGGTGAGCTCCTGGTTGCGCTGGCTCAGCTCGGCGGTTCGCTCCCGGACCCGCCGCTCCAGCTCTGATTGGGCAGTCTCTATCTGGGCCCGCTGGGCCCCGAGGCGGCGACGCAGCCCGTCCAGGCTGAGTTCCAGCCCGACGATCTCATCCACCGGCCCAGGGGAGACCGCGACCGCGGTCTCCAGATCTCCATTCGCCAACCTCTCGGAGGCGGAGCGCAACTGCGCCAGGGGGTCCAGCAGCCGGCGGCTGAGAAGGTTGGTGAAGATGAGCACCAGACCCGCGAGCAGCAACAGGATGGGGATCAGGACGGCGATCGCCCCCGCCAGCCCTCGGCTGATCTCCTGGGAGAAGCCGACAACGCTGGCGTCCAGCCCGGATACCGGGAGCGCCACGCCGTAGCTCCACTGGCTGGCGGGCAGCGGGCTGTAGAACACGTCCACAGGGTCTCCGTCGAGGGTGATCTGCCCGGAGCCCTGGAACCCGAGGCGCATTTGGGTGGCGACCGGGAGCCAGGGATCGCCCCTCTGGGTGAGGCTCACCGGCTCGGTGGGCCGCCCGTGGGACGGAAGCCCCAGCGCCGCGGTGCCACCCGCGCCCACCGAGATCACGTTGCCCTCGGGGCTGAGCAGGAAGCCGTAGCTGCCCTGGGCGCTTCCCGGAGGGCCGGCGAGGAATGCCGACACCAGGCTGCTCACCGTGATGTTGGCCCCGACTTGGAACTGCGTCCCCGCTGCGGTGGCCCCTTGGGTGGCGACGGTCACCGTCGGACCTCCGGCCAGCGGGTTGTCATACACCGGGGTCCACACCGCGGTCTGCGGCGACTCGGCGATCAGCTGGCGCCAGGCGGACGACTGGAGCTGGTCGGCGGCCGCCGCCTCGGCGATCCCCGCCTGGTAGACGCTCGGCGACGGCAGCAGCTGCTCAAACCGGGAGCGGTCGGCCGAGCTCACCGCCCGCGCGGGGGTCACCTCGACGATCCCGTACTGAGGAAGGTTGATCCAGGCCTCGGCCACCTCCCGGTGCAGCGCTGGGATCTCCGTCAGGAGGCTGGCGAGGTCGCTGAGGCCC
>JAJYWT010000176.1 GCA_021791345.1 bacterium
GTCCAGTAGGCCACGGACGGAGACCGTGCCCCAGGTCACGTTTAGGTTGATCGGCTGCGAGAAGCCCTCCACCTTGGCACTGCCCGCCTGGATGTCGGCATTAATCGGGCCCCGCACCCCCTCCACGGTGAGCAGGCCGGCGGCCATCTCCACGTCCAGCGCCAAGCCGGGGTTCATGCGGATGAGGACCGGCTGCAGCGGACTCCCGGAGGCCCCCTGTCCGAACGGCAGCCGATCCGGCCAGCGGAAGGAGAACCAGCCGCCGTCGTCCCTTGAGGGCATCCCCGTGACCACCATGGCGTCACCCTCCCGGGCCGCGCGGTGGGGGCCCTGGACCACGACGTCCGTGATCTGGGGGTCACCGACGATCTTGGTGGGATGCACCAAGCCTGTGACCTTGATCCTGCGAACCGGCGGCTCCTGGACGGTCACCGCGGTCTGCTGCAACTGAGCGACCCGAGCCGCAGCCTCCTCTGGGGAGATCTCGCCAGCCGCCACCCGGGTCAGCAGCTCCTGGATCGCCTCTTCATTGGCCACACGCCAACTTATAGGCTGTACTTCAAAGAATGTCAAGTTTGTACGCAATAAAGGCAAGGATATACGCCACCATCGCTGGAGACCGACCGACTGGCGACGTCGGCCGCCACGGCAGCAGCCAGGGTGGTTAGGATGCGCTCGTGGGCTCCGAACCAGATGACGTGCCACCGAGCGATCCGGGGATCCCGCCCGTGCCCCGCCTCACCCGCACGGAACGCGTGGTCTGGGCGGTCTACGCCCTGGTGGCCCTGGGACTCATCATCGTCCCGGTCGCGACCCGGAGCTTTTCACTCTCCAACGTGGCCGCCTTCGTCCTCCTGGGGGGTGCGGTGGCGATGAGCTATGGCTGGTTCCGCAGCGGCGTGCTCAGGACGGCGGAATGGCTGCCTGAGGACGAGTACGAGGAGTTCCTGGCCCGGTTGCACGCCCCGTTCGAGCCCTCGGACGACTCCGACTGACGTCGACCCAAACGGCCCGGGCGGCCGGAAGCCCAAGGGAGGTCGCATGGCCGTCGGACACCACCGTGATCGCGCCCGCTCCCTCGGCCCGCTCCACCCCCACCAGCCTCTCGAGATGCAACCCCTCCCGATCCAGCAGGCGCAGCAGCTGAGGGGCCTCATGCTCCGCCACCTCTGAGATCCGCGCGATCGGGGCCAGCAGCTCCGGTCCGAGATCTGCCAGGCACACCAGCTGCCGTGGCGGGCATCCGGCTCCGGGGATCTCGTTGCCGTGCGGGCAGGTGATCGGCCTTCCCAGACGTTCGAACAGTCGTGCCACCAGATCGGCGGAGAAGAAATGGGCGATCCGGCCGGCCTCCAGATCCGCCGCCGCCCAGTCCATGCCCATCTGGTCTGCCAGCCAGCGCTCGACCACCCGGTGGCGCCGGACTATTTCGGAGGCGAGGCTCTCCCCCGCCTCGGTCAGGGAGAGGCTGCGGTCCTCCCCGATCGAGAGATAGCCCCGGTCGCGCATCCGCTGGACCACCCCGGTGACAGTGGGCGCCTGGACCCCGAGCCACTCCGCCAACTTTGACGGGCGGGCAACCTCCCCCTCATGAGCCATGTAGTAGACGGCTTCGAGGTACCGGGAGGTCACCGCCGACAGGTCAGGCGGGGAATTCCGACTTGACGGCAAGTATTTAGCCCCCTATGGTTAGGCATTGCTAAAGACGAGGTGCGTCCGGGCTAACGGGTGGCCTGGCGCAAACCCACCGTCAACGTCAGGAGGACCCCCGTTGCTGCCCACCTTCGTCATTTTCCTACGGGAAGGGGTGGAGGCGAGCATGATCGTGGCCATCCTCCTTGCCTACCTCGCCCGCAGTGGCCACCGAGAGCACTTCCGCGATGTCTACCTCGGGGTCGGAGCCGCCCTCGTGCTCGCCTTCGGGGGAGGGGCCGCCGCGTTCCTTTTGATCCACACCTACGAGGGCTCAAGGGTGCAGACGATCTTCGAGACCGGGACCTTCCTGCTCGCGGCCGGGGTGCTGACCTACATGACCTTCTGGATGCACTCTCACGCCCGCTCGCTGTCGGCGGAGCTGCGGGCCAAAGCCGACTCCGCCATGGGTCGCGGGGCCCGGTGGAGTCTGGCCCTGGTCGCCTTCCAGGCGGTGGGCCGGGAGGGGCTGGAGACGGTCGTCTTCACCCTGGCGATCTTCTTCGCCGCCGCCAACGCCCGGGCCAACTTCGCGGCCTCTATCCCCGCGGCCGCGCTCGGAGCCGGGCTGGGGGTGGCCGGTGCGCTCATGATCGCCTTCGCCATCTACCGGCTGGGGCACCGCCTCAACCTGGGCAGATTCTTCCAGGTGGTCGGCACCCTGTTGATGCTGTTCGCCGCCGGCCTGCTCGCGGACGCGGTCGAGAACCTTCAGCAGCTGGGGTGGCTGCCGTTCCTGACCCACCCTTTGTGGAACACCTCGGCGGGGCTCAGCGAGAGCGGTGCGGTGGGCGACATCCTGCACACCTTCTTGGGCTACGCGGCCCAGCCGACCGGCCTGCAGGTGGGCATCTACCTCGCCTATGTCCTGGCCGCAGTCGGGGGCTTCGTCTGGATCTCGTCCCAGCCCCGCCGCACCCGGGTGTCGCCGCCACCCCCGGCCGACGCTGTCCCCTCATAGACTGGTAGCGGACTTGAGGTCGGCCCCGGCCGGTGGGTTCCGGCGGCTGGGATGGAAGGGGAGCTGAA
>JAJYWT010000058.1 GCA_021791345.1 bacterium
GACAGCTCTCGGGCTTGGGACGGCACCCTTCGAGCCCTCTTCCTGGACCGATCGATCCGGGGGCGATGGACTCTGCGCTGCCGGCGTGGCCGGTTGCGACTTCGCGGAAGCTGGAGTCGGCCCCGCGGCGGCCGGCCCGATTGACGGTGCATCCGCCTCGCTGGTGCGCTGCGCCGAGGCACCGACTCCCGGCCCCTTGGCTGCGGGGATGATGCCCTCGCCGGGTCGCCCGACCCGGCCCTTCCCCTCAGGTAGCGGGCCATGGGCTGGACTCGGAGGCTGGGGCGTGCTGGTTGCCGACGCCGGACGCGCGGTGGGGCCGATCGCCCCAGTGCCCGCGAGCTGGCCGTCGCGCTCTGGCTTCGTCGGAGCCTTGACCGCCGGCTCGAACCTGTGAAGGTCCGCCGGAGCGGGCAGACTGGAGGGCGGGGCCTGGAACGAAGGAGCCGTAGTCCCCTTCTGCGGTTCCGGCTCGGGAGCCAGTGGGGTGCTCGGAGGGGGCGGAGCGGTCCAGCCCGCAACCGGCGGGGGTGCCGCCTGGGCGGCCTGTACCAGCATCCCCATGGCCCGCAGCTCCTCCTCGGTGGCGAGCAGCAGCAGCAGCTCGTAAATCGCCCTGCCCATCCGCCGCAGCAGCGAGGCGGCCAGCTCCTGATGGCCGGCCTCCTCCACCCTTCTGGTGATGGACCGGGCCATCTGGGTTAGGAGTTCTTCGGTCAGCTCCCGGTTGGAGAGGGTCGCCACCTCCTGCTCGATGACAGCCGGCAACTCCGGCACCTGCGGTGCCATGTCGCGGGCGAGATGGATCCACGCCTGGGCCATGTCGGAGATCCCCTGATCAACTGAGCTGTGCGCCCCAAGGCTTCCCTTGTCCATCGACATTTGCTGGAAGTGTGACAGCCGGCTGGCGCTTCTGCGTAGCGCTGAGTCAACGAAATGGTGACGGACTGCTCGAGCCGCGCCGACCCGCCTCGATACCATGGTCGCCAGTGCCCGAGCTGAACGCCGCCTCGCCCACCGCTCCGCTCAGCCCCTGGTTGGGAACGGTCGAGGAGTGGCTCTGGGCGAAGGCCGAGTTCCGAATGGTGCCGGACCTGCGGATCCCGATCCCTGCGGCCGGCTCCACCGTGGCCCAGGACGAGTCCCTGCCGGCCGTCGGTTTCCTGGGCTTCCCTTCCGACTACAGCCTGGCCATGCTGCTGGCGTTGCTGGGCGACGGCGTCCGGGTGGCGGGCATCGCGACCAGCCTGGGCGCCAATCCAGCCATCGCCGGTGAGAACGCCCTCAGCCAGATCGCCGACCACCTCCAGATCCCACTGCTGCGGCTCGCCCGGGTGAACGACTACGACTCGCTCGTAGCCCTGGGCCGCCTCCGGGCAGAGCTGTTCGTGGTCGCCAGCTTCGACCAGATCCTGAAGCGCAAGGCCCTCGATCTGGCCCGGGCTGGGTGGGTGAACGTGCATCCCTCGCTGCTGCCGAAGTACCGCGGGCCGGAGCCGATCTACTGGGCGATCGTGAACGGCGAGGTGGAGACCGGGATCAGCTTCCAGCGCGTGGCGGAGCGGATCGACGCCGGGCCCCTGCTGGCCCAGGTCAGGGTGCCCATCCGGGATGACGACACCGCCGGCACCCTCACCCAGCGGGTCAGCCGGGCCGGGGCCGGGCAGGTGGCGGCTACGGTCCGCGCCGCCCTCGCCGGCGACCCCGGCCGGCCGATGGACCTTAGCCTGGGCTCGTACTTCACCTCGGTGGGGCACCGCCGCATCGACCGGGTGGACTCGGTTGTGACCGCGGACCGCCTGGTCCGGGCCGGAAACCCCAACATGCTGGCGGCGACCGTTTGCGGCGGCCGCGTCTGCTACGTCCTCAGAGCCCGGCGGCTGGCTCCGGGGGATCCCAGCCCCGGCCCGCGCCTCGAGTTCCCTGACGGCCAGCTCCTGATCGAGGAGACGGTCGACCGCTGCGGCTGCCACCACGGCGAGCCGGTGGGCAGCTGCCCCCACGACGAGTAGCCACCCGGGGCGTACGATCCGGGGATGATGGAGACCCGATCGCCTGCGCGCGGCCCGAAGCAACGGCTTGAGATCACCCGGCTGGAGGGCGGGCGCAGCGTTCGAGCCGGCGACGAGGTGGCTCGGGAGGAGCCCCTCCAGCTGATGGTTGACCGAGAGCCGCTGGCCATCCTGATGCGTACCCCAGGGTCGGATCTGGAGCTGGCACTGGGACTCCTGCACTCAGAGGGGGTGATCCGACGGCTGGGGGACGTGAAACGGGTGAGGCTGGCACCCAGCGGCCAGGTGGCCTGGCCCCGGTCCACGCTGGAACTGGAGCCCGACCCTCGGGCGGAGAACCTGGTGGACGTCCAACTCCAGGAACCTGTCCTTGAAGGCCGCCTCGGGTGGCAGCGCACCCTGCCCTCCAGCAGCGCCTGCGGCATCTGCGGCAGCGCCACCCTGGAGGCGCTGCAACGCTTCCAGAAAGCGGTCTCCAGCGACCGCACCTGGCCCCTGGAGGAGATCCTCTCGCTCCCTGGCCGACTGGCAGCCGCCCAACCTGTCTTCAGCTCCACCGGCGGGCTCCACGCGGCCGGCGTCGTCGCCTGGGGTGAGCAGCAGATGTCGGTGGCCGAGGATGTCGGCCGCCACAACGCGGTCGACAAGCTGGTCGGGCAGGCGCTGCTGGAGGATCGCCTGCCGCTGTCCGACTG
>JAJYWT010000007.1 GCA_021791345.1 bacterium
AGGTGTACCTCGGCGCACAGTGGCGAACTGAATGGAGTTCAAGCACTGGCGTCACGGACGCTCACGTACACCCGCGGACTGCCGTCCGCGAACCCCCATTCGAAGGTTCGAATCCTTCCGCCCCAGCACCATCGATCTCGGCCTCGGGCCCGCTTCAACTACATGCCTGTCGGTTGACTTATTGGGACATCCTGCTCTGGGCGGGCGGCATGGCTGGTCCGCAGCTCGAGGCTGAGTCAGCCCGTCGGCGAATCGACCCAGGTTTGCCGGCGACGTCCGGCTGTATCCTCCGGTTTCATGGCCACTGACCGCCCGGCGCTGACGGTGTCCGATCTCGCCGCCTGGCGCGGGTGGCTTGAGCAGCACGACTCGGACTCGGACGGTGTCTGGCTGGTTGTGGCCAAGAAGGGAACCACCCGGCCGACCTCGCTCACGTACGACCAAGCGCTGGAAGAGGCTCTCTGCCACGGCTGGGTCGACGGGCAGCTCGCCCGCGCCGATGCGGGCACCTTTCTGCGAAAGTTCACGCCCCGGCGCCGAGGCAGCGCTTGGTCGAAACGAAACACCACCCTGGCCGAGCGGCTGATCGCCGAGGGCCGGATGCGTCCAGCGGGGCTCGCGGCCGTGGCCCGCTCCAAATCGGAAGGTACCTGGGATGCCGCCTATGCCGGCGCCGCTACCATCGAGGTGCTAGCTGACCTCGCCGCGGCGCTGGTCGCCGAACCGGCCGCCCGGGAGGCATTCGATCGGCTGGATGGGGCCAACCGCTACTCCGTGCTCTATCGGGTCTCCACCGCGAACCGTCCCGAGACTCGCAATCGACGCATCGCGCAGCTCGTCGCCACGCTGGCCCGCGGCGAGACCATCCATCCGCCCCGAAAGCCGCGCTGATCTGAGCGACCTAAGTGGCAGCCAGGTCCACCGGTTACTGCTCTCAGCTCACTCGATGAGCCGGGCGGCGCCAACCACCGGGGCGGTGGAGTTCCCGTTGTAGGCAACCCCGCTGGAGCTCCCGCTCCCGCCCTGGAGGCGGATGGAGTCGGCGATCACCTGGCCGGAGGAGGAGCCGGCATTGGCATTGGAACTGAAGATGCCCTGGGGCACGTAGATGGTGCCGTTGAAGGCGAAGCTACCGGGGTTGGAGATGGACACGACCGCCGAGAGGTTGAGGCTCGAGGTGGCCCCGGTGGTGGAGGTGCCGTTGCTGTACACGACTGGGAAGTTGGACAGGGGGCATGACCCCGACGCGCAGACGGGCTCAAAGGGGATCGGACTGAGGGTCCCGTTGGCGGAGTTGGAGAGGGAAAAGACGCTCTGGGTCGGCGTGGTGCTGTCCGCCAGGTAGAAGCTGCAGCCCGCGTCCCCGAGGATGGAGTAGCTGCAGTTGAGGGACGACTTGCTGCCCTGGACCTGGAGCGACGCACCATTCTCCAGGATGAAGATGCAGCCGTTCGGGTACACGTTGCCGCCGCCGTCACTTTGGCAGGTTAGGGACCCCTTGATGACGGGCAGGGCCGACGCCCCGTCCACCACGTAAGCCCCTGCAGGGAAGGTCCAGTTCTGCCCGGTGGTCTGGTAGGGCGCGGTCCCGGTCACCTGAGTGATCTGGCCGGGTACCCCCGCCGGTACGGCCGCATCACCCGACAACTCCTGCACCAGCTCCTCCGGGGTGGCGTACTCGGGGAAGTTGGGGAAGCGCGCAGCGGGGAACGAGCCCTCCATGGTGCCGTAGGGCTCCGGAGGGTCCGCAGCGCTGGGCTGCGGGCACGGCACGGTGAGCGTCGGCGAAGGGTAGGAGATGGTCACTCCCGGCCCGTTGGTGCTGGGGTAGGCGTAGCTGCTGGTCCAGGAGACCGGAGCTGCCCCGGTGCCGGACTGCCAGCATGAAGGATCCTGCCAGCTGTAGTTCGGGCCGCCCTCCGGGTTGCTCTGGCAGCCTGAGTCGGTTGAGATGGCACAAGTCCCGGGTCCGGAGTTGAACCCGTAGAAGTAGTTGTAGTTGGCGGCGGTGGAGCTGAAGTGAACCTGGTCGGTGAGACCGGTCAGGCCGGCCGTGGCGCTCTGATTGCCCCCTCCCGAGCAGCTGGTTCCCGCTGGGTCGGCCACCAGGGCCGCTTCGGCGTTGGAGTACACGCCGCTCCCTTTACCGGTATAGGCCGCCCCCAACTGGAGCCCCGTCCCCCCATTGAAGTACAACCCCCCGTTGTATCCGTGGTCGGTGAAGTCACCCTGGCCGCTGTCCGAACACTGGTCTACCAGCACCGACCCGTAGGCGGCGATGCTCCCGCCACCGGTGAGGTCCAAAAAGCGGGTGGCGAGAGCAAAGGGGAACTGGCGAGTTCCTTGCAGCCCCGCGGCGGCGGCGTGAACTCGGATTGTCGTCGGCCCGAATCCCAGGAACCCCTCGAATCCATGGATGGGGTTGAGGTGGTTGAGGTTCACCGCCACGGTCAGCTCCGGGGGATAGTCGTTCACCGTCGTGTTGAAGGGGGTGTAGGGGTAGATGACGGTCGCTGTGTAGCCTCCGGCGGAGATGGTGCAGGGGGAGTCAGTGCAGCTTGCGCTCGCGGGGGACACTCCCAAGTTCTGCCAGATCAGCGCCTGGGTGTCGGGGAGGATGGTGGAGGTGTTGACCCCGGTCTGCTCCGCCCCGGCCAGGGCGGCGAGGTCGGCGACGCTCTGCAGCTGCTGACGGTTGTCGAAGTTGGAGCCCACGTCGATGGCCAGTGCCGCCACCCCCAGGACCACGAAGAAGACCAGAAGGGCCACCAGGGCCATGGCCTGTCCTCGCTCCCGGCGTCCCGGCCGATGTTCAGTACTCGTCACGGGCGCAGACGGAACTGCTGAGGTAGAAGTTGCTGGGGAAGAGCGCCCCGACTATTGGGGTGATGGGCCGGAAGTAGTAGCGGATGGTGACGGTGATGAGGAGGCTGCCAGTGGACCTGGGGGTTGAGGCCGCCGTGCCCCCTACCGCCCCTGGGCAGGAGGCCCCTGGACTCGATGCCTGGTCCACCTCGACGTACGCCCAGCCGGGCTTCGGGCTGGCGGGGAGAACACCATCCTCGCTGCAGCTCCAGTTGCTGATGAGAGTGGCGCTGTCTTCGATGGCCGAACACACGGATGGGCCGGCAGGCGTTAAGGAGTCGCTGCAGTTGCCGGAGGGGTCTCCGTAGACGGTGTTGCAGGGGTTGCTGGCAAGGATGGCGATCCGCGCCCCCTCCCGGGTGGCGTTGGTGACCTCGTTCTGATAGAACATCGCTCGCCCGAAGTCGACGATCCCGAAGATGAGTAGGAACAGGAGGGGCGCGACCAGGGCGAACTCGACGGCCGACTGACCCCGGGAGCCCCGGCGGGTACCGAGGAGCTTCGGGCGCAACCGGATGGGGGGACGAACCATCGCGCCATGACAACGCGCCATCCCCGCGAGGTAACCAATCGCGGTGGGCGAGGCCCGTGCGTCAGCGGCGCGAGAAGCCCCGAACCACCTCCATCACCTCATCCAGGTACTGGTCGCCCTCACCGCGCCTCATCCCGTCGGCGACGCAGTGGGCGAGATGCTCGCGGAGGAGGAGGTAGCCGATCTGGTTCAGTCCGGCGGTGGCCGAGCGGATCTGGACCAGCACCTCCGGGCAGTAGCGCTCCTCCTCGACCATGCGGGCGATCCCCGCCACCTGGCCCTCCACCTTGCGAAAGCGCCGCAGGAGCTCGGGCTTGGTCGCCTGGTAGGAGCCCCGGCGGCCGGTGCCGGCGGGTGCGCTGGTCATGCCCCCGCCGCGCCGCTGGAACCCGGAAGGCCCGCCGCTGCGGCCAACCGGCGCTGGAACTCCGCGCTGCACCCCACAGAGCAGAAGTAGTGGGTCGTGCCGGCGAGCTGGAAGCTGGCCGCCGCGGTGGCGGCGTCGATCTCCATCCCGCAGACCGGATCCAGAACTCGCTCCGAAGGTGGCCGGGAGCGCAGGTAGCGGCCGGGCTCGGCGGCGAAGCGGTCCCGGCAGGACAGTGCGCAGAAGTAGTAGGTGGTGCCTTCGTGGACGAGGGTCGCGGCCGCATGCTGCAGGTCCACCTCCATGCCACAGACCGGGTCGATTGCGAGGAGGGCATCTCCTCCCCTGGGGGCAGCGTCAGTCATTAGGGTTCCTCCCTGTGCGGGTGAGCCGGCTCCCGCGGCCATCCGGTCACGGCAGCGATCGGAGCAGAAGTAGATGGTCTTTCCCTGGAGCACCAGGGTGGCCGGTGCGTTGGCGATCTCCACCTGCATCCCACAGATGGGGTCTATGGCGTACCCGGCGCTGCCGCCCGCCGCCCGGCGGCGCTGGTACTGCCAGAAGATGGCCGCCAGGGCCACCAGGGCCAGCATGTCGAGGTAGCTGGTGTAGTTGAGGGTGAAGGCGTGGGTGACCAGCTGGGCGGGCCGCCCCGGCGGGTTGATACCCACCGCCTGGAAGAGGTACTGAACCATGAGGCCGGCGGCGGACATCACCACCCAGAAGGCCAGCAGCATGCGCAGGGTCAGCCGCCAACCATAGAAGCGGCGGTAGATGAGCAGCAGCGGCATGCTGATCAGGTCGGCGAAGACGAAGCTGACCACCCCTCCGAAGCTGATCCCGCCCTTCCACAGGGCGGCTGCCAGGGGGACGTTGCCGACAGAGCAGACGAAGCTGATGATGGCGATGAAAGGCCCGATCACCGCGTTCTCCAGTGAGGACCAGAAGCCGTGGCCGGTCAGGAACAGCGCCTGCCAAGCTGAGGTCGGTACCAAGGCCGCCAGAAAGCCCGCCACCAGAAAGCCGATGGCCAGCTCCCGGCGGAGCATGGTCAGGTCGGCGGCGGCGTAGCCAGCGGCATCGCTCCACCCCTGTCGGGTACGCATCCGGGCGCGCCAGCCGGCCTCCAGGGGGTCCTGCGCGGGGCGCTGAGCGGCGCAGCTGGCACCCCCGTCAAGGTCAGCGGGGTCGCCGTTCAGCCGGTTTCTGGCCCGCTCCACCAGCTGCCCGGGGAAGAGAACCCGGGCCACCAGGGCCAGGAGGGCAATCATGAACAGCCCGCCGACGAACTCGCTGGCTGTGAACTGCCAACCGATGAGCACCGCGAGCACCACCCCGAGCTCGATCACCAGGTTGGTGGAGGCGAACATGAAGACCATGGAGGCCACGAAGTCGGCCCCCTTGGCGAAAAGCGACTTGGCCATCGCTGACGCGGCGTATGAGCAGGAGGAGGAAACGGCCCCAAAGCCCGCTGCTCTGGTCAAGGTGAGCAGACCCGGGCGGCCCAGGGCGGAGCTCATCTCGCGGCGAGAAACAAATGCCTGCACACCTCCGGAGAGGAGGAATCCGAGGGTGAGGGCCCAGAGGGTCTCCCACACCATGGCCAGAGCCTCGCGCAGCCCGGCCCCAATCATCCCCAAAACGTGGATCGCGAGCATCGGTGTGCCCTCCCCGAACATGATACCCCCGGGGGGCATATAGGCGTCGGATTAGGAGGGGGGAGGGGGTACCAGGAGCACCCCCAGGACCGGCTGGCCGCGCCGGCGGGCCAGCTGCTGGATGGTCCGGAGGACGCTGGCTGCAGCCGGAGAGATGGACTCGGCCCAGAGCTGGAACCCCTGATTCAGGACCTCCAGCTCACGGATGCGGGGGACGGTTTCGCGGAGCGCCCGCTGCACCTCCACCGGCAGCGGGTCGGACGTGAGGGCCACCACCCAGTCGGTGGCCACCTGCCGGGGGGTCTTGTGGGTGGTCGGGTCGGAGAGCGCCAGGATGGAGGCGGCCAGCTCGCGCACTCGGTCGAAGAGGACCTCGTTTCCCGGGGCCCGCGCCAGCCGCTCCAAGACCTCGGTGACCCGGTCGGGAAGGAGCATGCGTCCCAGGATCGGGGAGACCGGCAGGGCCCAGCCACCGCCGAGGATGTCAGCCCACTCCCCGGCGGCCTCCTCGGAGAGCGGCTTTCGTAGCCGTCCGAAGATGCCCAGGCTCTCGCGCGGGGTGGAGTGGGCCACTGCCAGGTAGGCAGCCACGGCCTCCGCTCCGGCCTCCTCGGACTCCAGGGCACGCTCCACGGCGTGGAGCATGCGGTCGAGACGGGACCGCTCCTGCTCCAGGGTGTGGCGGTGGCGCTCCAACGCCGGGCGCAGAGACCCCTCCGCACCGAGGCGGGGAAGGCTTCGCGAGATCTCGGCCAGGCTCATCCCCAGGCTGCGCAGCAGGTCTATCTGGAGGAGGAGGAGGAGCTCACCGGCACCGAAATAGCGGTAGCCGCTGGGGCTCCGGGCTGGGTTCAGGAGCCCCAGTCGTTGATAGTGCCGGATGCGGCCGGGAGTCACCCCCGTGAGCTTGGCCGCGTCTCCGATCTTCAGGCGGGGTGCCGCTTCCAGATCGGACGAAGCCATGGCTTGACTCTACGACAGTTTCAAGGTTTAGAGTCCTAAACGATCAAGCCAGGCAGGGCCGTGACCTCAGCGGCCGGAGGAAGCAGATGTCAATCCCGGTGCGACAGAAGATCAAGGTTGGCACCTACCTCATGTCCCAGCGCCTGCGGGGGGTGAAGAAGTTCCCGCTGGTGCTGCAGCTGGAGCCGCTCTACCAGTGCAACCTGGAGTGTGTCGGTTGCGGCAAGATCCAGCACCCGGACGACATCCTGCGGCGCCGACTGAGCGTGCAGCAGTGCATCGACGCGGTCGAGGAGTGCGGTGCCCCGGTGGTCTCCATCGCCGGCGGCGAGCCGCTGGTGCACAAGGAGATCGACCAGATCACCCAGGCCCTCCTGGAGCGCAAGAAGTACGTCTACCTCTGCACCAACGCCATCCTCATGGAGCGCAAGCTGGACCTCTTCAAGCCCGACCCCTACTTCGCCTGGTCGGTGCACCTGGACGGGTTGCGCGACCGGCACGACGAGTCGGTGAGCCGCAAGGGCGTCTTCGACAAGGCGGTCGAGGCCATCCGGGAGGCCAAGCGCCGTGGCTTCCGGGTCACCACCAACACCACCTTCTTCACCCAGGACACCGCCAAGTCAGTCCGCGAGGTGCTGGACTTCCTCAACGACGACCTGGAGGTCGACAACATGCAGATCTCCCCGGCCTACGCCTACGAGAAGGCTCCCGACCAGGAACACTTCATGGGCGTCGACCGCACCCGGGCGATCTTCCGGGAGGCCTTCTCGGAGGGTCGGCGTGGCAAGTGGCGCCTCAACCACTCGCCCCTGTTCCTGGACTTCCTGGAGGGCAAGGTGGACTTCGAGTGCACCCCCTGGGGCATCCCCTGCTACTCGGTGTTCGGCTGGCAGCGGCCGTGCTACCTGCTGGCGGATGGCTACGCCAGCTCCTACAAGGAGCTCCTCGAGACCACCGACTGGGACCAGTACGGCCGCGGGCGCAACCCCAAGTGCGAGAACTGCATGGCCCACGCGGGCTACGAGCCCACTGCTGTGCTGAGGACCTTGGGTTCCCTCAAGGAGTCGGCGCGGGCGGCCATCGCCCACTGATCCTTCCCCTGTTCGGGGAGGGCGTACGATGACCGGGCCAGTGCAGGTCCTAGATCAGCTTTCCCGGCCGCTGCGCGACCTCCGGGTTTCGGTCACGGACCGTTGCAACTTCCGCTGCCAGTACTGCATGCCCCGGGAGGTGTTCGGTCCCGGATTCCGCTTCCTGCCGCGCTCGGAGGTCCTGACCTTCGAGGAGGTGGAGCGGGTGGTGCGGGTTTTGGTCCCCCTGGGGGTGTCCAAGGTGCGTCTCACTGGAGGCGAGCCACTGCTGCGGCGAGACCTGCCCCTGCTGGTGCGCCAGCTGGCCGCGGTGGCTGGGGTCCAGGATCTCGCCCTCACCACCAATGGTCTGCTGCTCAGTCGTATGGCTGATCATCTGGCCGAGGCCGGGCTGAGACGGGTCACGGTCAGCCTGGACTCTCTGGACCCTGCGGTCTTCGCCGAGATGAGCGGCGTGGGAGCGCGGCTGGACGTGGTCGTCGCGGGCATCGGGGCGGCGGTCCGGGCTGGCCTCGGGCCGGTGAAGCTCAACTGTGTCGTCCGGCGGGGCCTGAACGACGCCGGCCTGTTGGAGCTCGCCGCCTTCGCCAGGGACCAGGGCCACGTCCTCCGGTTCATCGAGTACATGGACGTCGGAGAGAGCCACGGCTGGAGGCTCGACGAGGTTGTGCCCAGCTCCGAGGTCCTGGAGCGGATAGGGGAGCGGTGGGAGCTGGAGCCGGAGAGCCCCACGTACCCCGGGGAGGTCGCCAGCCGCTACCGCTACCGCGACGGCGCCGGCGAGGTGGGGGTGATCTCCTCGGTGAGCCAGCCGTTCTGCGGCGCCTGCACCCGACTTCGCCTGAGCGCCGACGGTCATCTCCACACCTGCCTGTTCTCCCGGGGCGGGACTGACCTTCGACCAACGCTGCGCAGTACGTCCGGGGACCTCCAATTGAGTGAACTTGTGCAGGGTCTCTGGCGGAGGCGGACCGATCGGTACTCCGAGGAGCGAGCCCAGGGCGTGGTGGGTGGGCCGCCCAAGGTTGAGATGTCCTACCTCGGCGGCTGAGCCTGCTGGGGCGTCTCCTGCCAGATGTATCCCACCCCGGGCAGCGTGGTCAGCCAGCGCGGGTGGGCCGGATCGTCCTCCAACTTGGCCCTAAGACGCTGGACGATGGTCCGGACGTAGGTGTGCTCGGCGGTGAAGGCGGGGCCCCACACCGCTGCCAGGATCTCCCGGTGGGTGCGCACCCGGCCCCGGTGACGCCAGAGCTCGTGGAGTACGCCCATCTCCATCGGGGTGAGCCGGACCGGGACGCCTCGGCGGAGGACCTGCCCTGAGGCGACGTCGAGGCGGAGGTCTCCTGAGACCAGGACACCATCGGACTGCGGGGGCGCCGCCCGCCGCAGGCGGGCCTCCACCCGCGCCAGGAGCTCCTGGAGGCTGAAGGGCTTGGCCAGGTAGTCATCGGCCCCCGCGCGCAGCGCCGCCACCTTGTCGGCGTCCTGGCCCCTGGCGCTCACCACCAGGATGAGGGGGTTGGACTCCCATTCACGCACGGTCCGGAGGAGGTCCATGCCATCGATGTCGGGGAGCCCGAGGTCCAGGATGAGGAGGTCGACGCGCTCGCTGCCGAGCACCCGGAGGGCCGAGCGCCCGTCGCCCACCAATTGGACGCGGTGGCCGGAGTCTGACAGCGCATCGCGAAGAAAGCGGCCCATGCCCGAGTCGTCCTCGACCACCAGGATCGAGCCCCCGCGGGTCAAACCGCGGCTGCCTTCTGGGTGAGGCCAACCGGTCGTTGGGTCGTCTCCAGGGGGAGCAGGAAGTGGAACGCCGCTCCTGCCCCTTCTCCCGGTGACTCCACCCAGACAGCTCCCCCCATAGCCTCGGCCAGCCCCCGGGAGACGGCCAGCCCCACCCCCAGCCCTCCGCCCCGGCGGTCGCGGGAATAGCGCTCGAAGAGGTGCTCCTGCAGCTCGGCCCGGATGCCCCGGCCGTGGTCCTGGACCCGACATTCCGCGGCGGTCTGCCGCACCGGCGAGGGGGAGAGCACCTCGATGAGGACCTCGCGGGTGCCAGCGTGCCGGGCCACGTTTGAGAGGGCGTTATCCAGCAGCTGCTGGACCCGATCCCAGTCGGCCAGCACCAAGACCGGTGCCTCAGTCACCGTCAGGCGGGGGGAGAGCTGGCCGCTCCAGCGCCGGGCAGCCTCCCGGACAGCTTCGCAGAGGTCGATGACTTCGATCTCCACATCCAGCTGGCCGGTGTCGATCCGGGCCAGCTCTAGAAGGTCCCGGATGAGGCGGTCGAGCCGGCGCGTCTCGGCCACGATGGCCCGGGCGTGGCCCGGATGCTGCAGCTGTGACAGGCCCGGATCTTCCATGAGCGCGGAGCCGTGGCCGAGCAGGGCCGCCAGGGGGGTGCGCAGCTCGTGGCTCACGGTGGCCAGCAGCTCCCGCCGGAAGCCCTCGGCCCGGCGCGTGGCCTCCAAGGCGGCCTCGGTCCGTGCCAGGTCAGTGCGGGCAGAGAGGCTGGCTTCGAGTTCGGCTCCCGCTCGCACCAGCCCGGCATTGGCCGCCTCCAGCCGGTCACGGGCGGTGCGGAGCTCCTCCAGGCTGCGGCGCCGCGAGGTGGCCAGCAACCCCACCCCGAGGGAGACGAGGAGGAAGGCCGCCCAGGCGGCCAGCGCCGGGGCCGAGTAGATCGTGAGCCGTCCCACCGGTGGGAGGAAGAAGTAGTCCATCAGCAGGGCTGAGGTCACCGAGCCCACCAGGGCGGTGACTCCTCCAAACAGAAGCGATCCCAGCACCACAACGGCGAGGTACAAAAACCCCGAGGTCTGGATCTCGGCCGGGGCTCGGAGGGACACCAGCGCCGCGGTGAGACCCGCAAGTGCAGCCACGGTGAGGAGGGTGCCGAGTAGCGAGCGCCAGGGCTCCGGGGGCGAGCGCCGTGCCCGCCACGGCTTGCGGCGCACTTCAGCTGGCATAGTTCCCATCGCAGTGATTGACGGCCAGAGCGATCGTAGCAACCGGGAGTCGAACGCCCAAGCTGGCGAGCCCGATAGCCGGGTGGGCCGGCCGGACCCACGTGGCAGCCTGAGCCGGGGCCGGCTCAAGGTGTTCATAGGAGCGGCCCCGGGGGTGGGCAAGACCTTCGCCATGCTCCAGGAGGCCCACGTGCTGGCCGCAAAGGGTAAGGACGTGGTGGTGGCCTGGGTCCAACCCCACGGACGGCCGCTCACCCGGGAGGCGGCGATGGGACTGGAGCAGGTCGCGCCGCTGCGCCTCACCTACCGGGGGCTGGAGATCCAGGAGATGGACCTCGAGGCCACGCTGCGACGCCATCCGGAGGTGGCGCTGGTAGATGAACTGGCTCACACCAACGTTCCCGGGGTCAGGCACGAGCGCCGGTGGCAGGACGTCGAGGAGCTCCGCGCGGCTGGTGTCGAGGTGTGGACCACCATCAACATCCAGCACGTGGAGAGCCTCAGGGACGTGGTCGAGCGGGTCACCGGAGTCGCGGTCCGGGAGACGGTCCCAGACCCGGTGCTGGACTCTGCCGACGAGCTGACCCTGGCGGACATGACCCCGGAGGCCCTGCGCAAGCGCATGCGCCATGGCAACATCTACCCGTTCGATCGGGTGGAGCTGGCGCTGAACAGCTTTTTCCGCGAGAGCAACTTGGCCGCCCTGCGGGAGTTGGCCATCTGGTATGTGGTGCAGCACGAGTCCCGCTCCGGGCACGACCCGGCCGTTCCCGGGGTACAGGACCGGGTTCTCATCGTGACGTCCTGCACCGATAATGCCCCCGGTCTGATCAGGCGCGGGACTCGAATGGGCCAGCGGCTGAGGGCGCCCGTCACGGTCCTGGCCGTCAGCCCGCGGCCCCCGTCCCCAGAGCAGCTGGCGAAGGTCCAGGGACTGGCCCTGGACCTGGGAGCGGACGTTCGGGTGGAGGTCGCGACCCACCCCGCGGAAGCCGCCCTCCGGGTCGCCCAAGAGGTGGGAGCAACTCACGTCATGGTGGCGGCAGAACCGACCGAGTCGAAGGACGGGCCCGGATCGGGAGTGGTGCGGGCGCTGCTCGCCGATCTCGGCGACCGCCACCTGCACGTCATTGGACGTCGCCTGGGGAAGGTGAAACAGTGGACTGACGGCGACCGACCGGATCCGGCCACGCTGCTGGCGGGCCTGGATGCCGGAGTGGTACGTGGTGGCCTCCGCCTCTACCTTGGGTACGCCCCCGGGGTGGGCAAGACCACCAGGCTGCTGGAGGAGGCGCTGCGCCGCCAGCGGCGGGGTGCCGATGTGGTGGTGGCGGCTCCCACGGGCACCCCGAGTCCCACCACCCAGTTCCTCCTGAGCCAGCTCAAGGTGGCGCCGTCGCCGGCCACCGGAGGCATAGACGTGGACGGCATCCTGCGCCGGAATCCCGGTGTCGTCTGCGTCGACGACCTTGGCCTGCGCGACCTGCAGACCGGAAGGCCCCGGTATCAGCAGGTCTGGCGGCTGCAGGATGCGGGGGTCAATGTGGTGGCCACCGTCGGGGTGATCGACCTGCCGGGCTTCGAGTCGGCCCGCGAGGAGCTGGGTCGATTCCGGAGCCAAGAGCACGGGGACCATGAGGCTGTCCCCCAGGAGGCGCTCGATCGGGCCGACGAGATCGAGCTGGTGGACCTGCCCCCAGCTGAGCTGCGGGATCGGGTCCGGTCCGGCTGGGTGACCGCCCCGCTCGATGTGGGGGCCGCTCTCCAGCTCTTCTCGGAGCCCATTTTGGAGGAGCTCCGGGCATCTGCCCTTCGGATCGTGGCGGCCCACACCGAGCGCCGGAGGGCGCGATACGCGGGGGCCACCGGCGCCCAGGGACTGTGGCCAGTTCAGGAGCGAATCATGATCGCGCTCCGTCCCGACCGCATCGACCGGGCCGGGCCGCTCTTGGAGGCGGGATTGCTGGCAGCGCGGCGGGAGGACGCCTCGCTGGTGGTGATCGCGGCCGTATCGCCTCGACCGGATCCAGCCGAGACGCGCCAGCTGGAACGGCTGGCGGCGCTGTGCCAGCGCCATGGGGTCAGGCTGGAGCCGCTCCAGTTGATGGGTGGAGTTGCCGAGACGCTGGTGGAGTGGGCGGAGCAGCACCAGGTGACGGAGATCTTCATGCCCACTCCGCGCCGACGCCGTCGTCTTCCCTGGGACAAGCCGGTGGCGCTCTCGGTCATCGAGCGCTGTCGCGAGTTGGACGTCCACATCCTGGGAGACCGCGCGTTTCCCAGGACGTCGGGGCTCAGCGGATCCGGGCCAGGGCTGAGTTGAGCTGAAGCACGTCGACGTAGGACGGCCCCAAAAAGCCCAGCTCGGGGCCTACGGTCATGGTGCGGATGAGCCGGCGCAGCCGCGACTCCGGGATCCCGGTGCTGCTCGAGACCATCGCCACCTGGGCCAGTGCGTCCTGAGGGGTGATGTCGGGGTCGATCCCGCTTCCCGAGGTGGTGACGAGGTCCGCCGTTGGTTGGACGCCCATCCCGAGTAGCTTGGCGGCCCCGGCTCGGACAGCGGCCACCAGCTGCTGGGACCTGGGGCCGAGGTTGGTACCTCCAGAGGCCCCGGGCGCACCGTTAAGGCGCAGGGGGTTGTCCGGATCAGGTCGGCCGTGGAACCACTGCGGCCCGGTCCACGGCTGACCGACCAGGGTGGACCCACGCGGGGTCAGCGACCCGTTGGCCTGGTGGGGGAAGAGCAGCTGGGAAACACCGGTGCCGGCCAGGGGATAGGCCAGCCCGAAGAGTAGGATGGCCCCCACCGCCAGCAGAATCGCGGATCGCAGTTGAGAGATCACGGCCAGGGTCCTCCGGTCAGTAGGCATGGAGAGCGGTCAGCAGCAGGTCGATCAGCTTGATCCCCACGAACGGGGTCACGACGCCCCCGAGCCCGTAGATGAGCAGATTGCGGCGCAGGATGGCGGCTGCGCTGGACGGCCGCCAGCGCACCCCCCGCAGGGCGAGCGGGATCAGGGCCACGATCACCAGGGCGTTGAAGATGACCGCCGACAGCACCGCGCTCTGCGGGCTGTGCAGCCGCATTATGTTCAGCGCCTGGAGCTGGGGGTACGACGAGGCGAAGAGGGCCGGGACGATGGCGAAGTACTTGGCCACGTCGTTGGCGATGGAGAAGGTGGTCAGGGCGCCCCGGGTGATCAGGAGCTGCTTGCCCACCGCGACTACGTCGATGAGCTTGGTGGGGCTGGAGTCCAGATCCACCATGTTGCCGGCCTCCTTGGCGGCCTGGGTGCCGGTGTTCATCGCCAGGCCGACATCCGCCTGGGCCAGGGCGGGAGCGTCGTTGGTCCCGTCCCCGGTCATGGCCACCAGCTTGCCTCCCTCCTGCTCTTCGCGAATGAGCCGCATCTTGGTCTCGGGGGTGGCCTCGGCGAGGAAGTCGTCGACCCCCGCCTCCCGGGCGATGGTGGCTGCGGTGAGGGGGTTGTCGCCGGTGATCATCACGGTGCGGATGCCGGCCTGGCGCAGCTCCTCGAAGCGGGCCCGGATTCCCGGCTTGACCACGTCCTTAAGCTCGACCACACCAAGCACCCTCGGCCCGTCCGCGACTACCAGCGGTGTGGCTCCCTCGGCGGCCAGGTGCTGCACCGCCGGCTCGAGGTCGGCGGGGATGCTGCCTCCCTGCTCAGTCACCCAGCCGCGCACCGCGTCGGCCGCTCCCTTGCGGACCTGGCGTCCGGGCAGGTCCAGTCCCGACATCCGCGTGGTGGCCGAGAAAGGCACGAAGTGGGCCGCGGAGGGAGCGGAGGTGGGCGCCAGGTCGTGCCGCTCCCGGGCCAGGGTTACGATCGACCGCCCCTCCGGAGTCTCGTCTGCCAGCGAGCTCAGGAGAGCGGCCGCGGCCAGCTCACGCTCTGGGCACCCCGCCACCGGGTGGAAGGCGGCCGCCATGCGGTTGCCCAAGGTGATGGTGCCGGTCTTGTCCAGCAGCAGCGTCTGGACGTCGCCCGCCGCTTCCACCGCGCGCCCGCTCATGGCCAGGACGTTGCGCTGCACCAGACGGTCCATCCCGGCGATCCCGATCGCGGACAGGAGGGCTCCGATGGTGGTGGGGATGAGGCAGACCAGAAGGGAGATCAGCACCACCACCGACACCGGTGAGTGGGCGTAGCTGGCGAAGGGATAGAGGCTGACCACCACGGGGATGAAGATGACGGTGAGGGCGGCCAGCAGGATGGAGAGGGCGATCTCATTGGGGGTGCGCTGGCGGTTAGCCCCCTCGACTAGTGCGATCATCCGGTCCAAGAAGGTGTTGCCGACGGCGGCGCTGATGCGCACCACGATGCGATCCGACAGGACGCGGGTACCGCCGGTGACCGCCGAGCGGTCGCCGCCCGACTCGCGGATCACCGGGGCCGACTCCCCGGTGATGGCGGACTCGTCGACCGAGGCTATGCCCTCGATGACCTCTCCATCCGAGGGAACGAGATCGCCAGCCTCGCAGACCACCAGGTCTCCGGTGGCGAGCTGGGCGGAGGGTACGAGCTCCTCTGAGCCGTCGGCGCGGAGGCGGCGGGCCATCGTCTCGGATCGGGTGCGCCGCAGGGTGTCGGCCTGCGCCTTGCCCCGTCCCTCCGCCATCGCCTCTGCGAAATTGGCAAAGAGGACCGTGAGGAACAGCCAGCAGGTGATGCTCCAGGTGAAGATCGAGGGGTGGAGCATGGCCTCCGCCAGGGTCCCCGCAGTGCCCACCAGCACCACGAACATCACCGGGTTGCGGATCTGCACCCGGGGGTCCAGCTTGACGACCGATCCCCGCAGGGCCACCTTCAGGATCGCCGCGTCGAAGAGGCCCCGGCTCTGGGCCACCCCGCGGCCTCCCCGCTGCCCGCCGCGGCTCAGAGGTGGGCGCAGCATCAGAAGAACCTCCCGTGGCTCAGCTGCTCGAGCAGCGGGCCAAGGGAGAGGGCGGGGAAGAAGGTGAGCCCGCCCACGATGAGGATCACCCCCAGCAGCAGCACCACGAAGGTGGCGTTGTCCGTGCGGAAGGTGCCAAGGGACACCGGGACGGCCTGCTTGCCGGCCAGTGCTCCGGCCAGCGCCAGCACCGGGAGCATGACCCCAAAGCGGCCAACCAGCATGTCGATCCCGCCGGCCAGGTTGTAGAAGGCGGTGTTGCCGTTGAGGCCGGCGAACGCGGACCCATTGTTGTTGCCCTGGGAGGTGAGGGCGTAGAGGATCTCGGTGAAACCGTGGGGGCCGGAGTTGAACGCCCCTGCCCGTCCGGCGGGGAGGGCGGTGGCGATCCCGGTGATCACCAGCACCGCAACCGGCATCACCAGGACCCCCAGGCTGGCCAGCTTCACCTCCCGGGCCTGGATCTTCTTGCCCAGGTATTCGGGGGTGCGGCCGACCATCAGGCCGCCGATGAACACCGCGACGATGGCGAAGAGCAGCAGGGTGTAGAGGCCGCTGCCGGCACCTCCCGGGGTGATCTCCCCCAGCATCATGCCAGTGAGGAGGCCGAATCCTCCCATGGGGGTGTAGGAATCCGGGGTCGAGTCCACCGAGCCCGTGGAGGTCTGGGTGGAGGCGACGTCGTAGAGGGTGGAGTCCAGGACCCCGAAGCGCACCTCCTTGCCCTCCATGTTGCCCTGGGGCTGGGCCACCACGCCGGCCGCCGCCACCGCCGGGTTCGGCTGCGACTCCGCGTACCCGGTGAATCCCGTCCAAACGGCGAAGATGAGGCTCATGGCCGCCAGCAGCGCCAGTCCCTGGCGGCGCGAGCCCACCATCTTGCCGAAGGTGTAGGTGAGCGCCACCGGGATGCACAGGATCAGGGCGACGGAGAGCAGGTTGGTGAGCTGGGTGGGGTTCTCCAGCGGGTCAGCGCCGTTGGCGTTGAAGAACCCCCCACCGTTGGTGCCCAGCTGTTTGATCGACTCCATGAACCCCACCGGCCCCCGGGGTATCAGCTGGGTGGCGCCGTTGAGCACATCGTGGATGAGGACCGGTCCGGCCAGCGTCTGGACTGCTCCCTGGGCCACGAAGAGCGCCCCGGCCACGAAGGCGATGGGCAAAAGGACATAGAGGCACCCGCGGACGGTGTCCACCCAGAAGTTGCCTATGGTGCGGGCGCCGCTCCGGCTGAATCCGCGCACCAGTGAGATCGCCACCGCCATGCCCACAGCCGCCGAGATGAACTGCTGGACGGTGAGGGCGGCCATCTGGCTGAGGTAGGACATGGTGGTCTCACCGGCGTAGTTCTGCCAGTTGGTGTTGGTGAGGAAGGAGACAGCGGTGTTCCAGCTGAGGAGGGGGGGTGCCGCTCGGAGGTGCTGGGGGTTGAGCGGGAGCTGGCCCTGGAGACGGAGGAGGCCATAGGTGAAGAGGAGAGAGACCCCGGAGAACAGCACCAGGGACACGGCGTATTCGCGCCAGCGCTGC
>JAJYWT010000085.1 GCA_021791345.1 bacterium
GCAGGCGCTCCGCGACCTCGATCAGCGCTTTCCCGGCTTTGCGGCGCGTCTGTTCGAGCCCTCCGGGGGCCTGCGCCACTTTGTCAACGTCTACCGGAACGACGAGGACATCCGGGCGTCCTCCGGGCTGAACACGCCCTTGCAGGCAGGTGACGACCTGAGCATCGTCCCCGCGGTGGCGGGCGGCCGGCTCCGCGACGTCTGAGCGCGGTCCAGATGGGCCCGGACCAGGTCCGGCTCCAAGCTGACGCGGCGGATCCTTCAAGTAGGGCGCGGGCGTTCCGCACAGAGGGCCCCGACTTCTCCGTGATTTCGGAGCGGGAACTGCAGTTCGCGCGGCGCGTCCCCCCGGGAGCCTGTGTGGCGGTGGCGATGAGTGGGGGGGTGGACAGCTCCGTGGCGGCGGCGCTCTGCGTGGCGGCGGGGATCACGACCCTGGGCGTCACCATGCGCCTCTGGGGGAGCGAGGAGATGGAGCGCGGCGAGGGTGGCTGCTGCTCCCTGGACGCGGTGGAGGATGCGCGCCGGGTCTGCGCCCGTTTGGGGATCCCCCATTACGTGCTCAACCTGCGCGACCATTTCGAACAGACCGTGATCGGCGATTTCCTGGCCGAGTACCGGGTGGGGCGCACGCCCAACCCCTGCATCCGCTGTAACGAGACGATCAAGTTCAAGGAGCTGCTGCGGCGGGTGAGCGCGGTCTCCGCCACCTACGTGGCGACCGGCCACTATGCCCGGATCGCGGTGACTGAGGACGGGGAGCTGGAGCTGCAGCGCGGATTGGACCGGCGCAAGGATCAGTCCTACACCCTGTATCGCTGCGACCAGGCGGTGCTGGCCCGGACTCTGCTCCCCCTGGGCGAGTTGGAGAAGCCCCGCGTCCGGCAGCTCGCTCAGGAGCTGGGCCTGGCCGTGGCCCGCAAGCCGGACAGCCAGGACCTCTGTTTCGTCGGGGGCCGCGACCACCGACTGCTCCTGGAGCGCGAGCTGGCGGGCCAGTTCGAGCCCGGTCCGGTGGTGGACGTCTCGGGTGAGCGGGTGGGCACGCACCGGGGGATCCCCTTCTACACCGTTGGTCAGCGCCACGGTTTGGGGGGAGACAACAATTCCACCCGCGCGGAGCCACGGTACGTGGTGCGGCTTGACCCTGAGCGCAACCTGGTGGTGGTCGGTCCCCGTCGGGCGCTCGAGGTCAGATCCTGCCAGCTGACCCGCTGCTCGTACCCGGCTGCCAGCTCCCGGCTCGAGATGGAAGGCTCAGCCCAGGCGCGGGCGCATGCCGCGCCCGAGGCCGCCATCTGGCGGAGCGGGCCCGCAGGGGCGGCCGAGGTCGAATTCCGGCGTCCCCAGATCGGGATCGCTCCCGGACAATCCCTGGTCCTCTACGATGGGGATCGAGTGGTGGCGGGCGGGGAAGTGGCGGCGGTGGTGAGGGAAGGATTCGCTTGATGGCGTGGCCGGTGGAGGCGTTTCTGCTCATGGTCGCCCTGGCGGGCTGTCTGGCCGCCGCCGGTGCCCTGCAATTGGCCCGGCTCCTGCACAGTGTGCCCCTGGCGATCTCCGGGCTCGCCATCATCGCCAGCCTCCTGGCCGAGGTGGGTCAGCTCAACGGTGACTTTGGGGGCGCATCAGGTAATGGGGTCGGTCTCTTGACCATCGTCTTCGGGGGCATCGCGCTGGCGGCGGTCGCGGTCTACCTGCTCCTGCCTCCGCCGGAGCGGCAGGTGCCCGCGATCCAGCTCTTGACCGGTCCGGCCGCCAACCCAGACAGCGAGGCCTGAGCGGCGATGCTGGCCGCGGTGCTCGGGGTGATAGCGGCCGCCTTGGTGGTCGTTCTGGGAGCTGTGGCTCCGGATCCAGGGATGCGGCAGCGCGCCGAGCGCCGCCTGAACAGCCCCAGGCTCCTCCTGGCCGGCCCTGGGGCGGTCGTGTTCGTGCTCTTGCTGCTGGCGGTCCTGCTCGGAAGTGGGGCAGCTCGAGCGGGCGGGATGGTGATATTGCTGGTCGCCGCGCTGGTGATCCTGATCGGACTCGCCGCGGCGTGGTCATGGCTGCGCCTGCAGATCGCGGGCTGATGGCCGTCGATCCGCGCGCCGCCGCCCTGGAGTCCACCGGGGATCCGGACCTGCCGGCGCGGCTGGTCGCGGTCCGGGCCGCCGAGGGCGAAACCAGAGACCTCGTCGCCCATGTTGGGTGGGCCGACGCGATCCAACCGTCGCAGCCGATGGGTCTTCCGGCGCGGATGACCCTTAGGGCGGCCCGGGCCCGAGGGGGGGACGGACTCTCCGCGGTCCCAGCCGCCGCCGCCGCCGAGCTCACCCAGCGCGCGTTGGAGTGGCACGCCGCGGCTGCCGCCGGGCAGCAGCCGGTCGGGCTGGGCACCCTGGCCGGGGACTACTGCCTTGCCCAGGCCGCCGCGGCGCTCTCGGCTTATGCCGACGTCGACCTGGAGGCGGCGCTGTCGGACGGTGTGACCGAGGCGGGCAGCGCCCTCCTGAGTACCGGCAACGCGCAGGTGGCATCGCGTCGGCTCCTGCCCGCGTGCGGGCTGTCTGGAGCCCGGACGGCCCGACTGCCCGGTTCTGACCAGGCGCGCTGGTGGCGGGCCGGCAGGCTGCTGGCCGGTGCGGTGCCGGTGGTGGGGGCCGGGCATTCCCCAGCGCTGCGGCGGCTGCTGGCTACCGACGATCCGCTCGAGGCCCGGCTGGGTCAGGTGCTCGCGACCGACCCCGAGCCGGTGGCGGGCCCGATGGCGACTCTGCTGGGGGCGGGGGGCAAGCGCATCCGGGCCCGGCTGGTAATGCTGACTGGGGAGATCGGCGGCAGGTTTCGGCCCGACCATCTCCTGCAGGCCGCCGCCGCCATGGAACTGCTGCACGCGGCCACCCTGTGCCACGATGATCTGGTCGATGGGGCCGCATCCCGACGGGGAGCCCCAACCGTCGCCTCCATGTCCGGCCCGCTGGTCGCCCTCGGGGTTGGCGACTACTACCTGGGGCGGTCGTCCGGGCTGGTGGCGCGCCTGGGCGATCCGCGCATCTCTCGCCATTTCACCAATGCTCTGGTCGAGATCGCCGACGGGCAGCTGCGCGAGCTCGACCGCCGCTCGGTCTGGTCCGGGGAGCTGGCGCCCTATGTGCGGGTGGCCCAGCTCAAGACCGGTGCCCTGCTGGCCGCCTGCTGCGCCATTGGGGCCGTGTCCGGCGGGGCTTCGCGGCGCCAGGTCCACGCCGTCACCAGGTTCGCTCGCAAGTTGGGCCTTGCCTTCCAGGGTATCGACGACTGCCTCGACTTCAGCGATCCCGGGCGGACGGGCAAGCCCGCCGGCATCGACCTGGCGCAGGGCATCTGTGGCCTGCCGCTGGTTTGCGCCCTTCGCGGGCCGCAGCGGCGGCTGGTGCGTCGGAAGTTGCAGCTGATGGAGCTGGCGGAGCCCGCCGAAGCGGCCGGTCTCCGCACGGAAATCCTGAGCTTGGTGCGGGACAGCGGGGCGCTGGCCACCGCCCGCACGGTCGCCGACGGGTGGAGCTCGGAGGCTCTGGCCAGCCTGGTGGCGCTGCCCCTGAACGTTCGTCTTCGCATCGAGCGGTTCGCGGACCGCCTGATCCTGCGCGATCGCTGAGTGGGGATCGCCCGGCCGGACCGCGATCTCGGTCCCATAAAATGACCGGCCGTGCCCCTATCACGCCCGGTCCGGCCCGTCCCGACTCTCGCCGGCTCCCCTGAGATGCCCGGATACTGGTGGTTGCGGTGATCGCGACCGCGGTGCTGGGCGGCATCGCCGTGGGGGCCGGGATCCTGGTGGTGGCGCGACGGGACAGATCGGCGCAGATGCTGGCCCTTTTGGTGGCCATGGTGGCGCTGGCGCTGGCGATGGCGGTCGCCGGCGCTGTGCTTCCGGCGATCGGGATTCTGCTCGCCGGCGGTGTGGGAGGCGGCCTCGTGCTGGCGCCTCTACGCCTGACCGCGCCCGCAGCGCGCGTCAACCGGCTCCGGCTACCGCTCGCCGTTGAGGCGGCCGTGGCGGTCTTCGTGGTGGCCCTGCTCGTGGCGGTGGGGGTGGCCGCCCGGTCGAGCTTCCGCAGTTCCAGTCGCTCCGAGCCCAGTCTCATCACCGTGGGGCACCAGGTTGTGCTCGGAGCCGGTGTGCCCGTCCTGGGGCTGGTGCTGGTGGCGGCGACCGTGCTGGTCGGCGCTGCGGCCCTGGTGGGCAGAGATCGCCGCGAGGCGGCCGAGGACCAGGCCGAGGCTCAGCGGCAGCGCCGTCTGGCTGAGCAGCAGCGCAGGAATCGCCAGCGGGCCGCGGCTCGAGAGGCGGCTCGACGGGCACGCCGCGGAGTCCGCGGATGAGCGGAACCGCTGCGAGCCTGCTGGTTACCTCGTGCGGCCTGCTGGGGCTGACGACGTTCATCCTGCTCCACCGCCGGGACGCCTTCGGCGCGGTGGCCGGGGTGCTGATCGGCTTTTCCGGGCTGGCGACGGCCTTGGTGGGCTTTGCGGCCACCGCTCCCACTCCCGCTGCGGCCGCTCAACTGCAGGCCTACGCCGTCGTGGTGGAGGTGATCGGAGTGCTGTGCGCGGCGGTGGGCTCGGCGCTGGCGGTGGTGCTGTGGCGCCGTGCCCAATCGGACTCGCTGGTGGGAGTCCCGGTTGCCTTTGAGTCGGCCGCCGTGGCCGCGGAGCCCCCGGCACCGCTCGAGGAGGCGGCTCCGGAACCGGCAGATCCGGTGGGCTCCCCCGACTCCGCACCGGGCGAAGACGTCCCTGACGACGAGGGCGGCTGAGGTGCAGATCTTCGACGCGGCGTGGGCGCTGCTGCTGCTCCCGATCGCCGGGGTCGGGGCGAGCTACCTGGCCGAGACCCGGCGGGGGGCGGCGATGGCGGTCGCGGTGACGGCCTGGCTGACCCTGCTGGTGGCTCTGATCGCGCTGGGGGCGAGTGTCCACGCCCTGCCCCAGACCCACCAGTCAACCCTGGCCTTCTGGACGTTCCCGGTGACCCAGACTCCCTTCAACTCGGCCGCCACCACCCTGCTCTCGCCCACCTTCCAGGTGGGCGTTGGCTACGCCGCCACCCCCGGCGCGCTGGTGCTGGAGGTCGCGGTGGCCCTCGCGGTGGCGTTGGGGCAGACCCAGCTGATGAGCCAGCTGCGCAGTGACCCCAGGCTCCCCACCCTGATGCGGCTGACAGGTGTCCTCAGCTTCGGCGCTGTCCTCCTCATCATGGCCCCGGGTTTGTTCCAGACCCTGCTGGGGTTCGAGCTCTGCGGTCTGGCCGCCGCCCTCACCATCGGCAGCGGCCTGGGAGAGGACGCCGGGAGGATGGCGCGCCGCACCTACCTGGTCTGGCGGGGAGGGGCCCTGGCGCTGCTGCTGGCCGTGGTATTCCTGTATGTCAAGTTCTCCGGGGCGATCGAGGTCGCGGCCACCAACGTCCACCACAAGGGCCCGGCCATCAGTCCCTACGGCCTCAACCTGAGCTCCCTGGCCGCGATGCTCCGTCTGGCTGTGAGGGGCCAGGTCCACGGCGTCGGGGGCAGGAGTCTGACCCTGGCCGGAGCGCTCATTCTGGTCGCCGCGGCCTGCGCCTGTGGAGCAGTTCCGCTTCACTTCCTGTGGCGTGGCCTGACCCGGGCACCGGGCGCCGGCGCCGCCGTCCTGACCTCGATCGTGGGCGTGGCGGTTGGCACGGCGCTGCTGCTGGAGGCGTTTCCCCTGTTGTCGGTGGCAGCCGGAGTGCTGCCGGCGCTGACCACCCTGGCTGCGGTGAGCGCGGTGGTCACCGCCGCGCTGGCCGTCAGGGAGCACGATCTGCGGCGCTTCGGAGCCATGGTGGTGGCCAGCCTTTCCGGCCTGGTCCTGGTCGGGTTCGGCCTGGGGTCGCCGGCGGCAGCGCTGGCGCTGGCTACCTCCGGCGTCGTGACTGCAGTCGTGCTGGTTGGAGCGCTGAGCCATCTGACCCGCGACCTGCGGGTGGCCCGGATGGACCGGCTGGGGCCGGCATGGCGTAATGCGCGTTCGGCGGTGGTGGTCCTGCTCGGAGCTCTGGTGGCGGCCGCGGGCCTGGTGGGAGCGGGAGGCTTCTTCGGACGCACCGCGATCCTGGCCGCCGCGGTTTCGGGTCCCGGAGCTGGATTCCCTGAGCCGGGCTCGCCCGAGAGGGTCGTCGGAGCGGTGGGGGTCCTGCTGACCTCGATCCTCTTGGCTGCGGCCTGC
The DNA here is from genome assembly GCA_021791345.1 of bacterium. Next base: position 6,217 of record JAJYWT010000085.1, read on the forward strand.
GGTCGGGTGGCCGCCTTTGCGGTGAAGGGCCAGGAGCCGACTGACCCGCGTGAGGCCAGGGAGGCGCGCCGCCACTTCAACCAGTGGCGTCCGGGCGGCCAGCTCCCGGTTCTTCAGGCCGGTGCCGTGGTCGCGCTCCTCAGCGGGCTGGTGAGCCTACCCGCGGTTCGCTGGGGGGTAGGGCCGCTCCTGGCTGCGAAGTCGGAGCCGACCGCCCTGGGATTCAGCGGACTGTCGCTCGCGCTGATCGTCGTGGTTCCTCTGCTGGCGGCTGCAGCCGGCTTTGCGCTGGCGCCGGTCGTCGGGCGCTCGACGGCGGACTCCGCCTGGCTCCCGTGGCTGGACGGGACGGCGCTGCTGTCAGGCTTGGAGGCGGGCTTGGTGGGTTGGCCGGGCCGGGCCCTGGTCGCTCTAACCGGCCGGGTGGTGGATCCCGTCCTCGACTCCGCGGCTGCCACCTGGGAACAGCTCATCCAGTGGGAGCCCAGGAGCAGCTGGCCCTGGCTGAGCCCCGGCGTGGGCTCGAGCGCTGCCGCCCTGGCGGTGATCGCGCTGGCGGCCGGAGTGGCCGTCTGGCTGGGCGCCTTCCACCCCGGCGGAGTGGGGAGCCCGTAGATGCCCACCGACATAAGCTTGACGCTGATCGTGTTCGTGCCGGCTCTGGGGGCACTGCTGCTGCTGGGTCTGCCTGTGGACACCGATCTGCAGCGCTTCCGCATCCGCACCACCGCGCTGTTTGCGACGCTCATCCCTTTGCTCATCGCCATCTTCGATGTGATCGCCGAAGTCGGCAATCCGGCCCAGGGAGCCCTCGCCCAGCCGGCCATCGACGCGCCGTGGCTGCGCCACTTCTTCTTCCAGCTCGACTACCACCTCGGGACCGATGGACTGAACCTGATGCTGCTGTTCGCGGTGACGGCGGTGTTTCCCGCGCTCATCCTGGCCAGCTGGCGGCAGCGCGAGCGCTACCGCACGTACTTCGCCCTGGTCTTGCTGGTGGAGGTGGCCCTGACCGGGGCGCTCGCCACCCAGGATCTGCTGCTCTTTCTGGTCTTCTTCGCCCTGCCTGTGGTCCCCCTCAGCGTCCTGGTGGGCATCGGCAGCGCCGCCGCCGGCCGGCGCGTGCTGTTCTCCCAGGCCCTCTCCAGCTCCGCTCTGCTGGCGGCCATCCTGATCATGCTGCTGCGGTCCGGCAACGTCACCTTCGACTTCCTCTCCTTGTCCACCACCAATCCGGTCAAGGGCGCGCCCGGGCTGATCGTGGCGGTGCTGCTGCTGTTTGCCTTCGCCAGCCGGATGGCGGTGTTTCCCATGCATCGCTGGCTGGTCGACGGGGTGGCCGCTGCTCCGACCCCGGTCGCGATGCTCCTCACCATCTCGGCCTTGCCGGTGGGAGCCTACGGCCTGGTGCGAGTGCTGTTGAACATGGACCCGCTCGCCTCCCTGCAGCTGGTCCGGCCCGTGCTGGCCCTGGCCCTGGTCGCGCTCTTCTTTGGGGCACTCGCCGCCCGCGGCAGCCGCGAACCACGTCGCATCGTGGGATTCGCCCTCAGCGCCATCGGCGGCCCGATTCTACTGGGGGTCATCTCCTTCTCCGAGACCTCGATCGCGGGCGCGCTCGGCCTCGCCTTCGCCTACTTTTTCTTCGCGCCGTTGTTGGTGCTGACGGTGGGGGCTCTCTGCGACCGCGCCGGCCGGCAGCAGCTCGGCGATTTGGCGGGAGCCGCGGCGAACGCTCCCCGGCTCCGCCTGCTCTTCGCGCTGGGGGTGGCCGGGCTCCTGGGGGTACCCTTCCTGGCAGGATTTCCCGGGCTGTTCCAGCTGCTGGTGGGGAGTTTCGTCGCCCATCGCTACGTGAGCGCGCTGGCCTGCGCGGGCATGCTGGTGCTCACCGCGGCGCTCTGGCGGTTGCTGGGCGCGGTCTTCTGGACCGGCCCCAGATCCGAGCCGCAGGTGAGTGTGTCGGATTCGCACGGGTCTGAGTTCTACGCCGGCTGGGTGATGGCGGGGCTGCTCATCGCCTTCGGAATCTCAGCCGGCTACTTCTCACCGTACATCGTCCACGGCACTGATCTGGTGGCCGCGAGGGTCTCCAGCTATGCGCCGGCTCCGCCCGTTGCTCCCAAGGGGGTCCACAAGTGAACCTGGCCTTCATTCAGGACTTCATCCCCATCGGCGTTCTGGTGCTGGGCGCGGCCGGGTGCAGCTGGTTGGACCTGGGCCAGGGCCGGAGGCGCTGGGGCGGCGACTCGCCCAGTCGATGGGTGGCACTGGCGGCGCTGCTGGTGGCGTTTTTGGCCAGCATCGGCTTCTGGCACTCCTCGTTCGGTCCGACTCCCCCCGACGTCGAGCACGGAAGCTTTCTGATCGACCGCTTCGCCCTCTTCTTCTACGCCGCCGGCCTGGCGGCGGCGGGGGCGGTGGTCATCTGCGGCACCGACTCGGAGGCCGAGGTGGCTCCCCACATCGGGGTCTACCACGCGCTCCTGCTGATGGCGACCGCGGGGATCCTGTTCACCGCTTCCGCCGCCGACCTGATCAGCCTCGCGGTCGGGCTGGCCCTGACCACCCTGCCACTGGCCATCGCTCAGGGGCTCAACAAGACCAACCTGGTCGCGCTGCGCACGGCCACTCGCTCCTTGAGCATCGCCGCCGCGCTGCTGGCCGTGTTCGTGGCGGGAGAGGCCATCGTCGCGGGCGTCGGCGGATCCACCACCCTTCGGGTGATCGCCCAGCGGTCGCTGCCGCTGGATCCCGCCCTGGCCGTGGCGGCGCTGCTGGTGATGGTCGGGGCGCTGGGCCAGCTGGGGGTGTTCCCATTCGGTGGCTGGCGCTCCTTCGAGTTGGACCGCGTGCCGCTCGGCGCCGGGCTGGCCCGGACCGCCCTGCTCTCCCTGGCCGTCGTGGCAGCGCTGCTGCGGCTGCTCCCGGGAGCGCTCGGGTCGGTAGCCCCCGACTGGACGGTGACGCTGGGGGTGCTGGCGGCGCTGACCCTGATCGGGGCACCGATCCTGGCGCTGCGCCAGCGCCGCCTCCTGGGCGCGGTCCAGCAGCTGCTGATCGCCCAGCTCGCCTTCGGGCTGCTGGATCTGCTGGACATCTCCCGTTCGGGCACCGCCGCCATGCTCTATCTCCTGCTCACCCTGGTCCCGCTCGCCGCCGCCACCCTGGCTCTGGCGGGCGCGCTCCGGGGCTCGGGAGAGGAGGACACCCAGGCCGCGCTGCGGGGGCTCTGGGCGCGCACCCCCTGGATGGCGGGGATGCTGGCCGTCCTGGTGGTGGCCGCCGCGGGGCTGCCGCCGCTGGCGGGGTTCTTCGTGCGGCTCTTCAGCGTCGAGGCTGCGCTTCGGGCCGGGTTTGGCTGGCTGGTGGTGCTGGCGCTGGTGTCGAGCCTGCTCGGGATCGGAGTCGCATACCGCTGGGTAATGGTCCTGTTTGACGCCAGGGTGGATGGACCAGAGCTGGTCCTGCCCGGCCGGGTGGCACTGGTGGGAGTCGCGCTCTGCGGCGCCAGCTTCCTGGGATTCGTGGTGGTCCTGGGCCCGCTGCTGGGCGTGGCCGCGCGGGCCGCTGTACCCCCCCTGTTCGGCCCCTGAGCGGGGTCAGCGCCCCCCGTAGCGGTTCAGCACCTGGTGCACCCTGGCGGTCATCGCCAGCGCCTCGTTCAGCGGTCGCTGCCACATGTTGCGCCCGAAGATGAACCCGCTGCCCCCGGCCGCCATGCAGTCGTCGATCCGGCCCAGCAGCTCGTCATCCTGCAGCTTGCTCCCGCCGGCGAAGATGACCAGCGAACGCCCTCCGGACCGGATCACCCGGGCCAGCATCTCGCGCCGGTCCTCCACCAGGGTGTCGTAAGGAGCCGGGGAGGCTGAGTCGGCGTCGGTGTGCTCCCTGGGGATGTTGAGTTTGATCACGTCGGCACCCATCTCCGACGCCACCCGTGCGGCGTAATCGATCGCGTAGAGGCTGTTCTGACCGCCCCGCTTGTCGATGGCGGAACCCCTGGGGTAGGCCCAGCAGATGAGGGGCATCCCGTAGCGCTCACACTCCGCCCGCACTTCATTCATCTGCCGCAGATCGCGATCCTGGGCGGGGGACCCCACGTAGCAGGTGTACCCGACGGCGGCCGCCCCCAGCCTGACCGCGTCCTCGACCGAGGATGTCAGCGGGGAGAACGCATCGTCCGAGCTCGGCACCGCGGTCTTGCCGTTCACCTTCAGCACCAGCGGCAGGCGTCCGGCGTGGTCTCTGAGGTAGCGGGTGGCGAGTCCGATATGGAGGGCGATCCCCGAGTAGTTCCCCTCCAGGGCCAGGCGGACCTGGAAGTCGGGGTCCTTGGCCGGAGGGTTGGTGAAGAAGTCCACCGGTCCGTGTTCCAGCCCCTGGTCTATCGGCAGCAGCAGCAGGGTGCCGTTGCCCGGCCCGTGATCGTATAGGAGAGTGTGCAGGCGGGCCCGCTTGCCCTGGGACAGCCTGAGGTCGTCGAGGTGGGGGCGGGTCGGGACGGCGGTCGAGCTGGTGCTGATTGTGCTCATGCTCTGAGGTTACAACGTCGCATCAAGCGGTGGGCGCTGACACTGGGCGGTGATAATCGCGGATGTGGCAGCCCCAGCCCCTGAGGCGGCGATCGCCTTCGAGCAGGTGGAGAAGAGTTTCGACGTGCGGCCGGCGGTGCTGGATCTCAACCTGCGCGTCGGCCCCGGTGAGCTCTTCGGCCTGATCGGGCCAAACGGGGCGGGCAAGACCACCACCATCAAGATGGCGGTGGGGCTGCTGCGACCCTCGCAGGGGCGCGTCCTCATCGCCGGCTACGACATCCAGCATCAGGGTACCCAGGCGAGGCGCCGACTCGGTTACGTCCCCGACTCCGCCCCCCTCTACGACAAGCTGACGGGCCTGGAGATGCTCGAGCTCGCCAGTGACCTGCATCAGATCAGCCGGGAGCGGCGCCAGCGGCGCATCCCAGCGCTGCTCTCGGCGCTCGACCTGGAAGCCGCGGCGGGTCAGCTGGTCCAGTCCTATTCCCGCGGCATGCGCCAGAAGCTGGCGCTCTGCGCTGCCCTCATGCACGACCCCCAGGTGCTCTTCCTGGACGAGCCCACCGTGGGGTTGGACCCGCAGGCGGCCCGCCAGCTCAAGGTGATGTTGCAGACCCTGTGCGCCACCGGCCACACGGTCTTCCTCAGCACTCACGCTCTCGAGATCGCGGCTGCGCTCTGTGACCGGGTGGGCATCTTCAACCGCGGCCGACTGGTGGCGGTCGGCACCGTGGCGGAGTTGGAGCGCGCCGCGGGTGCCGCGCCGGGCCATCCCGGGACGCTGGAGGAGGCGTTCATGAGCGTGACCGGCGCCGCCGACCAGGAGACCTCCACGCTGATCTCCGCCCTCGGGGCCTGACCGGTGGCGGCCGGCACCGACCGCTGGGACCCCATGCCTGAGCTGCGCCGACGGTCGCAACTCGCCGGGCTGGCCAGAGCGGGCCTCGCCGGGCTCTGGAACGGGTGCTGGCACTGCGGACCGGGGCGTCGGCTCGCCACCATCCTGATCCCGGCGGTCGGCGCCCTGGTCTGGGTGGCGGCCACCCCAGTCGTGGTCCAGCTCCTGCGCTCACGGGCGGTCGGCTCCGGCGCCGGCCTGGAAGCCGGACTCACGACCCTGATGGTGGTCCTGTTCGCCTTCACGCTGGCGACCTCGATCAGCTTCGCGCTGGCGTCGATCTATTTCGCCCGCGACGTGGAGTGGCTGCTGCTGGCCCCCATCAGCCCCAGGCTCTTCCTCTCTTACCGTTTGCTCTCCCAGCTCGGCCTCGGCGCCGCCATCGGCGCCGGCGTCGCGGGACCGGTGGTGCTGGCGGCGGCGGTCGTGTACCACAGCCCGGGGCTGGTGCCCTTGGTGGCGCTGGCCGTCGGCAGCCTGCTCCTGGTTCCGATGGCGGTGGCGATGCTGGTGGTGGTGGCGCTGGTTCGGGTTGTCCCCGCCAACCGGGTGAAGGAGGCGGCGGGACTCCTGGTCGGGGTAGTGGGGTTCGGGGTCGCTGCCCTCGATCTGGCCGCGTCGGTGCGGCGGGGGTCGGTGCCCGGGATCGGGATCAGCGACTTCTCCCGGGGGATGCATCTCCCGGGCTGGCTGTCCCCGACCTGGGCGGCCCAGAGCATCTTCGCGGCGGCCCACGGAAGGTGGGGCCCAGCCCTCCTTGGGGTCACTGAGCTGATCGCCCTGGCCGCTGTGGTCACGTTCTGCGCCGTCTGGCTTTCCGGCCCGCTGGTGCGCGAGGGGTGGTTCCGAGCCCAGACCACCAGCCGGCGGGGCGGGCGAGGGCGCCCTCGATTGCGCCGTCGGCCGGTGGTGCTGGCGGTGCTGCGCAAGGACTGGCGCACCCTGCGCCGCGACCCGGCCCAGCTTGTCCAGTTGCTTCTGCCGATCGGCCTGTTTGCTGTGTACCTGTTGTCGCCGCGGGCCGGCGGACTGGGGCTGGGTCTCTTTCACAACTTTCCGAGCTGGTACGGCCCGATGACCACCGCCGCCTTCGCCGCCCTCTTCGCCGCCAGCGGTATTGGGCTCCGGGCGGTCGGTTCCGAAGGTCGGCAGTTCTGGTGCCTTCGGACCGCCCCGGTTTCGACTCGGACCCTGCTCCTCAGCAAGCTGGTCCTGCCGGGGGTGATCGCGACCACCGCCAGCCTGACCCTGATGGTGACCAGCGAGCTTCGCAGCGGCACCTCCGGGTTCCAGATGCTCTTCTCAGCCCTGCTGCTCTCCATCTGCGTGGTCGGACTGAGCGCTCTGGCGACCGGGCTGGGGGCGATCTGGCCCCGCCTTGACTGGACCGATCCCCGCCGCGCCGTGGGGGTCTGGCTGGCGATCGTGTTCATGATGCTGGGGGCGGCCTACATCGCGGTCTGCGTCGTCGGACTCACCCTCGCCCTGCTGATCACCAACCAGCCCTCCCTGGGTTCCGAACTGTTCGCGTTGGTGGTCCTCATGGCAATCGCCGGCCTCACCGCCGGCCTGACCTTGAAGGTGGGGCACAGCCGGCTCCAGGCCCTGGACGTGTGAGGAGCGACGCGGCGACGCTGTCCCGAACTCCATTGGCCGCACCACCCCGCCAGCGCCGGCTGGGGGCGATCCACTTCGAGGCTCCTCCGAGAGGGCCTCGGGAGGAGCCGGCTGGGTGGCAGTAGAAGTAGAATCTGAGTGATCGCGCTAGACGGGGAGTTAGCGGTGCCCTGTACCCGCAATCCGCTACAGCGGGGTCGAATTCCCCTCCTAGGGACGGCGTCTTCGGGTCAGCTCCGATCACCGAGGTGTTGACGGCCGGGTCCGGCGCAGCCAATCACCGCCAACCCCGTCAGGTCCGGAAGGAAGCAGCGGTACGCGGAGCGACTGGAGTGCCGTCGGGCTCCCCGGCCTGAGCCCGGAGGTCGACAGGCGCCGGGGATGTCTTCACAAAGAGGGGTGCGCGATCATCTTGACGAACGTGAACTCAGTGAGACAGAGCCTCTACCTGCGCTACCGCCCGCGGCGGTTCCAAGACCTGGTGGGTCAGGAGGTGGTGGCGCGCACCCTGCGCAACGCGGTGCGGGAGCGCCGTTTCGCCCACGCCTACCTGTTCACGGGGATCCGGGGCACCGGTAAGACGTCGGCCGCCCGGATCCTGGCCCGGGCGATCAACTGCGAGCAGCCCCAGGACGGCGAGCCGTGCCTGACCTGTCCCGCCTGCGAGGCCATCGGCGCGGGTCGCAGCCTGGACGTGATCGAGATCGACGCGGCCACCAACCGGGGCATCGACGAGATCCGGGACCTGCGGGAGCGGGCCCAGTTCATGCCCAGCGAGCTGCGCATGAAGGTGTACATCATCGACGAGGTGCACATGCTGACCACCGAGGCCGGGAACGCCTTCCTCAAGACCCTCGAGGAGCCTCCTGAGCACGCCTGCTTCATCCTGGCGACCACCGAGCCCCACCGGCTCAGTGAGACGGTGCTGTCTCGCTGCCAGCGCTTTGACTTCCGCCGGATCCCGGTGGCCTCAATGGCCCGACACCTGGCTCACATCTGCGAGTTGGAGCAGGTCGCCACCAGCCCCGAAGTTATGCAGCTGGTGGCCGAGGCGGGGGCCGGATCCCTGCGCGACGCCGAGTCCCTGCTCGATCGCCTGATCGGAACCGAGGATGGGGTGCTCGATCTGGAGCTGGTGCGGGGGGCGCTGGGGATGGCCGATCCGCAGGCGGTGGGCCGGCTGGCCGACAGCCTGGCGGCAGGCGACTGGTCGACACTCATGAAGGAGCTGGGGCAGCTCTCCGAGTCCGGGGTGGAGCCGCGCCAACTGCTGCGGTCGCTGGGGGCCACCGCCCGGAGCCGCCATTGGGCAGAGGTCGCCGGGCCCGGCCCGCGGGCCGGCTTCTGGCTGGCTCTGATGGACGCGTGCGTGCGTGGTGGCGGGGAGCTGCGGCGGGCGGACGATCCGTGGATGGCGGTCGAGGTGATCCTGCTGCGGGTGGCGTCGGCTAGGCCTGGTCGACGGGAGTCGGGAGAGGCTTCGCCGCGGAACCCGACCGACGCTTCACCTCCCGCCTTGTCGGCTGCAGTGGAGGCTGCGCCGCCGGCGGCCACCCCCTCCTTGCCGGGAGGCAAGCCTCTGCCGGAGCCCGCTTTCATCCAGGCCACCCCGACGGAACCCCCGGTATTGGGCCCCGAAGACGGCCGGGCCTCCCCGGTCGGCTCCTGGCCCGCTCGTTGGGCCGAGATCCGAGACTGGGCGCAGCGGAGCCATCCGGGACCCTTTGCCGCGCTGGTCAGGGAGACCAGGGCCGTCTCCTGCGAGGATGGCCGGATGACCGTCGAGGTCGCCTATCCCTGGCACCTGGACCAGCTTCGAGCGGCTCCCAACCGGGCCCTACTCGAGTCCGGCTGCCAGGATGTCTTCGGGCAGGAGCTGGCCCTGGACCTAGTCTTGGCCGGGGAGCCGGCCCCGGTTGCGCCTACCTCTGGGGCCGAGCCCAGCGCCCTGGCGCTGGCACTCCAGAAGTTCCCGGGGAGCACCGTGCGCAAGGTCGAGTTTCCCGACCCCGGCCGGGCCTCCTCGGTCGAGCCCTAGAATTAGCCCCAACCCGCCAGGAGGGAGATCGCTTGCCGCAGTTAAACCCCAAGCAGCTGCGCCAGCTGCAGCAGAACATGGCTCGCCAGTTCGAGCAGGCGCAGTCGGACCTGGCCGCGCGCGAGGTGGAGGGTTCAGCCGGGGGCGGGGCGGTGGTGGTGCGCTGCAGCGGCCAGCAGCGGGTGACCGCAGTCCTGATCGACCCGGCAGTGCTCGAGGAGGGCAGCGAGATGGTGGGCGACCTGATCCAGGCCGCGGTCAACGACGCCCTCGAGCGGTCGCGCGAGCTGGCGGCCAGGTCCATGGAGGCGATCCTGCCGCCCGGGATGCTACCTCCCGGGATGCTCTGAGCCAGCAGCGGGAGCCGCGGGGCTGAGGATGGGGCTGCTGCCCGACCCGGTGGAGCGGCTGGCCGAGGAGTTCGCCCGGTTCCCCGGGATCGGGCCCAAGACCGCCGAACGACTGGCCTTTCAGGCGGCGCGCTGGCCGGCGCCGGCACTGCTGGCGATGGCCGAGACGATCGGCGCGCTGGCGCGGGAGGTCGGTCAGTGCCCGGTCTGCTTCTTTCTCAGTGAACGCGGCGAGCTGTGCACGATCTGCCGCCAGCCCGGTCGCGAGGATAAGACCATCTGTGTGGTGGAGGACCCCAAGGATGTGCTGGCGATCGAGCGCACCGGGGAGTTTCGCGGCGTCTACCACGTTTTGGGGGCCTCACTGTCCCCGCTGGACGGCATCGGTCCGGCGGAGATCCATGCCGACGAACTGGTCGCTCGGGTGGTGGGGGGAGCGGTCCAGGAGGTGATCCTGGCCACCGACTCCGACGTGGAGGGGGAGGCCACCGCCGGCTACCTGATCCGCCGGCTGGAGGGGACGCCTCCCCGGGTCACCCGCTTGGCCCACGGTCTGCCCGTGGGGGGGGAGCTGGCGTACGCTGATGAGCGCACCGTGGCCCGCGCCTTCTCCGGCCGGCAGGGGATTTGAGTTCGGATCCCCTGGATTGAGATCAGGGTTGACCGGCGCCCCCACTCGGGATATACTTCACAGTCCGCGCTGAGCTCACAAGCCCGGCGCCGGCCCCCCGCTGCGGGAGGCAGCCCGCACCTTGACAATTGAAGAGTGGAGACGATTCTGTATCCACATGCCCCTTGGGAAGGGGCCCAAACAAATTCTTTGCCACCTACCCGGCTTCGGCCGGGTTGGTAACGACGGAGAGTTTGATCCTGGCTCAGGATTAACGCTGGCGGCGTGCCTGACACATGCAAGTCGAACGAGGCCGCAAGGCCTAGTGGCGGACGGGTGAGTAACACGT
>JAJYWT010000095.1 GCA_021791345.1 bacterium
GCGGGGTCTCCGGCCCCACCGACTCCAGCCAGCTCTTGACCGCCCCCAGCAGGCGGGCCGCCGCCGAGCCGTCGTTGATCCGGTGGTCGAAGCTCAAGGTGAGGTTCATCATCGGACGGATGGCGATTGCGTCCCCGACCACCACCGGCCGGGGCACCACCGCGTCCATCACCAGGATCCCGGCCTGGGGCTGGTTGATGATGGCCTGGGAGAGCACTGTCCCCAGCGCTCCGGCGTTGTTCAGGGTAAACGTGCCGCCCTCCACGTCCTCGAGGCGGGCGGCCCCCGCCCTGGCCCGGGCGATCAGCTCCGCAGCGGCCCGGGCCAGCCCGGCGACGCTGTACCGATCCGCGTTCTTCACCACAGGGACGATCAGCCCATCGGGGACGCTCACCGCCAGCCCCAGGTTCACCTCCCGGTGCACCACGATCGCCTCCTGCTCGAAGCTGGCGTTCATCGTCGGCACTGCGCGCAGGGCCAGGCAGGTCGCCTGCATGGCGAAGGGCAGGTAGCTCAGCTCCACCCCGGTGGTGGCTCGGAACTGGTCGCGCTGAGCGTTCCGGGCGCGCCGAACGCCGCTCATGTCCACCTCCACCATGGTCCAAGCGTGGGGCGAGGTGTGCCGGCTGCGCACCATGTGCTCGGCGATCGACCGGCGCATGGGGCTGAGGGTGATGCGCTCCCCCGGGGCGGCCACGGCGGGCGACGGGGCCCGGGTGGGCGCGGGCGCGGCCGGGGCGGCTGTCGCTGGCTTCCCCTCAAGGTAGAGGAGGACGTCACGCTTGGTGATCCGCCCCTCGAACCCGGTGCCCCGGACCCTGGAGAGGTCGACCCCCTTCTCATCCGCCAGCTGGCGCACCGCCGGGCTGATGAACCCAATCCCAGTCGGCGCCGGCGCACTTTCCACCGAAGTTCTAGTTCCAGCAGGGACCCCTTCGGGCGGCGCCCCGGACAGCGGCTTCTCCTCGGAGGCCACTGCCGGCACCGAGGGCGACACCTCCGGGATGGGCCCGGCGTCGTCGGACAGCGGCACCGTCTCCTCATCGGGGGACTCGAGGGTGCAGATCGGCTGGCCCACGGAGAGGCGCTCCCCCTCCGGCGCCAGAATCTCGACGACCGTCCCCGCTGCCGGGGACGGCACCTCTGCCGTCACCTTGTCGGTCACCACCTCCACCAGGGAGTCGAACTTCTCCACCTGCTGGCCCGGCTGCACGAGCCAGGACCCGATGGTCCCCTCGGTGACCGACTCCCCCAGCTGTGGCATCGTGACCGTGATCGCCATGGGCAAACTTCCTTCTTCGGGTCAGTAGGCGGCCAGCTGCCGGAGCTTGGCCTCGATCTTCTCCGGGCCAAGGCAGTAGACCTCGGCCAGCGGCTCAGCGAAGGGGATGGCCGGGACCTCCGGGCCCCCAAGGCGAATCACCGGCGCGTCCAGTTGCTGGAAGCACTCCTCGGCGACGATGGCAGCCACCTCGGCTCCCACGCCGACCGCGAGGTTGGCCTCGTGGCAGACCAACACCTTGCCGGTCTTGCGGGCGGTGGCGATGATCGCCTCCCGGTCCAGGGGCCGGACCGTGCGGAGGTCCAGCACCTCCACGTCAATCCCGTCTTGGCCCAGCCGCTCGGCGGCGGCCAGCGCCTCATGCACCGTGGCACCATAGGTGATGCAGCTCAGGTCGTCGCCCGCGCGGGCGACGCGGCTTTTCCCAATCGGCACCAGGTGCTCCCCTTCCGGGACCTCCTCCCGCAGTGAGCGGTACAGGGCCTTGTGCTCGAAGAAGCAGACCGGATCGGGGTCCCGGATGGCCGAGAGCAGGAGGCCTTTGGCGTCCGCTGGCGTCGAGGGGATCACCACCTTGAGGCCGGGTACGTGGGCAAACAGCGCCTCCAGGCTCTGCGAGTGGTACAGGGCACCGTGGACGTGGACCCCTCCCCCGCAGGGAGCGCGGATCACCATGGGGCAGCTCCAGTCGCCATTGGAGCGATAGCGGATCTTGGCGGCCTCGTTGATGATCTGGTCCATGGCGGGTGGGATGAAGTCCAGGAACTGGATCTCGGCCACCGGACGCAGCCCGGCCAGGGCGCACCCGATCGAGACCCCCACTATGGCCGCCTCCGCCAGGGGGGTGTCGATCACACGCTCCTCTCCGAACTCCGCGAAAAGCCCCGCGGTGGCGCCGAACACACCCCCCTTGGCTCCCACGTCCTCGCCCATGACCAGCACCCGGTCATCGCGGCGCATCTCCTCCTCGAGGGCACCCCGGATCGCCTCCACATAGGTGATCTGAGCCACCGTCAGCCCTCCTGGTACACGTGCCTGAGAGCGGTGGCGGGATCCGGTGGGGCCGCGGCGTCCGCTTCCGCCTGGGCCGCCTCGATCACCCGCTGGCAGTCCTTGCGGATGGTGTCGGCGTCCCCCTCGGCCAGCACGCCGACCCCCTCCAGCTGGCGGCGGAACCGCTCCAGCGGGTCGTGCTCCCGCATCTGGGCCAGGTCGTCCGGAGAGCGGTACCGACGCTGGTCGTCGTCACTGCTGTGGGACTGGAGACGCATGCACACGGCCTCCAGGAGGGTCGGACCGTCGCCGCGCCGAGCCCGCTCCACCGCCTCCAGCGCGGCGGCGTAGACCGCGAGGCAAGATCG
>JAJYWT010000020.1 GCA_021791345.1 bacterium
GCGCACGGGGACAACTTAGCGATCTCCCGGCAGTCTCCGCCAACCGGAGCGCGGTGGACCTCGGCGGAAGCCACTGTTTGTCGGAGCAACCGCCCCGCGGCCGGGAGCTCCGTCACCACCCAGCTCGCGTCGAGCTAAGATCTGGGCAGGTCGAGCTCACATGGATCATCTTGGGAAATGGCTGAATCCGCGGTCCCACTAGAGGCACACGACCTGCGCCTGCTGCACGCCCTCAGAGCGCTGCCCGAGGAATCGCTGGATCGTGCCCGGGCCCATCTCGCAGCCGGGCTGCCGCTGCGGCGGGCGGACCTGGGTTGGCATGGCCGGGGGCCGGCCAGCGACGGCTGCCTGGTGGGGGTGTCAATGTCACGGCTGGCCTTCCTGAAGGCCCCCCTGCGAATGCCCGCGCTGATCCTGTTGGCCGCGACCTTTGACTCCTGGTCCTTCGAGGAGATCCGCCGTCGCGGCACGGTCGCTGAGCTGCGCTCGCGCCGTCTGCCGAGCGCGGCCCGGGAGCGGCTGAGCCTGCTTTTGGACCTCGAGTACCGGCGCCGCGGGGGCTGGCCGGAGAACGGCCTTGCGGACCGCGTCCCGGCGTTGAGTCCAGGGCTCAGCGATCGGAGCTGACCATCCCCGGTCGCAGCCGAGGACGGCTGCTGTAGGATCGGGCGATGATCAGTGAGGAGGGGAAGACCGCCGACAAGGGCCTGAACCCCAAGGCGCACGCCAAGCACGACCGCAAGCCCCCGCAGGCCCTGCTCGACTTCATCATCCAGGGCTGGGAGGAGCCTAGGGCCGCCGACCCCGCACCGATTGCCGGACTCGACCTCCACCAGGCTCGCCGGCGGGCGCTCTCCGAGCGCTTTCCTGGACTCCTGATCGTGGTCCCCAGCGGGGTCGCCAAGACCAGGGCGAACGATACCGACTATCCCTTCCGGCCCAGCACCGAATTCGTCTACCTGGTGGGCGAGGGGGAGACCGAGGAGGTTCTGGTGCTGGAGCCCGAGCCCCAGGGCGGGCACCGGGTGCGCCTGTATGCGCACCCGGGCGCCGACTTCAAGACCACGTCGTTCTTCACCGACCGGGATGGCGCCTTCTGGGTTGGACCGCGGCGGGGGCTGGATTCGGCCTCATCCCGGCTTGGACTGGAGGCGAGGCCACGGACCGAGCTGGAGGAGGTCGTGCGCCGTCACGACCGGGGAGTCGTGTTGCGGGGCCTGGACCCGGCGGTGGACCGCGCCGCCCAGGATCTGGCCGGTCCCGACGAGGAGCTCGGGGCCTTCCTCTCCGAGTTGCGCCTGCGCAAGGACCCGCTGGAGGTGGAGCTGCTGCAGGAGGCGGTCGATCTCACCGCCCAGGGGTTCGAGGACGTGGTGCGCGCCCTTCCTGCCAGCCGCACGGAGCGCGACGTCGAGGTGGCCTTCTTCAGCCGGGCCCGTCGGGGCGGCAATGACACCGGCTATGCCACGATCGCCGCCGCCGGCAGCCACGCCACCATCATGCACTGGAGCCGGAACACCGGGGAGCTGCGCCGCGGGGAGCTGCTCCTCCTGGATGCCGGAGTCGAGACCACCCACTACTACACCGCGGACGTGACCCGGACGCTGCCGATCAACGGCCGGTTCACCCCGGACCAGCGGCGGATCTACGAGCTGGTCTGGCAGGCGCAGCAGGCGGGGATCGCCGCCGTCAGACCGGGCAACGACTTCCTCGAGCCCAACCGCGCCGCCCAGGCGGTGCTGGCCCACGGTCTGGAGGCGATGGGTATCCTCCCCATCCCAGCGGAGGAGTCGCTGCAACCGGACCGCCAGCTCCACCGCCGCTACACCATCCACGGGGTGAGCCACATGCTGGGTCTGGATGTCCATGACTGTGCCAAGGCCCGGGATGAGGCCTACACCGAGGCCAAGCTGGAACCGGGGATGGTGCTCACCGTGGAGCCCGGCCTCTACTTCCAGCCCCACGACACCACGGTGCCGCCCGAGCTGCGCGGGATCGGGGTGCGCATCGAGGACGACGTCCTGGTGACCAACGACGGCTGCCGGGTGCTCAGCGCCGGGATCCCGACCCAGGCGGACGAGGTGGAGCGCTGGATGGCGGGGATCTGGGAGCAGAGCCGGGACTGAGAGCCCGAGCCCACAGGCGCGCCGGGCCCGGATCGCGCCCCGGGCGAAGGTGGGTGGGAAGTGGTCCCGCCCCTCAGCGCGGGGGCAGTGCCGCCACCAGCTCCTCCTGCACCCAGCTCAAGAGGTGGAGGGTCGCCAGCGGCGGACGGCGATGCTGGCGGGGGCTGAAGCGCTCCTCCCAACCATCCTCGTCCAGACCCAGGCGCTCCGCCAGCGCCAGGCGGAGTACGTTCAGGGCCCGCAGCCAGCTCCAGGTCTGCTCCTCGGTGAGCTCGATCGGGGAGTCCTGATCAAGGCAGCTGCGCAGGGTGTCGAGATCCGCCTGCCGGGATACCGCCAGGTCAGCACCGGCCAGGCGCTGGAACTCCTGCTCCAGCTCGTCATCCTCGTAGGCCCTGGGAAAGGCCCAGTTCGACTGTTCCACCATCGGTCGCACCCGATCCACGATCTGCAGCAGGGCGCGCCGTTCCCGGGAGTCCACCAGGACCTCGACTAGCTCTCCCTGACCCCTGATCTCGGCCAAGTTCAGTCGCGCGCCAGGGTCGCCTGCAGGCCGTGGGCATGGAGCTGGGCCACGGAAACCTCCGCCCGCTCCCGCGGTTCGGTGGCGACCACCGCCCGCCCCTCGTTGTGTACCTGCAGCATCAGCCGCGTGGCGGTCTCCAGATCGTAGCCGAACAGGCGGCGGAACACGAACACGACATAGCTCATCAAGGTCACCGGGTCGTTCCAGACGATGACCTTCCAGGGCCGGTCCCGCCGCTCCTGGGTCTCCCCGCTGCCGACCGTCTCGGTCAGCTCCGCCACTCCCTCTTGGACGGCGCTCACAACCGCATACCCTAGCGCGTGCGGTCGCAGCGCACAGGGAGCAATTCGAGGGTGGCCGAGGCTGGGCATCTGTCCCGGCCGGCGGGGGTGGCGATCCGCTAACCTGAGATCGATGCCACGACCCCAGCCTGCTCCCACCAACTGGCCACTTAGATGATCACAGCCACCCGCAGGATGGCGATCGGGGTGGGCCTGGCCCTGGGATTGGGCGGTCTGGCCGCTGGGTGCGGAGGCCCCCTGTCGTCCCCAGACACCGGGGTGGGCTGTTCGGTGACGGTTTCGATCCCGACACTCCACTCGTCACCGCTGGGCTCCGTGCAGGCAACCTATCACGGTCGCACCCATCTGCTCACCCGCAACGAGAACACGCTGCAGTTGGCCTGCGGGCAGCGGGCCACCCTCACCGCGCAGGCGAGCAGCCCCGGCCCGCACCCGTTCACCGGTTGGAGGGTCGCCGGCCGCAGGCTCACCGCCCGCACGGTCACCGTGGTCGCGGACGGCCTGATCACCGCCGAGCCCTCGTTCTACGTCAGGCCGACCCCGACCCCGACGGCGGCGCCGTCGCCAACGCCGTCGTCCCGGCCCACCCCAACCAGTTCGAGTGTCACCTTGGACCAGTGGCTGAAGTACGACCCCACCACCAAGACGGCGACCCTCAAACTGGAGGCGGGCTACCACGACGTCAACAACACCCTGAGCTTCGACGGGGAGGCTGACGGCAAGCTGGTGGTCACGGTCCCGGTGGGCTGGACCGTGGTAGTGAACTTCAGCAACGTCGACAAGATCAACCACTCCGCCGCGGTGGTGACTCCGACGGGAACCACTCCGGTCTTCGCCGGGGCGAGCATCCCCAACCCGACGGTGGGAATCCCGCCCGGCGCCCACGCCACCTTCTCCTTCGTGGCGAGCCAGGTCGGCGACTACCGGATCGCCTGCCTGGTGCCCGGCCACGAGGACCTGGGCATGTGGGCGACCTTCGACGTGACCGCCGCGGGCCTGCCCACGATCCATCTCTGACGCAGCGACGCCCCGGAAGCCAGAACAGGGTTCGCACCCCACGCGGCCGACCGCCGGGCTGTCCCGATGGGCACCGAACGACCCATGGCCGCACGAGCCAGTTCCCGCGTTGGTCCACCGCCGGGCCATGGGCTGACCCCGGTGAGCCGGGTTGCGGAGTTGATGCGTTCTCCCCGTCGTCCTGAGGAGCCCGGCCGCGGGATCAGCGATCCCGAGCACCAGAGGGCGGACGTCAAACTGGTCGAGGTGGCAGCGCGCACCGACCCCAGCCCCCGCCGACCGGCTGCCGCCACCGGATGTTGGCCGCGATCTTGGCCCCGGTGGATCATGACCACCAGAGCAGATGCCGCCGGACCCTGACCGGACGGAAGAGGAAGAGCCCACATGATGAACCCACCCGAACTGCTGCCGACCGCGATCCGGGAAGGCCTGGCGCCCGGGGTGAACTACCGCATCGAGGGTGAGTTGGTGCCCATGCTCCACTGCGCGCTGGATGGCTCGATGCCCGTCTACTTCGAGCACCATGTGGTGCTCTGGAAGGATCCCAAGCTGGCGATCAGGCTACGGGCGGTGCGCGGGGCGACGCGCCGGATGATCGCCGGCCGGGAGGTGTTTCTGACCGAGGCCAAGGGCCGCGGGGAGATCGCCTTCTCGCGCGACGCCCCCGGCCACATCTTCCCTCTGGAGCTGCCGCGCCAGGCGGCGATCCTGGTCCGCGAGCACCAGTTCCTGGCGGCGACCGGATCGCTGCGGTACAGCACCTCCCGGCTGCGCGGGATCACCAACAACCTCTTCGGTGACAACGGCTTCTGGGTTGACCAATTCGAGGCCAGGGATGGCGACGGAGTGGTCTGGCTGCACGGCTACGGCAATGTCTTGGAGAAGCAGCTGGGTGACGGCGAGGAGATCGATGTCGAACCCGGGGGATGGGTCTACATGGACCCCGGAGTCAGAATGCGCCCGGCCGTTTACGGGCTGCGCACGGGAGTGTTCGCGGGGGTGGGACAGCTGATCTTCAATCGCTTCAGAGGACCGGGGCGGGTGGGCATCCAGACGATGTACGTGCACCTGCCCACGCAGGACTGAAAGTCTCAGCCAAGGTAGTCCTCGGGCGGCAGAGTGCGGATGAGGCCGCCGGCCTCGCGTGCGGCGCCAGCCGACGGGTCAAGCGGAGGACCGGTCAGATCCTCATGCAGGAGCAGTGCCATCATCTCCTGCCACCCAGTCTGCTGGGCCAAGCTCTCGGGCTCCGTGATGGAGGCGCCAGCTGTCAACCGCCGAACCGCATGCTTCCTCACTCGCAACTCTGCCGCCATGGCCTCATCCTCCGCACCGCCGGTTCCACCGGCCACCGCGTTTGCCTGGGGATACCAGGGAGTGGATTCCCGCGCGGGGCCTGGTGGACGGCCGCGGGGCGGCCGCAGCGGAGGGCGATCAGCTTCGGCCACCCGCCGGTGGCCAGGCCGGCGACCTCGGGTCAGGCGCGCAGGGTCGCGATCAGGCGCCGAGGCTCCAAGAGCAGGTTGAGGGCGTTCTCGGCCGAGGCGACCACCACATCGGCCGCCGTGAGCGCAGCCACCGCACAGCCCTCAGCTCCGATCACCACCACCGCCAGCGCGGCCAGCTCCAGCATGGCCCGGTCGTTGGCCCCGTTCCCGATCGCGACCACGGTGTCGGGACCCAGGGAATCCACATGGCGCGCCTTCTGGGCCGCACCGTCCGCGCCGCGTTCCAGGTGGACGGCCTCGATCCCGAGGTGCGCCGCCACCAGATCCAGGGTGCCGTGCGTATCGGCGGAGACCAGCTGCACGTGCAGCTGCTGAGCCAGCCTGGCCAGGCTGTCCTCCACCGCCAGCAGGTGGCCGTCCACGGCCAGGGTGCCGTTCAGGTCCAGAACCAGGTGCTCCAGCCTCAGGCTCTTCCACCCTGGTACGTCAATCCGCAGCATCGCGTCTCCAGCCAGCGGTGGTGGCAGTGTGCCCGACCGCTCGCCCGAGGGGTGGGCCCACCGGCCCCGGTCGACCGCATGGCCCTGGTTCCGACACAGCCAGATTCTAGAGGGGAGCCCCAGGGACAACTGTCGGTATCATGGCTCGACCTGCGGCTCGCGGCTGGGAGCGGGCAGCCCCGGGCGCGGTTTGGCCCTTTATTTCAAGTGGTGGGGAGCTCTTGAGTTGCTGATCGGTATCAGGGATGGTCAGGCGGTGATGGGCCGGCGGGTCGCCGTCACCGGAATGGGGGCTGTGACCTGCTGTGGGGTGGGGCCGGAGGCCCTGTGGGATGGCCTGGTTCACCCCACCCAGGGTGACGACTGCCGGATCCACGACTTCGACCCCAGCCCGTGGTTCTCCCCCAAGGAGGTGCGCCGGCTGGACCGCTTCGCCCAGTTCAGCGTGGCGGCCGCCCAGCAGGCGGTGGATGACGCTGGTCCCCTGGAGGTCGAACCCGATCGGGCCGGCGTCATCTTCGCAAGCGGGGCGGGTGGCTTTGAGACACTGGCGGAGCAGGTGCTGGTCAACCACGAGCGCGGGCCCGATCGGGTGTCGCCGTTCCTGGTGCCGGCCATGATGGCCAACGCAGGTGCCGCCAACATCTCCATGCGGCTGGGGTGGACCGGGCCGTGCGAGACCATCGTGACCGCCTGTGCGGCCGGCACGCATGCGATTGCGGCCGCCGCCAGGCTGATCGCGAGCGGCCGCTGCGAGGTGGTCCTGACGGGGGGCGCGGAGGCCTCCATGCATGAGGTGGCGATCGCCGCCTTCCGGAACATGAAGGCGCTCTCGGCCTCCGGGCGGTCCCGCCCCTTCGACGCTCGCCGCGACGGGTTCGTGATGGGAGAGGGCGCCGGAGCCCTGGTGCTGGAGGAGTGGGACCGAGCCCGGAACCGAGGGGCCAGGATCCTGGCGGAGGTCATGGGTGCCGCGAGCACCTCGGATGCCTACCACATCACGGCCCCGGCGCCTGACGGCCGCGGAGCGATCGCCTGCATGAGGCTGGCGCTGGAGGACGCGGGGCTGCAGCCGCAGCAGATCACGCATATCAATGCTCACGGCACCTCCACCCCGCTCAACGACCTCGCCGAGGCCAGGGCCATTCAGGCGGTCTTCGGCGCGCCAGGGCCGACAGTCACCTCGACCAAGGGACGAACCGGGCACAGCTTCGCGGCCGCCGGCGCCATCGAAGCGGTGGCCACGATCCTGGCGATGGAACACGAGCAGATCCCGCCCACCGCCGGGTGCGATCAGCAGGACCCGGACATCGCCCTGGATGTGGTCAAGCGCGAACCCCGCAGTTGGGTCCCCGGCCCGGTGCTTTCCAACTCATTCGGTTTCGGTGGCCACAATGGCTGCCTGGTGCTCGGCCCGCCACCGCGTTCGGACCAATGAGCGGGCGCCCCACGGTCCGAGGCGGGCAGTTGAGCTCCGGGTGCACCCAGGTCGCTGTCTTGGTGGATGGGAGAATTCGGTCGCTTCCCTGCCGAGCGCCGGCCGCTCCCGCTCCCTGGCTCCGACGCCGACTTTGTCTGCCAGCGGTGGCATTCGCCTGGGACACCTCACCCGGACGCCAGGTCGCGCTCCAGCTCGATCTCGTCGTGGAGGGCGATACCAAAGGCACCCACCTTGGGGATCTTGGGCTTGGCCGCCCGCGCCGCCTCAACGGCACCCCGATGCACCGCCACCAGGGCCATGCCGCGCCGCTGGTAGAACCGCAGGGCGTCGAGGTTGTCGTTGGTGGTCACCAGCCACAGCCTCCGACAACCCGCGGCGCGGGCGCGCCGGGCCACCGCTTCGAGCAGGGCTGTGCCTATGCCGTGGCGCTCCACGAGGGCGTCCATCGTGACCACCTCGGCCTCGTTGCCGTCCAGGCGGTAGGTGGCCAGACCCAGCCGCTCGCCGCCCAACTCAGCCAGCATCCCCGCCAGACTGGCGGCGTCGTGGCGGCGGCCCCGGCTGACGACGTAGGTGTCGCCCCAGCGCCGGGCCAGGGTCTCGGCCACCCAGGCCCGGTCGGTCTCGTCGACCGGGCGCACCCGCGGCGCCTCCGCCACGGTGGCGGTCCGGGCCTCGAACGGCGGATAGAGACGATAGCCGGCCAGGCGCCGGTGAGCGAGCTGTTCGTAGAAGCCCTCGGCGGAATCGGTCACCAGGTCCACGCGCTCTCCACCAGCTACGGACAGGGCCTCGGCGATCAGTGCGCGGCCGATGCCGCGGCCGCGGTAGGCCGCCGAAACCACGATCAGCGAGAGGTGGGCTTGGATCTCACCGTCGCTCTGCAAGCAGGCGAAGCCGAGCACCGGCGTGCCGGCCTCGCTGTCGACGGCCACGACCGTGGTCACCCCGGGGGCTCGCATCGACCGATGTGCCCGCTCGGGGTCGGCTGCGAACGTCGGCCAGCCTTCCTGTCGGCACAGAGCTATGACACCGGACAGGTCGGCGCGCTGATAGATGCGGATGCCGATCGCCATGTTCCGATGTTCGCATGCCCCAACCGGTTCCAAGGATCAAGATCCCCTGCCGACCTGGTTCGCGGGCTCTCGTCGAACCCAGCGAAGATCTGCAACCAGGAGCTGAGACCGCGATTACGTCCCGTCGGATATGGCCGGTCTCTGGGACCTGGTGCTCCGCCTCTGGGAAGGATTTGATGGCGCCACCAGCTCACATCCCGCTCCACCGTCATGGGCAGTTGGACTGAGCCAGCGTGGATTCCCAGCTGGGCGCGGCCGCCCAAAGCTAGCCGCTCGCCCTAAGCCCTGAGAGTGAGACGGAACGGCCCCTTCGGGCACGACCCAGCCCAGGGAGCCAACTCGCGCGTCTCGCTCTCCTCCATTCCCCCGCGTCGGTGATGGGCCAGCGGGAACGATGCCGGGGTGGGGACCAACCGCGGCCGGTTGATCGTGCCTCCGCTACACTGCCAGCGCTGGTGGCAGCTGCCCGCGCCCGCTCCGCCTTGTCCGCGTCAATGCTCGAGCGCCTGCTGCGCCGCTGCGTCACGCCGGTCGAGCCGGCGCCGACATCGCCGGATTCTCCATGCTGTGCGTCCTCTTGCTGGGACGCGGCCGCAGCCACGCCGGGGGCCGCGCTCCAGCCATCCCTGTGCGGTGATGGGCCGGCCGACCATGTCCCCGCCCCCGATGGCTCACCAACTTTTCCATGCGCCGGGCCGTAGTCGAGGTTTGGGCCTCCGCGTAGAATCGAACTCAGGTAGCGCCCGCGCCAATAATGCAAGGAGTCAAGCCCGTGGAAGGTGATCTCAGTCCAGACGCGCTCGATCGTCTCCGGCAGGAGTTTGTGGCCAAGCCCGCGTATCGGCTCATGCAGAACGCCGTCACCAAAACCACGATCGACGATGTGGCCCTGGACCGCGAGATCGTTAACCGCACCTCGCACAGCTTCTCCACGACGCTTGACGACTGGAAGGTGACCGACCAGAAGGTCAGCGGGCGCTGTTGGCTGTTTGCCGGCCTGAACCTGTTGCGAGCGTCGGCGATGCAACAGATGGGGTTGAAGGAATTCGAGTTCTCCCAGAATTTCGCGATGTTCTGGGACAAGGTGGAACGGGCCAACTACCTCTTGGAAGCCTTCATTGCCACCTGCGATCGCCAGCTTGATGACCGCACTGTGGCCTACCTCCTGGACGCGCTGGCCGAAGACGGCGGGCAATGGAACATGTTCGTGGCCATCGTGCAGAAGCACGGGCTAATCCCCAAGGAGGCGATGCCGGAGACCCAGAGCTCGTCCAACACCGCGCGGATGAACCGGTCGCTGCGGACGCTGCTGCGACGGGGAGCCAAGGCGGTGCGCGCGGCCGCCCGCCAGGGGCAGGACCAGGCGCGCACGGAGAAGATGGAGGTTTTGCGAGCAATTTACCGCGTCCTCTGCATTCATCTGGGCACGCCCCCGGAGCGCTTCTGGTGGCAGTGGAACGACAAGGATCGTGGTTTCCACCGCGACGGGTGGCTGACCCCGACCGAGTTCGCGCAGCGCTACGTTCGGCTGCCCTTGGGCGACTATGTGTGTCTGGTCCACGATCCGCGCCCGGACAACCCCACCGGGCGCACCTACACGGTGGAGTACCTGGGCAACGTGGTCGGCGCGCCGCCGGTGGTGTATCTCAACGTCGAGATCGGGCTCATGAAGCGGATCGCGATGGAGACTCTGCTCGCCGGTGAGCCGGTCTGGTTCGGCGCCAACGTGGGGCCGATGATGAGCAACGAGTACGGAATCTGGGACGCCAAACTGCACGACCTGTCGTCCGTGTATGACACCGACATGGGGATGACCAAGGCCGAGCGCCTGCTCTACCACGAGTCTGCCATGGATCACGCCATGCTGTTCACCGGCGTGGATGTGGTCGATGGGGCCCCGCGCCGCTGGAGAGTGGAGAACAGCTGGGGACAGGACAAGGGACGTGACGGCTTCTATGCGATGAACGACTCCTGGTTCGACGAGTATGTGTTCGAGATCGCCGCCCATCGCGACCGGCTCCCGGATGAGCTGCGTGCGGCGGCGAGCCTGAAGCCCACGGTGCTGCCGGCGTGGGATCCCATGGGAGCCCTCGCCCGACTGCCCAAGATGCGCTGATTTCTCCGCCCCGGGCAGCCGGAGACTGCCAAGGGGGTCCGGCGTGCTCCGGGCGGCCCGAGAGGCGGTTGGTGACCGCACCGGGCGCGCCCGGGCCACCGAGCCCACGGACGAAGCCAGCCCGGGTCAATGCGAACGGGGCGGAGGCAGGACCCCTGGCGACCCCCCCGATCCACGGGGGCCCGCGTGCCCGCGTCGCCTCCTCGGGCTGCGATCGCTCATGGGGGCGCACGCCCGGCCACCCGGATCAACTGCAGCTGCAGGCGACCATGAGGAGGCGGGCGATGCGCTGATCACGCCACCACCGCAGCGTGGAATCATCGGGTCGCTGGCGGAGTCCCACTTGCGACAATGGCACCCGATGATCGCTGACTCCGCAGTCACCCTGGTGGAGAACGACATCGTCCTTCGCGACGGCTCCACCGTCCACCTCCGCCCGGTCACGCCCGGTGACGGACCCCTGGTCGAGGAGCTCCTGCGAGGGCTGTCCCCCGATTCGCTGGCGACCAGGTTCTTCTCCGGCGCTGTGGACATCCCGCGCACCGCGGAGCTGTTGGTTCAGGTCGATGGCCGTCACGCCTTCGGCCTGCTGGCACTTCAGGGGGCTCCTCCGCACCCAGTGGCGCACGGGCTCTGCGTGCGCACCGGCTCTGGCCGCGCCGAGGTCGCGTTCACGGTCGCAGAGCGGTTTCAGGGCCTGGGGATCGCGTCAATCCTGCTCGCCCAGATGGCGCAAGCGGCGCACGCCAGCGGGATCGAATTGTTTGAGGCGACCGTGCTGCCGGAGAACTCCGCAATGCTGGACGTCTTCTCCCACAGCGGCTTTGCGGTCACCACCGACTCCGAGCCGGGAACCGTGGCCGTCGAGTTCCCCACCGAGATGACTCCTGATGCCGTCCGGCACTACCTCGATCGGGAGGAGACCGCCGCGGCCGCGGCGGTGGCGGCCGTGCTCAGCCCCGCCTCGGTGGCTGTGATAGGGGCCAGCCGGGAACGGGGGACCATCGGCGGCGAGATCTTCCACAACCTGTTGGAGGCAGGCTTCAACGGTCCCGTCTACCCGGTCAACCCGAAGGCGACGGTAATCCAGTCGGTACCCGCGTACGCGTCGGTGCTGGGCATTCCGGGACCGCTCGACCTCGCCGTGGTTTCGGTTCCTGCTGCGGTCGTGCTGGAGGTCGCTCGAGAGTGTGCTAAGAAGGAAGTACGAGCCCTGGTGGTGATCTCCGCGGGCTTCGCCGAAGCTGGGGGCGCGGGGCAGGCGCGCCAGGCCGAACTGCTGCGGATCTGCAACGACTCGGGGATGAGGCTGGTCGGGCCCAACTGCATGGGCGCGATCAACACGTCCGACGAGGTGAGCCTGAATGCCACGTTCGCGCCCAGCATGCCCCTGCCGGGAACGGTTGGCTTCCTATCCCAGAGTGGTGCCCTGGGGCTGGCGATCATCGACAGCACACGCGCCCTGGGGATCGGGCTCAGCAGCTTTGTGTCGGTGGGGAACAAGGCGGACATCTCGGGCAATGACCTGCTCAGCTTCTGGGAGCGTGACCCCAGGACCGCCCTGATCGCGCTCTACCTGGAGTCATTCGGCAATCCCCGCAAGTTCGCCCAGATAGCCGGTCGGGTGTCGAAGAGCAAACCGATCGTGGCGGTGCGCAGCGGCCGTGGCAAAGCCGGGGCCAGAGCCGCCGCCTCCCACACCGCGTCGCTGGTGGCGTCCTCGGACTCCACGATCGACGCCCTCTTTCGCCAGACCGGCGTGATGCGCACGGAGACGCTGTCGGACATGTTCGGCCTTCTCTCGCTGCTGGCGACCCAACCGCTCCCCGGCGGGCCCAGAGTGGCGATCATCACCAACGCCGGCGGGCCGGCGATCCTCTGCGCGGATGCGTGTGAGGCCAACGGATTGCAGGTTGCGGAGCTGGCAGAGCCCACGCGCTCCCGTCTGCACGCTTTCCTGCCTCCGGAAGCGGCCACGGGGAATCCTGTGGACATGATCGCGAGCGCCAGCGCTGATGACTATCGACGCACAATCGAGGTGGTGGCGGCGGATCCGGCAGTCGACGCTCTCATCGTGATCTTCACTCCGCCGCTGGTCACCAGAGCCGAGGATGTGGCCGCGGCGATCCGGGACTCGGCGGCCGAGCTGCCACGGCCCTTCCCGCTGCTCACCGTATTCATGACCAGTGCGGGAGTTCCGGCGCAACTGCGCTCCCCCGGCGTCCAGGTCCCCTCCTATCCGTTTCCCGAGAACCCGGCTCGTGCCCTGGGCGCGGCTCTGAAGTTGAGCCAGTGGAGATCAAGGCCCCAACCAGGCGTGGACCGCCCCGTCGGCATCGGCGACAGGATCGCCGCGGCGGCGGCGATATCGAGCTGGCTGCGTCGAGGCGACAGCTGGCTGAACCCAGCGGAGACGGAGCGCCTCCTGTCTGCATACGAGATTCCCACCGCGCCCACCGCTTGGGCTGACAGCCCCGAGGCTGCCGCCCAGTCCGCTGAGGAGCTGGGGTACCCCGTGGTGGTGAAGGCCCATGGCCCAACCATCCTCCACAAGACCGAGCTGGGCGCGGTGGCCATGGGACTCAACAATGCGGACGAGGTGTCTGACGCCGCTGCGGAGATGGCAACGCGACTGGGGACCGCCGGGCACCGGGTGGCGGGATTCGTAGTCCAACACCAGCTGGAACGCGGGGTGGAGCTCTTGGTCGGGGCGGTGCGGGACGATCAGTTCGGCACCGTGGTCGCCTGTGGCGCCGGAGGCACTGCGGTGGAACTCCTCCATGACACCTCCATCCGTCTGGCCCCAGTCGGGCCGACCCAGGCGCGGGAGATGTTGGAGGAGCTGACCACCTATCCCCTGCTCGTCGGTTTCAGAGGGGCGCCCCCGGTGGACTTGGATGCAGCCGTGGACGTCATCGTGCGCCTGGCGGCACTAGCCGAGGACCATTCGGCGCTGGCGGAGATTGAGTGCAACCCGGTGATCTTGACTCAGAGTGGGGCCCATGTTGTCGACCACAGAGCGCGAATCGCAGCTCCCATCCCGCCGTGGCCGGTTGGGGCCAAGCGCCTTTCAGCTTGAGCGGCCCGGGCAGCGGTCGGCTGGGCACCTGGGCAATGAACCAGGGCGTGCG
The DNA here is from genome assembly GCA_021791345.1 of bacterium. The sequence goes on from JAJYWT010000020.1 coordinate 13,684, forward strand.
CGAACGAGTGCATGGGAGTTCTATGGGATCGGGCGTGGTCACGTCTGCAGCGGCCCCGCCGGGCCCGACATCACCTGCCATCGGCGCCCCCACTGGCGGTGGCCGGTCAGGCAAGCTGATCGGGCCGCGGGCTCGTCCGGGCCCGGCCGGTGCCGTGATCGAGAACCCGGCGGCATTGGGGGGGGGGTTCCGGTGCGACCGGGGCCAACGCCTCACGCGCCGGCCGGGAGTTGGCCTCTGTCTTCCGAATCGACCGCCCTGGCGCGGGACCGGGCGTGCGCCTGCACCGCGAAGTGTGCGCCGTCACTCACCAGCCGGTCCAGGAGTGGCTGCTCTTGAGCGATCGCCCAGTCGACATCGTGAAGCCGCCGGATCTCCGCCCCGGTCCAGCCGGCTCGGGTCACCAGCCTAACGATCACCTCAGGTCCGGAACCCTGTGCCAGAGGAAGCGCTCTCAGGACCTCCGCGTCGTAGCTGGCATGGTGGGCGGGGGGACGGCTGCGGACCAGATCGAGGGCCCGATGACCTATCTTTCGCAGCGACTGGGTCACTCCCCGATCTGAAACGGTGCGGTCGATGAGCACCAGGCCTCCCTCTGGAGCCACGGCCCGCCACCTGCGCAGCGCCTCCAGGGGATCCACCAGCGTCCACAGAAGATGCCTGGAGACGATGACGTCGAAGGGTCCGGCTGGCACCATGGTGGCGTCGGCCCGGATCGCCTCGACCATGAGATGAGCCGCCTCCGCCTTCGCCCGCAGTCGCCCCAGCATCCCCGATGAGACGTCGACCGCCGTGACCCGATGGCCGAGCTCCGCTAACAGCAGGCTGATGAAGCCGGTGCCGGCACCGACGTCCAGCACCCTGGCCGACTCCGGAGGAAGTAGATCTTGAAGGGCTGCTCGCCAGGCGGCCCGTACCAAGGCGGAGGTTGGGTGATGGCCCGCGTCAAGGTCATAGGTGGTTGCGTCCTGGTCCCAAAACTCACGGATTCGGTCAGCCACGCTCACCCGTACACCTCCTGACCACCCCGCCCACGCCCAGTTCTTGGGCATCGTCGACTGTGATCCGAGCCGATGTCAAGAGGCGCTCCCGATTGGACACCGGCATGACCCTAGGATCTGTCTGGATCTGTGAGATGGTTAGGCGGTGGAGTTTCTGCGCGTTCTGGCCCTGCTGGCTGGGCTGACCGTCACCGTCGGCACCCTGGGCAGCGTGGTGCAGACGGTGATCGTGCCCCGGGCCACGTCCTCGCGTATCTCCGCCGCCTTGGCACGGATAGTCCAGGGCGGTCTGGGCCAGCTGGCCAGGACCCGCCGCGATTTCTTGGGGCGGGACGAGATCCTGGCCCAGGGGGCGCCGCTGTTTCTGGTGCTGCGCCTGGTGGTGTGGATAGGGCTGCTGGTCGGCGGGTTCACACTGCTCTTTTGGGGATCGGGGACGGGGGACCTGGCGGGGGCGACGCGACTCAGCGCCTCCTCGATCCTGCCGCTGGGCCTGACCCACGCCCGCTCAGGCGTGGAGACCGCCATCGCGTTCCTGGAGTCGGCGGCGGGAGTGATCGTGGTGGCGTTGCAGATCTCCTATCTACCGAGCCTATACAGCTCATTCAATCGGCGCGAGACGCTGGTGACCATGCTCGACAGCAGCAGCGGATCCCCCCCGTGGGGGCCGGAGATCCTGGCGCGCCACGCCCTGATCGACAATCAGGACCATCTGGCCTCCCTCTACCACGACTGGGAACAGTGGGCGGCCGACATCACGGAGAGCCATACCAGCTACTCGACGCTTCTCTACTTTCGCTCGCCGGAGCCGCGCACTTCGTGGGTCTTGGCGCTGCTCGCCTGCATGGACGCGGCCGCGATGCAGCTCGCGCTCAACCCTCTGACCGCGCCGGCCTCCGCCCGGCCCTTTCTTCGCATGGGCATCGTGTGCCTGCGCTCGTTGGCACGGGTGAGCGGGATTCCCTACCGCGAAGACCCCATGCCGGATGACCCGGTGGAGCTTACCGTCGCGGAGTTCGAGGAGGCAGTCTCTCGCATCGTGACCGTGGGCTGGACTCCTGAGCGCACCGTCATCCAAGCCTGGCCACACTTCCGTGGCTGGCGGGTGAACTACGAGGCTATCGCGTACCAGATGGCGGCCATGATCGACGCTCCGCCTGGGCCATGGTCCGGGTCGCGCCGCGGCCGGTTGGAATCGTCGATAGTACCCCTGCGCCCCCCGCACCGGGCACCCAGTCAAGAGCGGGAACGCCTCCTGAAGGCCACGCGCCGCCGTCAGGAGTACCGGGCGGCGACCACCAGGTCAGGCCCGTCGGGTAAGCCTGCTCCTCGACCGGACGATCCTCCACAGCGATATCCCGCCGAGGAGCGACGCCCGGAACGGCAGTGAGCGCGTGGTGATGGTTGGCTCATGCGCCGCAGCGCTACGTTTCAATGACCCCTGAGCCAGGAACCTCCCGGTTGCACTGATCGTCATGCGACGCTCGCTGCATCCCTGCCGTGACTCGACCCTCTGTACCGGCCGCAGTTTCCTGGACAACTGAGGTGCGTTATTTGTAGCGATCGCCATCGGGGCGGCCTTGTGCAAGCAACTCGCTCATCTCGACCTCTTCCTCAACGCCTTCGCCGCCCCGCCCCAGCTGGCCGCCTCGAAACTCACCTCACGGGTGCCAGAGCTATATCAACTAGAGATTCCTAGTACCGCCGTCGCCGCCGAAAGTTCCAACGGAAACCGAGCAGATATAGACCGAGCGCCCACGAGATGAGCGCGATCCCTAGCAGCACCAAGGTGAGGAACGCGGTGTATAGGATCGGCAGAACGACCAGCCAAGCCAGAGCGACCAGC
>JAJYWT010000031.1 GCA_021791345.1 bacterium
CTCCTCGCCGTAGCCACCCAGGACCTCCGCGAAGCGACCGTAGGGGAGGTCGCCCAGCTTGTTGCCGACCTCGCCCCGCTCCTTGCCGTAGCGGGCGAGCTGGCCGAAGCGGATCTGGTTCATGTAGGAGTTGTTGCCGACCACCCCGACGAAGGGAAGGTCGAATCGGAGCATGGTCTCGAAGTCGAACCCGGTCAGGCTGAGGGCGCCGTCTCCGAAGTAGCAGAGCACCTCCTGATCTGGTCTGGCGAGCTTGGCGGCCATGGCAAACCCGATCCCCACCCCCAGGGTGCCCAGGGGGCCTGGGTCCATCCAATGACCCGGCAGGTGCGGCTTGACCACCTGGCCCGCGGTGGTGACCACGTCGCCACCGTCCCCTATATAGATGGTGTCGTCGGTCAGGAACGCGTTCAGCTCATGGGCCAGCCGCATGGGATGGATGGGCGTTGAGTCGGAGTGAAGCTTGGCCTCGCGGGCGGCCTCCAGACGATCCTCCTCGGCCCGGAGCTCCTGGCGCCAGTGAAGGTGGTTGGAGCGGTTCATGCTGGAACGGCCAGATAGAGCCTGGCGCACGGCCCCCATGATCACCCCGCAGTCACCGACCATCCCCAGGGTGACGTCCCGGTTGCGGCCGACGGTGCGGTAGTCCAGATCGATCTGGACCACCTGGGCGCGCTGGTTGAGGCGGCGCCCGTAGCCGAGCCTGAAGTCGAAGGGGGTGCCCACCACGATGATCAGGTCGGCCCGGTCAAAGGCGAAGCGCCGGGTGAGCTGGAAGTGATGGGGGTCGCCCGGGGGCAGGGTGCCTCGGCCCGCCCCGTTCATGAAGGCCGGAATGTCGGCCTCCCGCACCAGCCCCTGGGCCTCCTCGGCCGCGCGGCAGGTCCACACCTGCTGGCCCAGCAGGATGCAGGGCCGTTGCGAATGGTCGATGAGGTCGGCGAGGCGCTCGATGTCAGCGGGGTCCCCCAGTGCCCTGGTGGACGCGCGGTAGCGTCCGGGGGTGGGGATGGCCGTCTGGTCGAGGGGGACCTTGGCATCCAGGACGTCCCGGGGGATCTCCAGGTAGCTAGGGCCTGGGGCCCCCTGGTAGCACTCTCGAAAGGCCATCGCCACCATGTCCGCGACCCGGCCGGTGGTGGGCACGGTGGCGGCGAACTTGGTGATGGGACGGAGCATGTCCACATGGGGCAGGTCCTGGAGCGAGCCCATCTTGTGCTGCGAGGTCGCGCCCTGCCCTCCGATCAGCAGCATTGGGCTCTCAGCCCTGAAGGCGTTGGCGACCCCGGTCACGGCGTCGGTCGTTCCCGGTCCGGCGGTGACCACCGCACACCCGGGTCTCCCGGTGACTCTGGCGTAGCCGTCCGCGGCGTGGGCGGCGACCTGTTCGTGGCGGACGTCGACAATCTTGATGCCCTCGTCCAGGCAACCGTCATAGATGTCGATGATGTGGCCGCCGCAGAGCGTGAAGATGACGTCGATCCCCTCCGCCCGCAGCGCGCGCGCCACCAAGTGGCCACCGGAGATCTCGGTGGAGGCCAGCTCGACCCCAGCCCGTTCGGATCTCAACTCCACCATGGTCTAAGCTCCCCCGTTGCGTCTGCTGCGCCTGCCTCGGCTCCGCCCCCGCCGTTGTGATGGTCCGTGGCGTTAGAAATACCACGACCTACGGGGTTGAGTGTACCAGCGAGTGCAGCCGTCGGGGGGGGCGGAGATCCCCCGTTGTGATGGCGGGTAAGAAGGCCGCGGGTCGTCCGCAGACTCCCGACACGGATTCGCGCCGGCACCTGCAAGGGTCTGGAGCGGCTAGACAAGGGGGCGCCCCATTTTCGCCATGGCGCGTCGTCGAGCTTCTTCGGCCAAACGCTCCTCGGCGGCCGCCAGCACTGCGGGGATGTCGGCCCGCGGCACCACGACGACTCCGTCGTCGTCAGCGAGCACACAATCGCCGGGGCAGACCACCACCCGCCCACAGGCCACGGGATATCCGACCTCGCCGGTGCCCTCCTTGGTGGGGCCAGCAGGGGAGCGGCCCAGGCTGAAGACCGGAAACCTCATCGTTTCGAGGTCGGCCACGTCCCGGACGACGCCGTCCACCACCAGGCCGGCGATTCCGACCGCGCGGGCCCGGGTCGCCATCAGCTCTCCGAATACGGCGTGGCTCAGAGAGCCCTGAGCGTTGACCACCAGAACGTCCCCGGGGCTGGCCGAATCCAGCGCCTCATGCACCCGGAAGTTGTCGCCACTGCGGACCAGCACCGTCAGGGCTGGCCCACACACTCTGGCGCCTCGCCAGAGGGCTTGGATCTGCCCTGCCATGGCGCCTGTCCGGTGCATGCAGTCCGCAACGACGGCGGTCGGCATCCGAGCGAGCCGGGTGACGAGGTCGGGGTCTGCGCGCGTCCAGTCTCTGGCCGTGCGCGCGCCCGGCAGAGCGGGCAACCGCCCGGTCTCAGTCATAGCTGCTTCCCGAGGTCAAGTCACCGAGGTCTTTCCCACCGGCCGGCCTGCGGCTGCTCTGCCGGAGGCCGCGCGGCTGAGCCCCTGAGCTCCAAACCGCAGGTTGAGCCCAACGAGCTTGTGCCACTTGCCGATCGTCGACGTCCCGGCAGCGTCGATTACCGCCGACGCCAAGGCCGGTCGCGGCTGAGGATCGCTCGGCAGACGGCACGAGTGTGCGCCCACGTCGTGGTGCACCTATCGTCACCATCACGCCTAGGTCACTCCGCAGCTGACTCCGAGGGCCGGCGGCTTCCGCCGAGGAACGTGTCGGCAAAGTCGGGGCTGGCGAGGAGGTCAGCAGGCGTGCCCTCCAGTCGGCAACGCCCCCCGGTGAGCACATAGGTCCGATCCGAAATCGCGAGCACCGCGCGGGCGCGCTGCTCGACGATCAGCACTGAGGCGCCGGTCGCACTCAGTTGGCGGATGTGATCTTCGAGCAGCGTGTTGGCGAGCGCGGGGGCCAGGTTGGCGGTTGGCTCGTCAAGGATGAAGGCCCGGGGCTGCAGCATCAGCACCCGGCCCATCGCCAGCATCTTGCGCTCCCCCCCGGAAAGCTGTCCTCCTTTGCGGGAGAGCATCCGCGCCAGCTGGGGAAAGACCTCCAGGACGTGGTTGATGCGTCCGGGCACTTCGCGCATGGGCAAGAGGTACCCGCCCATCTCCAGGTTCTCGCGCACCGTAAGGGGGGCGAAGACGTCATCGATCTGAGGCACGTAGCCGATTCCGGCCCGCGCGGCCGCGTCGGGGGCCCAATTGGTGATGTCGTGTCCGTCCAGCAGCACCTTCCCGCTGAGGACTCGGACCACTCCGACCAGGGACTTCAGCAGGGTGCTCTTGCCCGAGCCGTTTGGACCCACCACGGACACGACCTCTCCGGGGGCCACGCGGATCGACAGTTCCTGGACCACGGCCCGACCGGCGTAGCCCGCCGACAACAGCTCGGTGGCGAGTGCCGCTCCCTGAGTCGTCTGCGCGGCGGTCGCCACTTCAGCCGACAAGGTAGGCCTCCACGACTTCGGTGTGCCCTCGCAATTCGGCCATGGTGCCCTGGGCCAGGACCCGGCCCTCGGCGAGGACTATCACGGGATCGCAGAACTCGTCCATGAAACCCAGTTCGTGCTCCACCAGCAAGATGGTCATCCCCTGCTGGCAGAGAGTCTGGAGGTGCCGCCCGATGGTCCTGGCCAAGGTGGGATGGATGCCCGCCATGGGCTCGTCGAGGAGCAGCAACTTCGGCTTGGCCATGATGGCGCGCATGATCTCGACGAGCCGCCGCTGGCCGCCGGAGAGGTCTCCGGCGTAAGAGTCCGCGTAGTCCAGCAGCCCGAAGTGCTCCATCAGCTCGGTGGCCTCCTCGATCGCCGTCAGCTCCTCGCGCTGCCAGTAGTGGCGGCCGCGGAGCGCGCCTCGCAACGTATCTCCGCGCTGTTTGGGCACGGCCGACAGCAGGTTCTCCACAACCGTAAGACGCTTGAACTCGCTGGCCAGCTGGAAGGTCCGCACCAGGCCCATCCGGGCCCGAAGGTAGGCGGGGGTGCGAGTCACATCGTGGCCCTCGAAGAGGACCCTGCCCTCGGTGATGGGCACGGTTCCCGCCAGGGCTGCCAGCAGAGTGGACTTGCCGGCTCCGTTGGGACCGATCAGCCCGGTGAGGCTTCCCCGGGCGACCGAGATGCTCACCCCGTCCACCGCGCGGGCCTCCCCGAAGGTCACCACCACGCCCTCGGTGGCCAGGATCGAGCTGGTCTGGGCGGCCGAGCTCGGGGCCTTGGCCAGGGGAGCGGAAACGCGGCTTACCGGCTCGGCTGATCCCTCCCGCGTCCGCCCCGACAGGAGGGCCCGGGCCCGCGCGAACACTCGGCGCCGTGGCTCGGGGAGGATTCCTTGGGGCCGGAACCACAGGAAGCCGACGATCAGGAGGCCGATCGCGACCCACTGCAGGGCCGGGATCATCCCCGGAGGGCCGATGGAGGAGGGGATGAAACGGGTCGCCTCCTCGAAGCCCACCGGCACCAGGATGGCTCCCAGGATGGCGCCCTTGTGGTTGCCAGTGCCCCCGATGATGATGGCCGCAAACAGGACGATCGTCTCCGCGTAGCCCCAGGCGCCCGGATCCCAGAGGGTGATGAAGCCCACCAGGATCCCTCCGGAGAGCCCCGCGGCCATCCCGCCCAGCACCAGCATGGCGGTCCGCATGCTGAGCAGATCCTTGCCCAGGGCGTTGGCGACCACACTGTTGTCGCGCATCGCGCGCATGCTGCGACCGTATGGAGACTCGGTGATGCGCCGGAAGAGCAGGTAGACCAGAAACGCGACCACCGCGGCGGCGGCGCCGTAGATCCACTGATAGGTCTGGGTCTGCGGGTTGAGCAGGTTCTGGAGGGGCTGAGGGACAAGGGAGAGGCCGGCCGCCCCGTTGAACAGGGGCACGAAGTTGGTCACCAGCAGGTTGAACATCACCGCCGTCACCAGCAGCCCGATCGCGGCCACGTGTCCGGTGAGGCGCCGGCCCACCAGTACGGCGAAGGGCAGCGCCACCAGGCCGCCGACCACGGTCGCGCCCAGGATCGGGATGGGAAACGGCAGATTGAAGCCGCCGATGTAGCTCTGGAAGCCCCCGTTGGCGGTGTCGTGGGGCAGGGCCAGGACCGCCGCGGTGTAGGCGCCCGCGGCCTGGAAGATGATGTAGCCGAAGTTGCTGATTCCTGCGATCCCGAACTGCATGGACAGCCCCAGGCAGGCGATCACGTCAACCGCGCCATAGATCAGCAGGTTGGCCAGGTAGAAGAGGGTCGCCTGACTCACTGTGGATACCTCCTGACGGGCGTCGGCAACTGGTGCTGAAGGTCGGCGCTGCTGTGGGTGGCTCCGGTCAAGGCTTCAACTCAGGGAACCGGCGCTGAAAAGTCCCCGGGGACGGACGGCCAGCACGAGCAGCAGGATCACAAAGGCGGGCACGTACTTGTAGTCGGCGGTGATGAGCGAGGCGCTGACCTCGGTGATGACGCCAATCACCAGGGCGCCCAGCATGGCGCCGTACGGCTGGCCCGGGCCGCCAAGGAAGACAGCTGCCAGGATCATGACCAAGAAGAGGTCGGCGCTGGTGGCCCCGAAGCTGCCGGTGTTGATCGCAAACACGGTCCCCGCGATCCCGCACAGCGCCCCGGTCAAAAGGCAGGCGAGCGTGATGATTCGGTCGGTGCGGATTCCGCAGTTGCGCGCCAGGACGCGGTCTGCCGCGGTCGCTCGCATCGCCTTGCCGAACCGGGTGTAGCGTAACAGGAGATGAAGCCCGACCATGAAGACGACGCTGAGGCCCATGATCGTGATCTGCACCACGGTTAGGGTCATGCCCAGGAAGTTGAGAGTTGCCCCCTGGCTCAGGGTGTAGGAGACGTTGGCCGTGCCCTCCAGCGCCTGCACCAGGTACTCGATGATCAGCAGCACCCCCAAAGAGACGATCACCACCGCCACCGGCGATGTGCCGCGGCGCTGAAACGGCGAGTAGATGTACTTGTTGAGCACCAGCGACACGACCGCTCCGAAGACCGCCGCCACCACCATCGCCAGCCAGATCGACTGTCCATGCCCGAGCTGGTTGATGAGGTAGGCCACGTAGGCGCTGGCGATCATCACCGAGGCGTAGGCCAGGTTGAGTACGTCGGTGACTCCGAACTGGACCGTGAAGCCCACTGCGGCGATCGCCAGCACCGAGGCGGTGATGAGGCCAAAGCCGATCGATTCGATGAAGAGGCTCATGGACGAAATTGGTTCCTGGCAGGGGGTGGACCGGGTGGGGCAGCTGCTGCCCCACCCGGGAGAGGGTCAGAGAATGACTACTGCACGGCCCGGTAGTGGGCGGTCGAGATTCCGGCCAGCACGACCACGTTCCCATTCGGCTGGTAGCCGTCGACCTGGAATATGCCCGGGGAGTCGTGGTAGCTGTCGAAGCTGGTCGGGCCGCCGGGCCCGATGTAGCGGATTGCCTTGCCCTTGGCAAGCTCGGCCTTGCCCTGGGCGAAGCTGTGCACCACCACCGCGCCCGGCACACCGTCCCCGATCTTGAGGATGTCGGCCTTGTAGACGCTGGGGTTGGTACTCTTCGACATCACCATCGCGAGGGCCGCCAGATTCATCCCGTCGAAGAGGTGGACGGCACCCGGTCCGGAGAGCAGGGTCTCCAGGCTGCCGGCGTCCAGGCTCTTGACCTGCGATTTGACCGCCTCCATGGCGTCGTAGAACGGCGTGTAGTCGGGCCCCGAGGTCGCGGTGACCAGGTTGTCGGCCACGTAGTTCTGGGCCAGGGTGGACGCACCGACCGCGCCGGCGACCGCCGAGAACCAGGCGGGTGAGATGGTGGCCGATGTCCCGATCACCGGGATCATCTTGCCTCCGTTCAACTGCTTGACCTCGGACAGGAAGGTGGCGTCGGCTGAGCCCAGGGCCTCGGTCATGATCGCCTGCGGATGACTCGCGACCACGGTCTCGGCCTCAGTCCTGAATGTGCTGGCGGAGAGGTCCAGGGTGACGTTGGCAGTGAGCGTGATTCCCGCCTTCCTGAGCGACTGGATGGCGGGCTGCACGAAGGTCTGCGACCCGATGTCATTGCCGAAGGCCATGGCAACTCGGGTGTAGTGCTTGTAGTACTTGGCGATGGCGACCATCGCGTACGACTCGGCCAGGTCCGGTGGGACCAGCCGGAAGAAATACGGGTAGTGGACATGATCGAACTCGGACTGCCCGGTCATGCAGAACATAACCATCTTCTTTGAGTTGATGATGGGGACCACCGACGCTGCCTCGTCAGAGGTGCAGCCGATGACCAAGACCAGGTGCGGCTCGGTCGCAAACATCTGGTTGGTCGCCGGGACCGCGTCAGCCGGGTCTCCGCGGGTGTCGAAGGTGGCACAGGTCAGCTTGTGGCCGAGGACGCCCCCCGCCTCGTTGATCTGCTTGGTCGCGCCCAGGCAGGACGCCTCGTAGTAACCGCCGAGGGCAGCGTCGGGTCCGGTGAACGGAGCCAGGTCAGCGATCACCAGCGGGTACTTGCCCGTGGTGCTGGTCGTGGTGGTGGACGAGCAGGCGGCGAGGAGGATCCCCCCAATCGCGAGGATCGCCCCCACCTTGACGGCGTGGGGTAACTTGCGCAGTGCGGTCATGGCTGGTGGATGGACTCCCTTCATAGCGAGCTAAGGGCGGTTGCTTCCGCCTCGGTCGTGGGGCTCGGAGATTCCGGGGCAGCCGGTGCGGCGCCAACGGCCGACTTCCGACTGCCCCCGGCGTGGGAACGGCCGGGCGGGGCCTGACTCCTGCGCCCGCGGCTTGGATTTGACCAGGGCATGTCGCAACCTCCCTCTAATGCCAGCCGGTGCTAGAGCCCGGAGCCGGGTGAAACCGGCGGGACCCAGGTGCGGGGAACGTTCTGCGTGACCTCGGCGACCACCCGGTTGCGAATGGTGCCGACGCCCTCGATGGTGACCTCAACCACGTCTCCTGGAACAAGCCAGAGCGGAGGCTGACGGCCGATGCCGACCCCTCCGGGAGTCCCCGTCGCGATCACATCACCGGGGCGCAGGGTGGTGTAGGAGGAAAAGAACTCGATGGCGCGGGGCACGTTGACCAGCATCTGGGAGGTCCTAGCGGACTGCCGGACATCTCCGTTGACCTTGGTGGTGAGAAGCACGTCGGACACATCCACCTCGTCGACCGTGACCACCTCCGGTCCCAGCGGCATGGTCCCGTCGAAGTTCTTGCCCGGGGTCCACTGAGTTCCCGCGCGCTGCCAGTCGCGGGCGGAGCCGTCGTTGCAGACCACAAACCCCGCGATGGCATCCAGCGCCCTCTCGGCAGGAATGTATCGACCGCCCTGACCGATAACGATTCCCAGTTCGCCCTCATAGTCGAACCGCTCGGTGAGGGCAGGACGCACCAGATCGGCAAATGGCCCGGTGAGGCTGTCGGCTCCTCTCACAAAGCTCTCGGGCCACTTCGGGACCGTGCGACCGGTCTCGATCGCATGCTCGCTGTAGTTGACCCCGAGGCAGAGGATGCGGGGTGGATCCGGTACCGCCGCCGCATAGTCCGCTTCCTCAACGGGGCGACCGTCGTGCGACTCCAGGGAGCGCAGCTGCGCAAGGGCGGCCGGCCCCGACGCGAGCGCCGAGCGGATGGTGGAAAGCGCTGGGTTGCCGGACTCCGCCGCGGCGTCGACGTAGCCGGCCCGACCGCGGACGTGCAGCCGTGGTCCCTCCGGCGTGTTGATCGTGGCCAACCTCATAGGACAGTCAACCTCCCTTCATCTCGCATGTGTCTGTGGGGTTCACTCGGCAGCAGATCGATTGGCGCGCCTCGCGAAGGGCCCGGCCCAGCGCGGCTCCACCTGCTGGTTGCGTTACTGGGCAGAGCATGGTGGTGCACTGTACACCACCTACACAATTCCGTCAATAGCGTCTCGGGCCTGACTCCTGACATGCCGGTTCCACCCGGTGAGGTCAGATGACCAGGGCCTGGCGCGGGCCACTCTTCGGGCATGCGAGCGCGGACGGCTGGGCCATGGTTGGAGGCTTTTGCACTGCGGTTTGGGAGCGGTTCGGGACAGGTGGCGAGTGGCTGGTGGATGGTATACAATTCAGCCCTCGAATTTGCGAGCACCAGCGACGGTGACTACCGGGCAGCCACCAGGAAGGAGTTGAATGCGCGTTCCGTCTTGCAGTTGGGAAGTGGGCGTTGCCCGATGGGTCTGACTTCGCAGCCCCTGCCGGTCACTGGGTTCGCGGTCTGCGCGCGACCTGAGTTCAGGCAGGTCGAAGTGGATCTAAGGTCGGGCGGATGTAGGTCATCGAGGCGCGAACTGGGCGTACCAGCCCAGGGCCAACCGAAGCTGCCGGTTGTCCGGCACAGCATTTCAGAGGAGGCAACCAGGAAGTCATGAAACTGTTATCCAGGATTCCCCGACCGATGCGAGCGGGGGCGATACTCGCGGCCGGGGCCGTCCTGCTGGCGGCCTGTTCCTCGACCCCTGCCAAGAGCACCAAGACCGCGACAACGACGAAGGTGCAGAACGGGGGCACCCTGACAGTCGGGATTCCCAACGCTCCGACCGCGCTGGATCCGTCCACGGAAGGGTCCCTGGTGGGCCGCATCATCTTCACCAACATGTGCCTCAGCCTCTACGGGATCAACCAGCAGATGGCGGTGGTGCCGGTCCTGGCCTCTGCGATGCCGACCATCAGCGATGGCGGGCTGCTCTACACGATCAAGCTGCGCAAGGGGCTCAAGTTCAACGACGGCACTCCTCTGAACGCCCAGGCGGTGAAGGTCTCGTTGGACCGGGACAAGACGCTCCCCACCTCGGCCAGGGCGGCCAACCTCAAGCCGGTGAGCAGTGTGTCAGTGGTCAACTCGGACACCTTCCAGCTGCACCTCAGCACCCCCGACGCACCTCTCACCAGCATCCTGGCGGCCCGCTCGGGGATCATCATGTCGCCGACCGCGCTGGCTCGCGAGGGGACCAATTTCTTCCAGGACCCGGTGTGCGTGGGGCCCTTCGCCTTCAAGGCGCGCCCGTCCCTGGACGAGGTGATCCTCACCCGCTCGAAGTACTTCAACGGTGCGGCCGCCGGCATCCCCACCCTGCTCGGCGGCAGCCCCCACATCCAGACCCTGATCTTCGAGGCCATCACGGACCCCAGCACCTGCTACTCGGACCTGCTGGCGGGCTCGATCAACGTGGCGGGCCCGGGATGCCTGGCTCCCAACGACTACAAGCTGCTGACCCAGAACTCCTCCTACAACACCAGGCAGCTGACCTCCAACGGGTATGAGGGGATCGACATCAACGTGACCAATGGCGCTGGTTTCACCAAGCCGGCAACGCCGGCCAACAATCCGCTGGCAACCCATCCGCTGCTGCGCGAGGCGCTGGCGCTGACGATCAACCGGCAGACCATCAACAAGGTCGCCTACGACAACAGCAACGTCGTCGGCTGTGGCCCAATCAGCCCCAGCAGCGTCTACTACACCAAGCTCAACTGCCCCTCTCCGAACATCGCAGAGGCCAAGAAGCTGGTCGCCGAGTCGGGAGTCAAGACCCCGATCGACCTCACCTTGATGGTGCCGACCGGAACCGTGAATGTGGAGCAGGGCGAGATCCAGGCCAGCGAGGCCGCTCCCGCCGGCTTCAAGATCACGGTTCAGCCGACCGAGTTCACCACCGCGCTGGCCACCGCCCAGGCGGGCAACTACCAGCTCTTCGACATCGGCTGGTCGGGCCGGGTCGACCCCGATCAGAACACAACCCCCTTCTACACCCAGGGGAGCGCCTTCGACTACACCGGGCAGGGTCCGTCGTCGATCCTGACCCCTCTGACCGAGGCGCGCGCCACCACCAACGTCAGCCGCCGCAAGGCGCTGTACTACCAGGCGGAGCAGGCGATGCTGCAATACAACGGCATCATCTACCTCTTCCACCTGACCAACCAGATCGCCTATCCAAAGTCAGTGGTCGGCCTCGGCTTCACCCCCGACGGACTGCTGCATCTCGGTTCGGTGGGCCTGGCCGGCTGATGACCAGGGAGATCCCAGCCAGCTCCGCCGCAGGGGCGGCTCTCACCTCCGGGAACGGCCGGTGAGGGCCTACATCCTGCGGCGGGGCGGGATCTCTTTGCTGACCCTGATCATCGCCTCCATGGTCGTCTTCTTGGGGGTGAGGGCGGTGCCCGGAAGCCCGGCCACCGCCCTCACCGGCAACACCAACTTCAGCCAGGCGGCGCTGGCCGCGATCAATCGGGAGTACGGCCTGGACAAGCCCCTTCCGCTCCAGTACGTGGACTGGGTGGGGCAGGTCGTGACCGGCCACCTGGGATCGTCCCCGGTGACAGGCATGCCCGTCACCGAGGAGCTCGGCAACGCCTTTCCGATCACCTTCGAGCTCACGGTCCTGTCGATGCTGGTGGCGCTGATTCTGGGAATCCCCACCGGCGTTATCGCCGCCATCCGCCGGGGCCGTCCGGCGGACTACGCCAGCAACGGGCTGGCACTCTTCGGGCTCTCCATCCCGAGCTTCTGGTTCGGGATCGTGCTGATCCTGCTCCTCTCGGTCTATCTGAAGTGGCTGCCGGCCTCTGGTTTCATCTCGTTCAGCCAGAGCCCCGGGCAGAACCTGGCCCACATGGCGATGCCGGCCTTCGTCCTGGGCACCGGGGTGGCCGCGGTGCTGATGCGCCAGACCCGGTCCGGGATGCTGGAGACGCTGCGCCAGGACTACGTGCGGACCGCCCGCGCCAAGGGCCTCTCGGAGTGGGTGGTGGTGCTGAAGCACGCCCTGCGCAACAGCCTGGTCACCGTCGCCACCGTCATCGGACTTCAGTTCGGGATCCTGCTCTCGGGCGTCGCCGTCACCGAGAACGTGTTCGGGCTGCCGGGAATCGGCCAGCTCACGATCAACGCGGTGTTTCAGCGCGACTATCCCACCATTCAGGCGGTGGCGCTGCTGACCGCGGCGATCGTGATCCTGATCAACTTCCTGATGGACTTCATCTACATGGCGCTGAGCCCCAAGGTCCGGCTGGCCGGAGAGCCGGGATGATCGCGACCGTCCCGGGGGCCGACTCTTCCCTGGTGCTCGCCCCTCCCTCCAGGCAGGGATGGTGGCGCAGGTTCCGGCGCCGGCCGCCGGCGGTGATCGGGCTGGCGGGGGTCGTGATCGTGGTGCTGGTGGCGGTCCTGGCGCCGTTTCTGGCTCACTACTCGCCCACGGTGAGCCAGTTCGGTGAGGTGCTCAAGGGGCCGTTCAGCCCCGGCCACATTCTGGGCACTGATGAACTGGGCCGGGACGAGCTCTCGCGCCTGATCTACGGATCCCAGTCCACCCTGGAGGTGGGGGTGCTGGCCACCCTGCTGGCGATGGTGGTGGCGGTTCCCATCGGGATAGCGTCGGGCTTCTACCGCGGGGCGATCGACATGGTGGCGATGCGGATCACCGACGTGGTGCTCGCCTTCCCGTTCCTATTGATAGCGGTGGGGCTGGCGGCCATCTTCGGCCCTTCGCTTCAGAACATCATCGTGGCGCTGGGGGTGGCTCAGCTGCCGGGGTCGATCCGCATCGCGCGGGCGGAGGCGATGGCGCTCAGGGAGCAGGACTTCGTGCAGGCGGCGATCGTGACCGGGGTCAAGGACCGGGTCATCCTGTTCCGCCACCTCTTTCCCAACATGCTGAGCCCGCTGCTGGTGCAGGCATCCGTCTCCATCCCGGCGGCGATCCTGGGGTCGGCCCTGCTCTCGTATCTGGGGCTGGGAGTGCAACCACCGACCCCCTCCTGGGGCAACATGCTGGCGAGCGCCCAGACCTACCTGTACAACGATCCCTGGATCGCCATCTTCCCGGGCATCGCGATCTTCCTAACCACCTTGTCCTTCAACCTCTTGGGGGACGGGCTTCGGGATCTGTTCGATCCCTCCATGCGCTAGATGGCCGACCTGATCACGGTCCAGGACCTGCAGGTGCGCCTGTTCGACCGCGTCGGTCAGGTGGTGGCAGTGCGCGACGTCAGCCTCTCCGTTCAGGCTGGCGAGGTGGTGGCGCTGGTTGGAGAGTCGGGCTGCGGCAAGTCCGTCACCGCGCTGGCGCTGCTGCGGCTGCTGCCTCCGGATGCTCAGATCTCCGGAAGCGCGGTCTTTGAGGGGCGTGACCTGTTGCAGCTGCCTGCCAAGCAGCTGCGGGCGATTAGGGGGCGTGACATCGCGATGGTGTTCCAGGAGCCGATGACCTCGCTCAATCCGGCCTTCACCATTGGCAATCAGATCGGAGAGGTGCTCAGGCTGCACAAGGGGTTGCACGGCCAGGCGGCGCGCGCCCGTGCCGCCGAGCTGTTGAGCCTGGTCCGGATCGGCAGCCCCGAGGAGCGGCTGAGAGCCTACCCGCACCAGCTCTCGGGCGGGATGCGGCAGCGCGCCATGATCGCGATGGCGCTCGCCTGCGATCCCAAGCTGCTGATCCTCGACGAGCCCACCACCGCCCTGGATGTCACTACCCAGGCCCAGATCCTGGATATCGTCCGGGATCTGCGGGAGCGGCTTTCGATGTCGATCCTGCTGATCACCCACGACCTGGGCGTGGTGGCCGACCTGGCCGACCGGGTGGCGGTCATGTACGCCGGCAGCAAGGTGGAGGATGCCGAGGTGCATCGGCTCTTCGCAGCACCCCGGCACCCGTACACCGCCGGCCTGCTGCGGGCGCTTCCCCGGCGGGGGCGCCGCGCCGGGGATGCCCAGGAGCGGCTGACCGAGATCCCCGGGCTGGTGCCGGTGCTCCGGGGCGTGGCGGAGGCGTGCGCGTTCGCACCCCGATGCCCCCGCCAGCAGGAGGACTGCTCGGCGCGTTACCCGACCCTGGCGCCGTGCGAGGCGGAGCACCAGGTGGCCTGCTTCCACCCGGAGCCGGTGACGGCGGGGTCCCCGGCGTGAGCACTCCGGTGCTGGAGGTGGACCGCCTGCGCATGGAGTTCCGGGCGCCCCGGAACTCCGGGGGCCGCAGGGTGCAGGCCGTCCGGGACGTCAGCCTGGAGGTCGGGGAGGGGGAGATCCTGG
Source organism: bacterium (assembly GCA_021791345.1). The sequence continues at coordinate 14,089 of JAJYWT010000031.1, forward strand.
GGCTGGTCGGGGAGACCGGGTCCGGCAAGACCACCGTCGGCAAGTGCGTGGTGCGGCTGCTGCGGCCCACCGCGGGCTCCATCCGGTTCATGGGTACCGACATCACCACCATGCCGGCGGGGCAGTTGCGGCCGTTGCGCAGCCGCATCCAGATGGTGTTCCAGGACCCCTACTCCTCGCTCGATCCCAGGATGACGGTCACCCAGATCGTGGCCGAGCCGCTGCGCGCTCATGGCACCCATTCCGGCTCCGACATTCGAGCCGTGGTGCGACGGACGGTGGAGCGGGTCGGGCTCTCCCAGCAGGTCCTCGACCGGTATCCCAACGAGCTCTCCGGAGGTCAGCGCCAGCGGGTCGGGCTGGCGCGGGCGCTGGTGCTGGAGCCGCGGCTGCTGATCGCCGACGAGCCGGTGTCCGCGCTGGACGTGTCGGTGCGCGCCGGGATCCTCAACCTCCTGGTCGATCTGCAGCGGACCATGGGCTTCTCCTGCCTGTTCATCACCCACGACCTTTCGGTGGCGGAGTTCCTGTGCGACCGGGTGGCGGTCATGTACCTGGGCGAGATAGTGGAGGTGGGCACCCGCGACGAGGTCTTCGGCGCGGCCCGCCATCCCTACACCAGATCACTGCTCGGGGCAGCTCCCCTGGCGGATCCGGTCGAGCAGCGCAGCCGGAAGCGGGTCATCCTGCCGGGCGAGCCGCCCAGCGCGATCGAGCCCCCACCGGGATGCAGCCTCAACCCGCGGTGCCCCCTGGCCGATCAGCGCTGCACGCAGGAGGCCCCGGCGCCGACCCAGGTATCCAGTGGTGGGCACGTCGTGAGATGCCATCGCGTTCAGGAACAGTTGGACTTGGAGGTTGCCCGTTCATGATTTCACCCACCCGCCCTCAGCTGGTCGGCAGTTTCGGCATGGTGGCGGCGTCCGATTGGCTGGCGGCGGCGAGCGGGATGGCGATGCTGGAGCGGGGCGGCAACGCCTTTGACGCCGCGGTCGCGACCGGGCTCGTCCTCCAGGTCGTGGAACCCCATCTGAACGGGCCCGGTGGTGAGGTCCCGATCATCCTCTATGACCGGGCCGAGCAGGAGGTCGTGGTGGTCGATGGGCAGGGCCCGGCCCCGCGGGCGGCCAGCATCGAGGGCTTCCGCCGCCAGGGGGTTCCCCTCATTCCCGGCACCGGACTGCTGGCGGCCAATGTCCCGGGCGCCTTCTCGGCCTGGATGCTGATGCTGCAGCGTTACGGCACGCTCAGCCTCCAGGAGGTGATGGGCCCGGTCATCCACTACGCACGCCACGGGGTCCCCATCCTGCCGGCGGTGCACCAGTCGATCGCGAACTGCGAGCAGCGATTCCACGACCTCTGGCCCACCTCCGGAGAGGTCTTCCTGAGGGACGGAAGGGCGCCCGCCGTGGGTTCGAGGTTCAGCAACCCTCAGCTGGCGGCGGTGTACGAGGACATCCTCCGGGCCGCCGAAGCGGCGCCGGGGGGCCGGGAGCACCAGATCGGGGCCGCCGTCGAAGCCTTCTACCAGGGACCGGTCGCGGAGGCGGTGGACCGGTTTGCCAGCCATACCGAGCTCTGGGACGAGACCGGCACCCCCCACGCCGGCTTCCTGGATGGGGCCGACCTGGCATCCTGGCGGGCGTCCTTCGAGAGCCCGCTGTCCCTGGACTACCACGGGGTCAGGGTCCACAAGACCGGGCCCTGGGGACAGGGGCCGGTCTTCCTGCAGCAGCTGCAGCTGCTCTCCGGCTACGACCTGGGATCGCTCGAGCCCGACTCGGCCGACTTCGTCCACCTGGTCACCGAGTGCGGCAAGCTCGCCTTCGCCGACCGCGAGGCCTACTACGGGGACCCCCGCTACGTCGATGTGCCGATCGCGGAGCTGCTCAGCCCCGACTACGCGGCCGAGCGCCGCCGGCTGGTGGCGGAGACGGCCTCGATGGAGATCCGTCCCGGAAGGCCGGGGGGGCGTGAGCCCCGCCTCCCCAGCCGCGGGTTGCGTGAGCTGACCCAGGAGATCGAGGGCGCGGCCGGGCTGCCCCCTGACCCGGTGGGGAAGGACACCTGTCACCTGGACGTGGTGGACCGCTGGGGCAACATGGTGTCGGCGACCCCGAGCGGGGGCTGGCTCCATGGCTCCCCCGTCGTGCCCGGACTCGGGTTCCCGCTCTCGACCAGGTCGCAGATGTTCTGGCTCGAGGAGGGGCTGGCGAGCTCTCTGGTCGGCGGCAAGCGTCCGCGCACGACGCTCACCCCGACTCTGGTGCTGCGTGACGGCCAGCCCTGGCTGGCCTGCGGTACCCCGGGCGGAGACCAGCAGGACCAGTGGTCGTTCGTGTTCTTCCTGCGCCATCTCCACCATGCCCTGGACCTGCAGCGCGCGATTGAGGCCCCCGCCTTTCACTCGACCCACTTCCACAGCTCCTTCTATCCTCGG
>JAJYWT010000029.1 GCA_021791345.1 bacterium
ACGTCGTCCTGCAGCGCCGCGACCTGGAGTTGATCTGGGAGTGCTCGCGAGCCCTTCCCGACTCCCAGCGGGTGGCCCTATGGTTGCGCTATGGCGAGGACCGGGATTTGAAGGAGATCGCGACTCGCATGGGGCGCAGCGTGGAGGCGGTCAAGCTACTCCTCCATCGCGGAGTCCGTGGGGTCCGCAAGATGCTGGCCGCCGCCGACGTCGAGTCCACTGAGCCTCCGCATCGGCGGGGGTCCACTCGATCCTTGCCAGCGCTCTTCTGGACGACCCGCCGCTGGCGTGAGGTGAGGGGCATGTCGGGCGCTCAAAGAGCGGAGCCATCTCGGCCCAAGCGGGCTGCCCACCGGGGCGTCGCCCCGGAGTGGTGTCCGAGCTGATCTTGGGCTCGACCTGGGGGCGAGATCGGGGGTGCCCGGGGTGCCTGGCAGCGCTGGATCCGGGAGGGGGTGAGCTCGCGGTTAGACCCGTAAGGGGCTGAGTAAAGGCACCGCCTCGAGTCCCATCCCCGGCCCGGCCGGCCAGGCCCCGGGGCCTCGACTGGAACGACTTGGAGGATTCTCCCTCCCCATTCTGGTCCGCACGACGGGCGGCTGCGGACCTCGTCCTCATGCGCCCGCTCCTCCTTTACCTGACTCCCGCCACAGCCCCCACTCCTGGTGTTGGTTGGGTCCGCCGCGACTCGGCGCGCCGGTGGTGCAGGGAGCGAGCGCCGGTCGTGGCAGCACCCTCAGGAAGCTGGGCCACCCTCCACCTTTGGTCGGCGAGGTCCGAGGGCGCCGCTTTCCATTAGGTTCAGGAGGTGCTCCTGGAGGTCTCGGTCGAGGCGGCCCAGCACGCTGCTCATGAGGTCGACCTGTGCACCGCGAATCAGCTCGATCAGTTCATCGGCGGTGGAGGTGCGCACAAGCACGCTGGCCCGCCCCCTGCGCTCGCGCCGCAGCAGCCCCCGGCGCGCCAGGCGGTTGACCGCCAGGCGCACCTCGGTGGCGGAGGCCCGGTGCTCCGCGGCGATGGCGCTCGCCGGCGCCCCCTCGTCGGGCAGCTGGGTGATGATGTCCATCTCCAGCAGATTGAGCAGATGCTCGCGCCGGTTGGCGGCGCGCCCCAAGGCGCGGAAGTACTGCCGCTCCAGGATGAGCTGGGCCCGCATCCAGCGCTCCACGATGTCGGGGGCGGATGTGGCTACCTGCGTCCCTTCACCGGCGTCGGCCTGGCTCACTTTGCTGCATCCTCTGCCTCAAGCACCTTCAGGACCTCGAGGAATGTCTCAACCTGATCCGGACTCAACCGCGTGAGTGTCTCAGCCATGGATCGGCGCTGCCATTCCCGAAGTGTGCGAACCATGTCCAGGGCGGTCTTGGTGGGCGCCAGCCACACTTGGCGCCGGTCCTCCGAGTCGTGCCGACGCACCGCCAGCCCGTGCTTGACCATGCGGTTGGCGAGCGCTGTGGCCGCAGCACCGGTGACCCCCACGGCCTCGGCGAACCGGCGCATGGTGGTGCCCCCCTCGGGGAGGCAGGCCAGTGCCTCCAGCTGGTGATAGGTGACGCTGCCCAGTCGCTCTCGCAGCTCCGGCGGCAGGTTGGGGTCCAGAGCCCGTTGGACACGCGGCTGCAGGCTGAGCATCCGCTCGACCAGCTCGGGGCGGGCACTCCCACCGGTGCGGTGTCCGGCTCCCAGATCCTTCACCTGCCGAAGTATTGTGGCGGGCCCACCTGACTGTCAAGGTTGGAGCGGGCGTGGTACGTGCCAAGGAACTCCCGGTAATCCGGCTGAGTCCGGCTGCCATGGGCGAGCCGCTCGGGACCGTGTGGGGGATGAGGCGGGGCCCCAGGCCCTCAGTGCCTGCCCGCCAGCCGGCATCCGGTCCCGGCTCCGGTCCACCAGAGTTGGGACCGGGAGCTGCACAGCAGCGGCCGGCAGAGGGCCGAGATCCTGCGGCGAGTCCAGCTGACCCCCCGCCTCCGGTAGTCTCACTCGAATCGAGATGACAGCGCGGCTCCCCCTGGGTGGCTGGGATCTAGTCGAGGTCGGTGGATAGAAGGAGCGGGAGTTGGTCAAAGCTGTGGCCGCGGTGGCCCGAGAGCGCGGCGCACCGCTCTCCCTGGAGGAGATCGAGCTCGATGACCCTCGAGATGACGAGGTGCTGGTCAGGGTCGCCGCCTGCGGCGTCTGCCACACGGACGTCAAGGCCCGCGACGGGTATGGGTCGGTCGTCTTCCCCATCGTTCTCGGCCACGAGGGGGCCGGCACGGTCGTCGAGGTGGGCTCCTCGGTGCGCGATCTGGCACCCGGGGACCGGGTGCTCCTGGTGTCCGACTACTGCGGTCGCTGCTCCCGCTGTCGAGCTGGCCGGACCGCCTACTGCGAGGAGGGCCCCCGGCGCACCTTCGGAGCTGTCCGACCCGATGGCTCGACGCGCGCGCGAATTGGCCGCGAGGCCATACGGGCTTCCTTCTTCGGCCAGTCGGCCTTCGCGACCCATGCCCTCGCCAGCGAGCGCAACGCGCTCAAGGTGAGTGACGAGCTCCCTCTTAAGCTGTTCGCCGCCACTACCTGTG
>JAJYWT010000214.1 GCA_021791345.1 bacterium
ATGCCATCAACCAGACCGCCCATTGGGCGGCGGACGACGCTGAGGGCAGGCTGGAGATGGAGATCGCCCAGCCCCTTCCGCGCTGGGCGGTGGTTGCCGAACGGTGCGTCACCCTCATGCTGGGGGCGTTACTGCTGGCGACACTGGGTTCCCTCGTGACCGCCGCCGTGGCCCCGAGCCAGGGGGTCCACCTCGACCTCGGTCGGCTGCTTCTGGCGACCGCACTCCTGGCCCTTCTGGCGCTCACCTTCGGGGCCATCGGCGCCCTGGTAATCGCGCGGTACCCACGGGTCGCGGTCCCCGTGCTCGGAGTGGTCGCCGTGGCCGGCTTCTACCTGCCCTTGCTGGCGCCCCTCCTGCGGTGGCCCACCTGGGCCCTGGACCTCTCCCTCTTCCATCTGTACGGCACGCCGCTGACCACCGGCGTGGACTGGGGCGGACTTTGGGTGATGGTCGCGGTCGTGGTCCTGGGGTTCGGAGGCGCGATGGTGGAGATGCGGGTTCGCGAAGTTGGCCGCTGACGCCGCGGTCCGGCCACCCCGCTGCTGAGCGGGTGGCTTGGCCCAATCCTCCCCGGCTGGGGACGTCTCATGGTTCAGATTTCCACGGGCCGGAGGCCGTCGAGGCGATGCGGACCGCCGAGAAGAGCTTCGCCGGGATCGATGAAGTTGGAGCCCACCACCGCGCCTACGAGGGGCCGGCCAATCCCGCCATGGCGTGCGATCCCCCGCGACTACGGCATGCCCGGAAATACCAAGGCCCCTGGCCCTGGCCGCCGAAGGCACGATCAGGGGAGTGAAATGCCGTCCACGGTGGAGAAGCGAAGGGGAACCTCGGACCACCTGGCCCCTCCGTCCAGGGTTCGGAACACAGTTCCTGAGCTCAGCAGCCAACCGTCGTCCGCGCTGGTGAAGCCGATTGACGACGGGGCCGTGCTCGCGGGCAGCTTGAGCGACGCTGGGGCCGCCTGGCCCTGTCCCCCGACCCACATGGTGGGCGCAGGGCTGTACCACCAGCCCTTGATCCCCAGCGCCCAGATCGATCCACTGGGGCTCACGGTCACCGCCTGGGGAAGGAGGGGGCCCCTGACGGCCACGGATCGGGGGACGGCGTTGCCGGTCCAGCTCCTCCACCCCCACCCGTAGAGGGTCACAACCACGGTCTGTCCCCCAATCGCGCTGACCGCGAAGTCGGCGGGACTGGAGGGCGGCGCGAGATCAGCAAGCTGTAGCGGGGTCCACCGGCGGCCGCCGTCGCCTGTCTGAAGCACCTCCACGGTGTCGGTGCCCGAGCCGAGGTCCACCTCCGCCCAGCCGCGGGCCGCGCTCTGGAACTGGAGAGCGTCGACCTGCAGTCCCTGTCCCGGCCAGATGAGCCGCCGCCAGGTCCGGCCCCGGTCGGTCGTCTTGAGCAAAGTGCCTGAGCTGGTGGCGGCGTACCCGACCTGCAGTGATCCCCAGGAGATGGCGGAGGTGGCCGTGGCCGGCAAGGTCGGCCCGGCCCCCCAGGCCCTGCCGCCTTCGGTAGTCTGCAGGCTCACATCGGTGCCGCCCACCTGCAGTTGAGCCACGCCGGTGCCGGAGTGGCCTTCGAAGAATTGCACCGCGCTCAGCTGGGGAGCGGTCACCTGGCCCTGCAGCTGCCAGTTGTCCCCGCCATCTGACGAGGAGACCAGCAGCCCCTGTGACGACACGGCCAGCAGGTTGCTGCCAGGACCGGTCGCGAAGGCGCAGGGGTGGAGCGCCAGATGGCTGGAATCTGTGAGTTCGCCGGATGGGAGCAGAGTCAAGAGTGATGGGGAGCAGGCCGTAATCGATAGCGGCGCACAGACCGGGTCCAGCCCAGCTCCGACGGTGGTCTGGCCTGAGTTGGAGATACCCACCGCCGTGAGTGGAAGGCCGCCGTGGCCGGTGATGTGTTCCGCCTTCCAACTCGTCCCACCGTCGAAGGTCTCCAGTACCTCCTGGGGCGAGGTGCCGGGTCCGGCGCCTGTGGTGCACCCTGGAGCGCCTCCGACCGCGACTCCCCGTGCGCCCGCGCCAGCGATGGCGGCCAAGGGCTCAGGGGACGAGGCCACCACCCGGAAGCTCCGACCCCCATCCGAGCTGAGTTCGATCAGCCCGGTACGACCCAGGGAGCCGCCCACCAGCAGGTCTCCCGCTTGGGTGACCATGGCTGTAGGGAACACCCCGCCGGCTGGCAGGTTGGCTACCTCTGACCACCCCTCGCCGGAGCGGTACACGAACAGGGGCAAGGGGGTGGGGGAGGTTGGTGGCGGGGGCTGTCCCATTCCCATCTGGGGGCACAGCTGCGCCCAGACAGTGAGCGCGCCTGGGTAGGCGGCGCACAGGGAGCCAGAGGGCGAGCACCTGATGGCGTCGTAGGTTGCGGGGAAGGTGCCAGAGACCGGGTTAGCCACCCACTTCGCCGCCGGATTCAACGAGCCCGTGATCGACAGATCTCGGAGCCCGGCACCGGCGAACTGATAGCCGAGTCCAAAGACTCGGCCCCCGCTGAGCAGCGCCGCGGCGGTCAGGTCGAAGTCCAGGTGCCGCACCTGCCACGCC
>JAJYWT010000081.1 GCA_021791345.1 bacterium
AGAGCCTCCGGGCGATCACATGGGCCAGGGTCTTGGTCTGGAGCTGCGGGTCGGCCACGCCGAGCAGCGCGCGGGCGTGGGCGGCCGAGATCCGCTCCTCCTCGAGTGCCCGCTGCACCGCGGGGGTGGCCTGCAGCAGTCGCATCGTGTTGGTGACGGCGGACCGGCTCCTGCCCACCTGGTTCGCCACGGCCTCCTGGGTCAGCCCGAACTCGTCACACAGCCGGGTGAAGGCGCGCGCCTCATCGAGCGGGGAGAGGTCGCTCCGCTGGAGGTTCTCCACCAGGGCCATCTCCAGACGGGCGCGGTCGGGGCCGGCGGGACGCACCACCACCGGGACCCGGCTCAGCCCGGCCAGCTGGGAGGCGCGCAGGCGGCGCTCGCCGGCCACCAGGCGGTAACGATCGCCCGTCGGTTCGACCACCAGCGGTTGCAGCACCCCGTACTCGTTGATGGAGTCGGCTAGCGTGCGCAGGTCCTCGGGGTCGAACTGGCTGCGGGGCTGCAAGGGATTGGGATCGATGAGCGAGACGGCCACCTCATGCACCCCGGATCCGGCCATCACGGAACGCAGCGACTCCGCCCCCGTGGGGATGAGCTGGTCCAGCCCCCGACCGAGCCCGCGCCGCTTGCTCACGCGGCGACCCGCGCGTCGCGTTCGATCAGCTCTTCGGCCAGAGCGCGGTACGCCGCGGCCCCCCGGCCGGCGGGGTCGTATTGCGTTATCGGGATCCCGTGGCTCGGAGCCTCGCTCATCCGCACCGAACGGGGGATGACCGTGGTGAAGGCCTGGTCTCCGAACTGGCGGCGCACCTCGGCCACCACCTGGGAGCTCAGGATTGTCCGCTGATCGAAGAGGGTCAGCACGATCCCCTCCAGCCGCAGCGCGGGGTTGAGCGACTGGCGGACCAGCGATTGAGTGTGGGTGAGCAGGGTGAGCCCCTCCAGGGCGTAGTACTCGCACTGGAGCGGGATGAGGAGCGCGTCGGCCGCGACCAGGCAGTTCACCGTCAGCAGGCCGAGTGAGGGAGGAGTGTCGAGCAGGACGTAGTCGAAGTCCGTGAGCCCGTCCAGCGCCAGCCGCAGGCGCGACTCCCGGAGCGGGAGTTCCGCCAGCTCGAGCTCGGCGCCGGCCAGCCCGACCGTGGAGGGCACCAGGGTCAGGCCGGGGACGTGTTCAATCGGAACGGCCACCTCCAGGAGGGGCCTGCCGAGGACCACGACGTCGTAGATCGAAGCCTCCAGCTCCTTCGAGTCGACGCCCAGCCCTGAGGTGGCGTTCGCCTGGGGATCGCAATCCACCAGAAGCACCCGCAGGTCCCGCTCGCAGAGGGCCGCTCCCAGGTTGATGGCGGTGGTCGTCTTCCCCACCCCGCCCTTCTGGTTGCAGATGGTGATGACGCGGGGCCGGGACATGCGGCCAGTATAGGTTCCCTGCGCGGTTTCACGTGAAACATCGCAGGCGGCGGGTGGTCGTCAGAAAGCCAAGGTCTGGCCCGGCCGCAGCCACTCCCGGCCGCCCGCGAAGCGATGCTCCACCGAGCCTTTGCCGTACACCGTCCAGCCATCGCCACCACCGAACACCGCAGTTCGCTCGGAGATTCCCAGGAGGTGCTTGTCGGCAGGCACCCCGCTTCCCATCACGCTTCGCCAGGGACGCATCATCGGCGCGTCCCAATGAACGCCGAACAGGTGACGGGGGACCAGTCCAAGCCCCTGCCCGAAGGCCCGCGCCGTCAGCCCGTTGACCTCCGGCAGCGGATCTCCGGCGATCATGGCCCCGGCGCTGCATCCTGCGTAGACGCCGCCCCGGGCCAGCAGTTCGTGGATCGCTTTCAGCAGGGGGGTTCCCAGCAGGACCTCGTGGAGGTATCTGGGGTTTCCGCCCGAGAAGAAGACCATGCTGACCTCCCGGACCGCGGCGGCGGGCCCGCGCGAGAGCGCATCCGCCCGGGTTCTCACCTCCAGCGGCTCGCCCCGCACCCCCAGGCTTCGGTAATGGGCTCGGGCCATCTCATTCCAGCGCTGGAACACGACCTCTCCCTCGGGCGCGCTGGCGGTAGCCAGCACCGCGACCCCGCCGTCGCCGCTGGCCTCGCGCAGCGCCGACCTCTCGACCGGGCCGACCCAGGGTTCGAACTCGCCCGAGCCCAGCAGCAGGAAGCGGCCCCCCGGGTGAGGGGCCGCCTCTTGTGAGGGCTCTGTCTCGCTCAGGCCCCCGGCTCCGCCCGGCTTGCCCTGGCGACCACGGTCGACTCCGCCGGGCTCGGCCCGGAAGCGGCCGACCGGTGGCCGTTGCCTGCGGCCTGGGCCTGCTTGATCTTGAGCAGCGGCTCGAACATGTCCAGCGGCATCGGGAACACCACCACGGAGTTCTGATCCGACCCGATCTCGGACAGGGTCTGGAGGTAGCGCAGCTGTAGGGTGGCCGGCTGGGTCCCGATCACCTTGGCGGCGTCGGCCAGGGTCTGGGAGGCCTGGAGCTCGCCCTCCGCACGGATGATCTTGGCCCGCTTCTCCCTCTCCGCCTCCGCCTGCAGCGCCATCGCCCGCTGCATCGACTGCGGCAGGTCCACGTCCTTGACCTCCACCGCGGTCACCTTCACTCCCCAGGGCTCGGTCTGCTCGTCGATGATCGTCTGCAGTTCGGCGTTGATCTTGTCGCGCCGGCTGAGCAGCTCGTCGAGGGTCGCCTGGCCCAGAGTCGAGCGCAGAGTGGTCTGGGCGGTCTTGGAGATCGTGCCCATGTAGTCACGCACCTTGACGTACGAGTCGCGGGCGTCAACCACCCGGAAGAAGACCACCGCGGTGACGCGGACCGTCACGTTGTCGCTGGTGATCACGTCCTGGGGCGGGACCTCGTGCACCATCGTGCGCATGTCCACCTTGACCATGCGGTCGAAGCCGAACGGGATGATGAGGCGTGGGCCGGGCCCCTTGACGTCAATCAGGCGGCCCAGCCGGAGCACCACCCCGCGCTCGTACTCGTTGATCACCCGAAAGCCGGTCGCAAAGGCGATCAGGGCCAGGAATGCGACCACGATCACCACCACCAGGATCCCCACCACAGCGCCACTCATGACCTAAGTCCTCCACTCGGCCCGGCGGTCGCGGGGCGCCGCCCCCCCGGGTCCCGGTTGGTCTCCGTCACGCTCGGGAGACCGATCACGTCCACGATCAGCGTCAGTCCGTCCTGCGCCAGCACCTCGACCTCCGCCCCCACGGGGAGCTGCATCCCGTTGCGGGAGATGGCCCGCCACAGCTCGCCCTCCACCATCACCAGGCAACTCCCCTCCTGGGTCTCCCTCACCACCCCCACCTCTCCCAGGAGCTCCTGGGGCTGGCGCGGGTACGGACGCCGCCGCACCGCCAGGGCGCGACGGCTCAGCACCAGCCAGATGCCACCCAGGCCGACCGGCAGCCCGAAGAGCGCGATCGGGTTCACCGGCTCTTTTGCGAACATCAGTACGCCTCCGGCGATCGCGGCCGCGATTCCCGCCACGGTCAGAACCCCGTGGGTCGGCGCCACCAGGTCGACCACGAACAGGGCGGTCGCGGCCGCCACCAGCAAGAGCCCCAGCAGATCGAGGGGGATCCCCAGCAGGCCGGTGACCGCGAGCACCCCCGCGATCAGCCCCACCACCCCGGGCACGATCGCCCCCGGGTGGATCAGCTCCAGGCCGATCCCGACCAGAGCGAGCAGCAGCAGCCCGAAGGCGACCGTCGGGTTGGCCAGGAACTGCAGAGGCACCGGGAGCACCGCGGCGCCGACTGCGCTGTCGGCTCCCCCCAGGCTGCGGGCCAGCACCGGGGCACAGAACCCCAGGGAGCCGGCGGCGGCTCCCAATCCGGCACCTACGATCGCCCAACGGCGCATGGCAACCCTCAGTGTACGCCCAAATTCGGCGGGCCCCTGACCCCCGCATCCGATAATCGCCCGATGCCGGCGTCGCCTGTTCCCGTGCCCGCCCTTCGCCTCGAAACCGAGGTGGTGGGATCGCAGCTGCGCCCCGACTGGGACGACTTGGTGGGGCGGCGCTGCGGCGGGGTGCTGCTGCAGTCCTGGGGGTGGGGAGAGCTCCGTCGATCCTATGGTTGGGAGCCGCTGCGGATCATCGCGCTCGACCGCGACGCCCAGGATCCCGTGGGGGCGCTGCAGGTGTTGACCCGGCCTCTGGCCGGCGGGGCGGTGGGGTGGGCGTACGCGCCGCGGGGGCCGGCGCTGGCGCGGCCCGCGGACGGCGGGGCCGCACGGGCCCTGCTCGAGCGCGCCGCCCGCGAGCTGCGCTCCCGGCGGGTGACCTCGCTGCACCTCGATCCGGAGTGGCCCGTCGATGGATCGCAGTGGGCGGCCCTGCGGCGGTCGCTCCGGCTGCGGCCAGAGCGCTACGACATCCAGCACCGCAACACCTGGCTGGTGGAGCTGCACGGCGGCCCTGAGGAGGTGTTCAAGCGGCTCCCGCCCTCCACCAGAAGGAACGTCCGGATCGCCGAGCGGGCGCAGGTTGAGGTGCAGAGCGGCGATGACGCCGCGGCGGTGGAGCGCTTCTACCGGCTCCATCTGGCAACCGTGCAGCGCCAGGGCTTCACCACCCGACCGGTCGGTTACTACGAAAGAGCCTGCCGGGCGCTGGGGGCCCGGGTGTTCGTGGCCAGCTGCCAGCAGCAGCCGCTGGCGGCCGCGGTCGCGATCGCGTTCGGCCCCCGGCTGATCTACCTCTACGGCGGGACCTCGACCGACCGTCCGGAAGTCAGGGCCAGCTACGCCCTGCACTGGCGGATCATCCGGTGGGGGCTTGAGCATGGCTGCACCACCTATGACATGTGGGGGGTCCCGAGGCGGTTCGATCCCAGCAACCCCGCCCACGGCTACGCGACCTTCAAGACTCGCTGGGGGGGGCGGCAGGCGTCCCACACTGGGCTGATGCGGTTCCCGCTCTGGGGTCCCCTGGACCCGGCGCTCCAGGCGCTGGAATCCCTGGCTCTGCGACAGCGCCCGCTGCTCACCTGAGCGCTCGTCGCTCCCGACTACAATCGCAACATGCTCTACCTTGGCCCCAAGCGCAAGGACCGCTGGGAGGCGGTGGTCTTCTCTCCGCCCCGTGAGGTCTTCGCCATCGCCGAGCAGGTGACCGCCCTGCCTCCCTTCAGCTTCCGCGTGGTGGATGACCACACCGCGGAGGTGGTGCAGGACCTGGCCAACGGCTTCTTCGGCCAGTGGAGCAAGGTCCGCTACCCCAAGAACCGCATCCGCATCGAGTGCGAGCAGATCCCCGCCGGAACCAGGGTGATCATCACCGCTGCGGGTGAGCGCAGCGCCACCATGCGGGCCACCAATCTGCTGCGCATCCTGAGCTTGGGCGAGCGCGACCACCACACCGTCTATCGCTACCGGGAGATCCCACCCGGCTTCTGCACCATCGTGCAGAGCTGGGCGGGGACCGGCTACCCGCTCTTCCAGCAGCCGGATCACGCGGCGCCCCGCGGGCGGGCGGTGCGGCCCGCCTCCAAGCTGGTGGCGTTGGAGCAGCGGGGTCGGTGGGTCAGGGTGCGGGCCGGAGAGGGTGATGACACCGAAGAGGGCTGGATCGAGGCGGACCAGCTGGTCCCCGACGAGAGCCTGGCCCGGACGCCGGTCGCCTAGTCCTGGGCGTGGTGGCCCAGCGAGTGCCAGGCGCCTGAGAGCATCAGGTTCTGGGCCTCGGGCGGCCCCTCGCTGCCCGCGGGGTACAGCTTGATCGGCGGCATGTCGTCCAGCACCGGCTGCAGCGCCTTCCAGGCCGACTCGGTCTCATCCTGGCGGATGAACAGGGTGTGGTCGCCGAGCAGGGCGTCGTGCAGCAGGCGCTCGTACGCCTCCGCGGGCTCGGTGCCGAAGGACTGGCCGTAGGAGAAGTCCATCCGCACCCCCTGCTCCACCACCACCGGCCCCGGCTCCTTGGCCACGAACGAGAACGAGATCCCCTCGTCCGGCTGGATCCGGATGGTGACGCGGTTGGGCTGCAGCGCCTCGATCCCGGTCCCCTCGAACAGGTGCAGCGGCACGTCCCGGCAGAACAGCATGATCTCCGTTCGGCGGGTGACCAGCGCCTTGCCGCAGCGCAGATAGAAGGGGACACCCGCCCAGGCCCAGGAGTCCACCGCCAGCCGCAGAGCGATGTAGGTCTCGGTCGTGGAGTCCGGCGAGACCCCCTCCAGCTCCCGGTAGCCCGGCATCATCCTGCCGTTGACCGAGCCCCTGGTGTACTGGCCGCGCACCACCTCCGCAGGGGAGACCGGACGGATCGACTGCAGCACCTTGACCTTCTCGTCCCGAAGGGCTTCGGGATCGAAAGAACTGGGAGGTGACATGCAGGTCAGGGCCAGCAGCTGAAACAGGTGGTTCTGCATGATATCGCGCAGCGCCCCGGTCTCCTCGTAGAGATGTCCCCGATTCTCAACTCCAATGTCCTCGGCGACCGTGAGCTGCACGTGCGAGACCACATCCCGGTTCCAAATCCGCTCCACCAGGGTGTTTCCGAAGCGGAAGACCAGCAGATTCTGGACCGTCTCCTTCCCGAGGTAGTGGTCGATCCGGTAGATCCTCTCCTCGGGCACGCTGCGGTGCAGCGCCTGGTTCAGCTGGCGGGCCGAGCGCAGGTCATGTCCGAACGGCTTCTCGATGATGATCGAGGAGCCGCGCGACAGGCCCGAGTCCTTGAGCTCCTGCAGGATGGGGGCGAAGGAGGATGGCGGAACCGCCAGGTACACGATCCGGCGGGGCAGATGAAGCACCTTGGCGAGCTCGGGGCCGGGGTTGGTGAGGGCGGGGACGTAGCGCAGCCGCTTGGCGAAGGCCGCGAAGGCCTGCTCGTCAAGGGGGGTGCGCCCGAATTGCACCACCGCTTCGCGGGCCAGGAGCCTGAACCCCTCATCGTCCAGCTCCCTGGTCGCGGTGCCGACCACATCGCCGCGGCGTGGCAGCAGCCCCTGTGCGCTCAGCTCGTAGAGGGCCGGAAGCAGCTTGCGCCGGGCCAGGTCGCCGGTCGCCCCGAACACGACCAGGTCCTGGTTGGGGGGCACGCGCAGGGCTCGCGGTGGCATGCCCCGAGTCTACGGGCCGGGGAAACGTCGAAGAGCCGGCCGAACCCCGCGGAACGCGCGCCTATACTCGCCCAGTGATCACCCCCGAGCCGCCCGATGAGGAGGTGGCGGCGATTCGCGAGATGGTCCGGAGCTACCCACCTCTGGACCCGGCCGCCATCGGCCGGCTGCTTGGACAGGTGGGATACGAGAGCCTGGACGAGGACCCGCGCCGGCAGCTGGTCCAGCATCACCTCTGGGTGGTGCTGGAGGAGGCGACTGCGGCGAGTCGGCCGGGAACCTCCACCGCCGACCTCTTTCAGGAGGGGACGACCGCGCTCCTGCGGCTGGTCCACGGCCTGTCCCGGCAAGCACCCCTCTCGCCCCAGGAGTTCCAGCGCCAGGTGCGGCAGGTGGCGGTCGGCGCCATCACCATGGCCCTTGAGGAGGAGACCCGGGTCAGGGAGCAGGACCAACAGTGGGCGCGTGACGGGGAGCGCATCTTCGCCCTCGAGGTGGAGATGCGTCAGGAGAGCGGCGAGCCGCCGACCGACGGCCAGCTGGCGCGTCGGCTGGGATGGCCTGAGGAGCGGGTGAGGCAGCTGCGGATGGCGGTGGCGGAGGCGGCGGCGCAGCACGACCGCGAGCTGTTGGAGACGCTCGAGGAGATGGAGGAGGAGGAGTGAGCGACTTGGAAGTTCCCCTGGGCGACACTCACCGGAGGCTGGGGGCCCGGATGACCTCCTTCGCCGGCTACCAGATGCCGATGCAGTACACCAGCATCCGGCAGGAGCACGAGGCGGTGCGCCAGCGGGCGGGGCTGTTCGATGTGTCCCACATGGGCGAGGTGACCCTGGAGGGTCCGGGCACCCTCGACTACCTGCAGCGGCTGGTCACCAACGATGTCTCCAAGCTGGCCCCGGGGCGGGCCCTCTACAGCGTCATGTGCCGGGAGGACGGGGGCATCGTCGACGACCTTTTGGTCTATCGGGATGAGTCGGGCTACATGTGCGTGATCAACGCCGCCCGGCACGACCCTGACCTCGACTGGATGCAGGCGCACCTGCCCTCAACAGGGGTGGTCCTCACCGACCGCTCGCGGGAGACGTTCCTGCTGGCAGTGCAGGGGCCGAGGGCGGTCGAGATCCTGGCGCCGCTGGTGGCGGAGGGCTCCCCGGAGGACATCCGTTACTACCACCACCGCCCCGGCACGGTGGCGGGGGTGCCGGTGCGCCTCTCCCGGACCGGCTACACCGGGGAGGATGGCTTCGAGCTCTATGGGCCGGCTGAGCAAGCGGCCCGGGTGTGGGATGCCCTCTACGACCGGGGCCAGGGGTTCGGCCTGCTGCCGGCCGGGCTGGGCGCTCGCGACACCCTCCGCCTGGAGGCGGGGCTGCGCCTCTACGGCCAGGACATCGACGAGAGCACCGACCCGTTCTCCGCCGGCCTGGGATGGGTGGTCAAGCTCGGCAAGGGGGAGTTCCTGGGTTCGGGCGCGCTGCGCCGGGCGGCGGAGCGGCCCTCCCGCATCCTGGTCGGGCTGCGGCTCGGCCCGCGCCAGCTGGCCAGGCCCCACCAGCCGATCCGGCATGAGTCGACCGAGGTCGGGGTGGTCACCAGCGGCACCTTCGGCTTCACCGTCGGTACCGGGATCGCGATGGGGTACGTGCCCCCTGAGCTGGCGGCCCCCGGCACCGAGCTCAAGGTGCGCGTCCGGGAGGACCCGGAGCAGTTGGCGGCGGCCACCGTGGTGGCGCTACCGTTCTACCGTCGAGCGGACCAGTAGGACCAAGTCGGAGAGGAGGAGCACAGGTGCCCGAGCGCAGCGACTACAGGTTCACCAGGACCCATGAGTGGGTGCTGCCCACCGGCGGCGGGGAGGCGCTGATCGGGATCAGCGACACGGCCCAGGGGCAGCTGGGCGACGTCATCTACCTGGACCTGCCCGGGGCGGGCACCCGCTTGACAGCTGGCGCCAGGCTGGGCGCGGTGGAGTCGGTCAAGGCCGCGAGTGACCTCTATAGCCCGGTCGCCGGCGAGGTGGTCGAGACCAACGACAAGGCCGTCTCCAATCCGGAGCTGGTCAATCAGGACCCTTACGGCCAGGGCTGGCTGGTCAAGGTCCGCCTCGAGGGCGAGCTCCCCGCCGAGCTGATGGCGGAGGCCGACTATCTCGCCTACGCCAACGCCGAGCAGCACTGAGGAGGCCAGGAGCCGGGGACCAGCCCGCCGACCGCGGTCGAGCCGGGAACGGTTGCAGTGAGAGGCCAGAGGCCCCGCGTTGCGTTGTGATTTCGGCGGCGACTCAGCGGGGGTGGGCGCAGATCGGACTTTGACTAAACTTGAGGCGAATTCTCCCGTCTTTCGCCCCGCACCACAAAGGACCAAGAGCGATGGCCTACCTGCCCAATTCGGATCGCGATCGCCAGGAGATGCTGGGCGCCCTGGGGCTGCAGCAGCAGGCGGAGCTCTTCCGGGAGATTCCCGGCCATCTCCTGGACCCCAGGATCGAGCTCCCGGCCCCGCTCAGCGAGTTCGAGCTGGGCCAGGAGATGAGACGTCTGGCCAACGCCAACCGTCCGCTCGGCCAGTGGGACTGCTTCCTGGGAGCGGGGATCTACTCGCGCTTTCTGCCCGCGATCGTGCGCGCCACCATCAGCCGGCCCGAGTTCTACACCGCCTACACCCCGTATCAGGCCGAGGCCAGCCAGGGATATCTGCAGACCATCTTCGAGTTCCAATCGATGGTGGCCGAGCTGTACGACCTCGACGTGGCCAACGCCTCCATGTACGACGGAGCGACGGCGACCGCAGAGGGGGCGCTGCTGGCGGTGGCGCACACCGGCCGCGAGCGCATCCTGGCCTCGGCTTTGCTGCACCCCGAGATTCTGGCGGTGCTCGAGACCTATGCGTCCGGGCGGGGCGCCGAGCTTGACCTCATCCCTGCCCGGGAGGGGATGACCGACGTCGAGGCGGCGGAGCGCCTGCTCGCGGCGGACCCCGCCCCGGCCGTGTTGATCGCCCCCCAACCCAACTTCTTCGGGCTGGTCGAGCCCACCGGTGACCTGGTCGAGCTGGCCCACGCCCGCGGGGCGCTCGCCCTGATCGTCGCCGACCCCCTGGCGGCCAATGTCCTCGAACCCCCGGGGGCGCTGGGGGCCGACATCGCCGCCGGGGACGGCCAGCAGTTGGGGATCCCCCCTCAGCTGGGTGGCCCCACGGTGGGGCTCTTGGCCTGCCGTCAGGAGCTGGTGCGGCGGATCCCCGGACGGCTGGTGGGGATGACCAAGGACAGCGATGGCCAGAGGGCCTACTGTCTGACCCTGCAGACCCGGGAGCAGCACATCCGGCGCGAGCGCGCGACCTCCAACATCTGCACCAACCATGCGCTGATGGCGCTGGCGGCGACCGCCTACATGGGCAAGATGGGAGAGGTCGGCATGCGCGAGGTGGCGGACATCTCCTACCGCCGCGCCCATGAGCTGGCGGCGCGGCTGAGCGGGATCCCGGGCTTCGCCCTGCAACACCCGAAGTCGCAGTTTCTCTGGGAGTTCGTCCTGAGCTGCCCCGGCGACGCCGCGGTCCTGGCGGCGCAGCTGGCGGAGCGGGGTATCCTGGCCGGACTTCCGCTGGGACGGTTCGACCCCGACTGGTCGCACCAGCTGTTGGTCTGCGCGACCGAGACCAGCTCGCCGGCCGGAATCGATCGGTACGAACAGGCGGTGCGGGAGCTGGTCGAGGCCCCCACCCCAGCGGGGAGCAGGTCGTGAGCCAGCCCGAGCCAACCTGGACGGATGGTGAGCCCCTCATTTTCGAGATCGCCGAGCAGATGGGCTCGGCACCGCGGCTGCCCGATGCGGGGGTGGTGGCCCCTGGGCTCGACGCCAGCCTCCCCGCTGCCCTGGCGCGCCGTCGCCGGGCGCGGATCCCGGCCGTCAGTGAGCCCGAGCTGGCCCGCCACTTTGGCAGACTGGCCCGCCGCAACCACAACCTCCAGCAGGGGGCGTACCCGCTCGGGTCCTGCACGATGAAGTACAACCCGGCCCTCAACGAGCAGGTGGCCTCGCTGGACGGCCTCAGCGACATCCACCCCTGGCAGCCGGAGGCGTCCATCCAGGGGGCGCTGGAGCTGATGTGGACACTGGAGCGCTACCTGTGCCAGATCACGGGCATGCACGCGGTCTCGCTGCAACCCGCGGCGGGGGCGCATGGGGAGTGGACCGGCCTGCGGATGATTCAGGCCTACCACCTGAGTCGGGAGGATCGCCAACGCCGGACCGTGATCATCCCGGACACCGCCCACGGGACCAACCCGGCGAGCGCGGTGCAGTGCGGCTACTCGGTGGTGACCGTGAGGAGCGCCCCCGACGGGACCGTGGACCTCGAAGATCTGGAGTCCAAGCTGGGGCCGGAGGTGGCGGCGGTCATGCTCACCAACCCCAACACCCTGGGGATCTTCGAGCGCAACATCGAGGAGATGGCCCGCCTCGCCCATCGGGAAGGGGCGCTGGTGTACTACGACGGCGCCAACCTCAACGCCCTGGTCGGGGTGGCGCGACCGGGGGACATGGGCTTCGACGTCGTGCACCTCAACCTGCACAAGACCTTCTCCACTCCCCATGGCGGCGGCGGCCCCGGGGCGGGGCCGGTGGGGGTCAGCGCCGATCTGGAACGGTTCCTGCCCGTCCCCCGGGTCACTCGGGAGGCCGGCCGCTTCACCTTGGATCACGAGCGGCCCGAGAGCATAGGCCGCGTCCGCTCGTTCTACGGGAACTTCGGGATGCTGGTGCGGGCGTACGCCTACATCCGCGCCTATGGCGACGAGATCGGGCAGGTGGCCCGGGACGCCGTCCTCAATGCCCGCTACCTGCGCCACCTGCTCGCCGAGAGGCTGCCCGTGTTCGTGGAGACCGACAGCTTCCACGAGTTCGTGGCGACGGCGAAGAGGTCGGGCCAGGGCGAGCTGCGGGCGCTCGACATCGCCAAGCGGATGATCGACTACGGGGTCCACCCGCCCACGGTCTACTTCCCGATCACCGTCCCCGAGGCGATGATGTTCGAGCCCACCGAGACCGAGTCGAAGCGCTCCCTGGATCATTTGGCGGAGATCGTGCTGGCGATCCTGGATGAGGGCGAGCGGGACCCGGAGGCACTGCGGACCGCACCTCACAACGCTCCCGTCAAGCGGGTCGATGAGGTCACGGCGGCGCGCCAACCGGTGCTGCGCTGGCGCGCCCCCGAGCCGAACTGAGGTGGACCAAGCCGACCGCCGGCAGCTGCTCGACCTCATGCTGCGCAGGGCCTTCCGAGTTGGCGACTTCCTGCTCACCAGCGGACGGCGCAGCCCTTACTACTTCGATGGGCGGATGGTGACCCTGGATCCCGTGGGGGCTCTGTTGATCGGAAAGGAGCTCGCGGCCTGGGCGAGGGAGGACGGGATCCGGATGCTGGGTGGCCCCACCCTGGGGGCCGACCCCATGGTGGCCGCCGCCGCCTGCTGCAGCGCGCTGGACGGGGGGCCGACGGTGGGCGCGTTCATCGTCCGCAAGCAGGCCAAGGAACACGGGTCCGGGGGCCAGTTCGCCGGCCCCACACCGGAGCCCGGGGCGCGGGTGGCGCTGGTGGACGATGCGCTCACCACCGGGGGGTCCCTGCTGCAGGCGGCGGCGACGGTCCGGGAGACGGGCGCCGAGATCGCCTGGGTCTACACCCTGCTCGATCGCGAGGAGGGCGGGCGGGAGCGGCTGTTGGAAGCCGGCTACCCGCTGCGCTCGATCTTCGTCCGGTCCGACCTGCTGGCTCAGCCGGCCGATTGAGGCCATCCAGGCGGTCTTGCTGAAGGGCAGCCGGCGTCGGTTCCTGGGAGCGGTCGCAGCCGTGGTCCTGACCATGGGGCTCAGCTCCTGCGGGGGTGGCGCCACCACCGCCTCCCAGGCGGTGAAGGATCTGGTGGCGGGACTGCCCGTCAGCGCCCACGCGAAGCCGCTCCGATCAGGGCTGGACGCCTGCAGTCCGGATGGGGGCTTCTACATCGACCAGACGCGGATCTCCTTCTACTACATGCGCCGGGTACCGCTCGGCGACATCCTGCCCCTGCTGCCCGGCCAGGAACGGCGCGACGCTGAGAGCCTGGCCACCTTCGGCCGCCTTCTGGAGGTGGTGGCTCTCGCCACCAATCCCGGCGCATCCACCTGCGGGGTCGGCCTGACCCAGACCGTGCTGGAGACCGCGGCCGAGTTCGGTGGGACCAACCACCTGGACCCGTCCCGGCACCTCAGCCCGCTGCAGAACACCTACTACCAGCCGATCCGCCCGATCCTGGAGCTCGCCAGCGGGCGGCTCTCGGTGTGCTCCGCCGACGTCAACCCAGGCGCCAGCGTCTGGCTGGTCGCCGTCTTCCCTCCGGTTCGAAGCGGCATCCCCATCGCGCTGGTCAATCCCTCCCCGGCGTTCGGCTTCTACGTGCCGGTCGACCGGGGCGCCCTGCCGGCCGCCCCTCCCACTACCCTGTACTCGGAAGATGTCGACCACTGCCTGCAGATCCTGAACGCAGGGTGAGCCGACCGGCCGTGGCGGTGCAGGTGACATGGTCGAGCAGCACGTCGGGTGCCGAGCGGGAGGATGTCAATGGCGGATGAAGTCGGCGCCGGGCCGCGGCTGGAGCCCGGGGGTGTGGTGGGACCGCCCTGGCGGTACCCGATGCACGGCGAGCTCAGGGAGTTCTCCCTGGAGAGCCGGCTGCTGGCGGGCAACTTCCTCGGGGACCCGGTCCGGCGCCCGCTCTACGTGTACCTGCCCCCGCAGTACGCGAGGGACGCCGAGCGCCGCTTCCCCACCATCTACATCCTCCAGGGGATGACCGGGCAGCTGGACATGTGGCGCAACCGCACCGCCTTCCGGCGCACCCCCATCGAGCTCTACGACCAGCTCTTCGGCGATCCCGAGGTGGCCCCGGCCATCCTGGTCTTCGTCGACTGCTGGACCAGCCTCGGAGGCAGCCAGTTCCTGGACTCCGCGGGCACCGGGCGCTATCACAGCTACCTCTGCGACGAGGTGGTCCCCGCCGTCGACGCCGCCTTCCGCACCCGGGCGGACCGGGAGCACCGTGGGGTGGCGGGGAAGTCCAGCGGGGGCTATGGCGCGATGGTGACACCGCTGCTGCGCCCGGACCTCTTCTCGGGGCTGGCCAGCCACGCCGGGGATGCCCTGTTCGAGCACTGCTACATGCCCGACTTTGCGGAGACCGTGCGGGTTCTGCGCGACCACTACCAGGGCTCGTTCGCCGGCTTCTGGGCGGACTTCCGCGGCCGGCCGGGGATCTCCCGGGCCACCGATTCAGCGCTCATCAACGCCTACTGCATGGCCGCCTGCTACTCGGCCCGACCGGACGGCACCCCCGAGATGCCCTTTGCCGAGGCGACTGGGGAGCTGCGACCCGAGGTCTGGGAGAGATGGCTCGCCTTAGACCCGGTGCGGATGGTCGCCCGGCTCAAGGACGCCGCCCGGATGCTGCGGGCGGTCTACCTGGACGCCGGCCGGGCGGATGAGTTCCACCTCGACGTGGGGGCGGTCGCCTTCTCTGCCCAGCTGGAGCGGCTTCGGGTGGGCAACGTCCGGCTCGAGCTGTTCGAGGGTGGCCACGGGGGGATCGAATACCGCTACCCGATCGGGATCCGGTTCCTGGCCGAGGCGTTCGCCCGGGCCGACTGATCCAGGGCTCGCCGCCCCTCAGCTGCGGTTTGTGTAGTCGTGGAACCCGCGCCCGGTCTTGCGGCCCAGGCGGCCCGCCTCCACCATGCGCTGGAGCAGCGGGTTGGGGGCATAGCGGGGGTCGTGCAGCCCCTCGTGCATCACCTGGCAGATCCCCAGGATGACGTCGAGGCCGATGAAATCCGCGAGCTCCAGCGGCCCCATCGGATGCCGGAAGCCGAGCTTGGCGACCTGGTCGATGTCGGAGGCCGAGCCCACCCCCTCCTGGAGCGCCTGCATGGCCTCGTTCAGGAAGGGGATGAGGATCCGGTTGCCGATGAAGCCGGGGGTATCCGCCGAGCTCACCGGGATCTTGCCCATCTCCTTGGCGAGCGACTCGACCACGGCGTGGGTCTGATCGCTGGTGAGCAGGCCGCGCACGAGCTCCACCAGCTCCATGACCGGCACCGGGCTGTAGAAGTGCATCCCCATGAACTGGTCCGGGCGCGCGGTCGCCGCCGCCAGCCGGGTGATGGGGATGGAGCTGGTGTTGCTGGTGAAGATGACCCGGTCCGGGCACTGCCGCTCCATCTCCTCCCAGAAGGCCAGCTTGACCGGCAGCTGCTCGGAGATCGCCTCGATGACCAGGTCGGCCTCGGCGGCCTCCTTGGACGATGGGCAGGCCCGCAGCCGGGCGACGGTCGCCGCGGCTTGCCCTGACTCCAGCCGACCCTGCTCCTCGCTGCGGCGCAGCCGCTCGTCGATGCGGCCGATCGCGGTCGCGGCGGCCCCCGGCGCACTGTCGTAGAGCCGAACCTCAAGACCGCTGGCGGCCGCCGTCTGGGCGATCCCCGAGCCCATGAGGCCGGCCCCGGCCACGAACACCGACCTGACGCCTGATGCGCTCATGCCTCACCTCCCACATCCCCGCCGCCGGAGCTCGCCGGCGAGCCCGAACCCGTTTGCTCTCCTGGAGGCCGCTGGCCCCGCCGACGATGGCGATTCCGCCGCCGGCTCGGGGCGCCCTGCCCCTCTGGCGTGGGCCCCGAGGTCCCCGCGCCCACGGCCTGAGGGGCCAGGCCGGCGGGACGCCGACGACGCCGACGGCGCCGCCGCGGCTGCGCGCCGCCCTCGGGGCTGGCACCCTGGGCCGTAACCTCGGCCGTTGGTCCCGCGGTGGCGACCCCCAAATTCGTGCCCGGCACGGGCGGCCGCCGGCGCCGCCGCCGGTGCCGCCGCGAGGCGGGGTCGCCCCCCTGCTCCTGGTCGCCCCGGCGGGGCTGGGCCCGGCCGCGCCGACCGCCCAGGAGGTCGGTCGCCTTCAGGTAGCCTCCGCAGGCCTTGGC
>JAJYWT010000056.1 GCA_021791345.1 bacterium
CCAGCTCCGAGTGAGTGCGCCGGCAGTCGTCGGTCGCCAGCACTCCCACCTGGATAGCGCCGGCGCGGACGAGCTCTCGGAGTTTGGCCGCCGCCTCCGGCGGGCGCCCCATGTCACATGAGGCCAGGATCAGCTGGAAGTCGGGCTGCCCCTTGGGGCCGACGGTGAGCCAGCGGAATCCCGCTCCGGCCCCCTCGAAAACCTCTCCCATGGCGATGTCGACGCGTACCTCGAAGCCCAGCTTCTCGGTGTAGAACGCCTTGGCGGAGTCCTGGTCGAGCACGTAGACGGTCGTGTGGGAAACGTGGCTGATCACGGGTCTTCTCCTGTCCGAGCGGGCATCTCAGCGCGCCACGGTAGCACAGGGGACGCCGGAATGGCCGGCCCGGATGGCGGCACCTGAGTGCGCCCGACAACCGGTCGGGGGGTGCCTCTGCCCCCGGCCGGGAGTGCGGAGACGGACTCGTCATTGCCCAGCGCCCAGGTGCGGGGCGCGGGGTGGGCGCCCCGCGCGTTGAGGCGACGGCCGCTGGTGACCTGGTGCCGCTGCGTCGTCGGCCGCGCCAGCCTTCCTCGGCGCAGCTCGCAGCTGGCTCCCGGCCTCAGCCCCGTGGTGGGCGGGCTCTCAGTGCCGGAAGTGCCGCGTGCCAGTTGCCACCAGCGCCATTCCCACCCGCTCCGCCACCTCCACCACCTCCTGGTCACGCTTCGAACCACCGGGGTGGATCGCGGCGGTGACACCGCCTGCGGCCGCCACCTCGAGGTTGTCAGCCATGGGAAAGAAGGCGTCCGAGGCAAGGCAGCTCCCCACCGACTCGCTGCCGGCTCTCTGGATCGCCAGCTGGATCGCCTCCACCCGTGACATCTGGCCGGCCCCGATCCCGACCGCCTGACCCCGCTTGCAGAGCACGATCGCATTCGACTTGACCCCGCCCACGAGCTGCCAGGCGAGGCGCAGGTCCTCCCACTCCTCGGCAGTGGGGTGGCGCCGCGTGACGACCCGGAACTGGGCCGGGTCGTCCTGATTGGGATCCCGGTCCTGCAGCAGAAAACCGCCATCGACGCTCCGCAGCTCGTGAGTCGAGGTGGAGCCGGACCCGGTCCGCACTCTCAGCACCCGCAGCCGGGGCCTTCCCGCCAGCTGGGTCGCAGCCTCGGGGGTGATGTCGGGGGCCACCACCAGCTCCAGGAAATGCTTGGAGATGGCGATCGCGGTCTCCACGTCCAGGGTGCGGTTGAGGCCCACGATGCCCCCGTAGGCGGACCTGGGGTCGCAGCTGTAGGCTCGTTCGAAGGCGTCGACCGCCGAGTGGCCCACGGCCGCCCCGCACGGATTCGTGTGCTTGACCACCACCGCAGCCGGTTGCGGAAGGCCCCCCACCAGCCGCCAGGCGGAGTCGGCGTCCAGCCAGTTGGTGTACGAGAGCTCGCCGCCCTGGAGCTGCTCGGCGGCGGCCAGTCCCGCGGGGGCCACCCCGGTGGTGTAGAGCGCCCCCTGCTGGTGGGGGTTCTCCCCGTAGCGCAGCTGCAGGCGCCGGCTGCCGGAGATGACCAGATGCTCGGCGGGATCCTGCACGGGGCCGCCCAGGCGCTCGTAGAGGTGCTCGGCGATGAGGGCGTCGTAGGCGGCGGTGAGCTGGAACACCTCCACCGCCAGGTGGGCCAGGGTCGCCTCGGAGAGATCCCCGTGGCGCAGCTCGGAGAGCACCTGGACGTACTGCTCGGGTCGGCCGAGGGCGGCCACGAACCGCCAGTTCTTGGCCGCGGCGCGCAGCAGGGTCGGTCCCCCGATGTCGATCGCCTCGATCACCTCATCCAACCGCCCGCCCGCGGCTGCCACCCGGGCGAACGGGTAGAGATTGACCACCACCATGTCGATGGGCAGGAATCCCTGCTCGGCGAGCTGGGCCATGTGGGCGGGGTCGTCCCGCCGCGCCAGGATCCCCGCGTGGACGGCCGGGTGCAGCGTCTTCACCCGGCCGTCCAGCATCTCCCCGATGCCGGTCAGCCGGGACAACGGCGTCACGGGCAGGCCCGCCTCCCGCAGCGCCCCAGCGGTCCCACCGGTTGCCACCAGCTCGACCCCCAGCTGGCTGAGACCGGCTGCGAGATCGATCAGACCGGTGCGGTCGGAGACCCCCAGGAGCGCCCGTCGCGGCTTCACCGCTCCACCCTGATCACGCGCCGACCCTCGACTCGGATCCGGTCCAGGCTCAGCAGCCTCACCGCCTCCGGCAGAACCCGCCACTCCTGCTCGTGGATCCGGGCCAGCAGGGTCTCCGCCGTGTCGTCGTCGCGGACCTCCACCGGCGCCTGGAGCACGATCGGCCCTCCGTCAACCTGCTCCGGGTCCACCAGGTGCACGGTGCAGCCGGTGACCTTGACGCCGTGCGCCAGCGCCTGCTCGACCGCGGCCATGGTCCCGGCGAAGGCGGGCAACAGGCTGTTGTGGAGGTTGAGGATGCGCTGCGGGAACGCGGTGAGCAGCGGCGCGGTCAGGATGCGGTCGTAGCCGGCCAGCACCAGCAGCGAGCAGCCCCG
>JAJYWT010000082.1 GCA_021791345.1 bacterium
GCACTGGACCAACCGGGCGCCGGCCGGGTGCTGCCTTCTGGCGCAATCTGGTCATGTTGGGTCCCCGCAGACAGCTCACCTCGGAACCCTCTGCACTCGGCGCCTGGCGGTCGCGCCGCCGTCCGCTGAGCCTGGGTGGGGCACGGTGCGCCCGCGATGGGGTCACCGCAGAGGAGATGCCGCGGACAAGTTGGCTTGGTGCGCCTCTGGGAGTCGGGCATCGGATCGACCGGACTGCTTGAAACCATCCCCGATTGGCCTCGCCGTCCCACGGCCCCGCTGGGTGGCCCACCGGTGCCGGGACTCGGGCGGTATGCTGCGGCGACCGGCGCGGCGCCAGCGGTTCTGGAGCGTAGGGGAGGATGGGCGTTGAGTGACCTGGACGGTGTACTGGCCAAGACCGTCGATGACTACTACCAGATCCTACAGGGTGGGGCCCACGAGTTCGATCCCGTCCGGCTTGGCGCACTGCTCGCGCCCGACCTGGTGTTTGAGGGGCCGATCGCGGGCCATCGGATTGGAGCGGACCCGTTTGTCCAGGGAGTTGCTGGGTTCGTGGGGACAACCCGCGGCCTGGTGATGTGCCAGCTGGTCGTCGGCGCCGGCCAGGCGGCCGCCCTCTACGACGCGGAGCTCCCGGGTGGGCCGCTGCGGTTTGCCGAATTCTTCGAGTTGCGCGAGGGGCTGATCACCACTATCCGGCTGGTCTTCGACCCCGACAAGTACATCAAGCTGGGTGGGCGCTGACCTGCGTTCCCGGTCGCCGCTTGGCCCATCACAGCACTCCCGGAATGAAGCGGCGCTTGGAGGTGAAGGCGCGCCGGTAGTCCGGGTTGGCGAAGAGCAGTCTTTCCTCCGCTCGTATCCTGCGGCGCAGCACCCAGGTGTTCGCCAGGGTCAGCCCGATGGCGGACCGCCACGCGCCCGTTGCCAGCGGCAACGCGGCGACCTCGACCGCGACTGCCAGGTAGTTGGGGTGACGGATGAAGCGGTACGGACCCGAGGTCACCGGGTGCAGGTCGGCCGGCACCAGACCGCGGACGTTCCACTGGCGGCTCAGCGCGTGGATGCTGGACAGGCGCAGCACGGCGGCGGTCAGCAGCACCGCCGCCCAGGTGCCCGCTACCGACTTGGAGGCGTGCGTGAGCCTGGACTCGAGCACGGGGAACACGAACAGGCCGACATGGACCGTGACCATGAGGGGGTAGCCCTCAGGGTCCGCGAGTGACCCCTTAATGCCAGCGGCGTTGGCCCGTGATCGTCGTAGCTCGGCCAGCCGCTGGAGCAGGAGGCCCAGCCACAGGAGCCAGTAGGGCAAGCGCATCACTCACAACTATCCCGCAGAACTGCCCCCAGCACGCGGGGGCACCTGCCCTGCCAGAGCCGGAACTCGATCCGGCGTCGGGAATCGCTCGCTCCTAGACTCGAGGCGAACGGCTCGCTGCCGACTGGGCACCGCCCCCGGGGCGTGCTCGGCCTCGCTCAGCCACGCAACCGGTAACGGAGGCACCCATGGTAGGAGAGAAGGTTCAGCATTTCCAGGGCAAGCACACGGACTTGGCACAGTTGCAGGGGGCGATCGAGAGCTACCTAAAGTCCGAGGGATTCACCGTCCAGAGTTCTCCCGGCAGCGCCCACGGATACATCGTCCAGGCCAAGAAGGGTGGCTTCCTGGCTGGAATCATCGACGCCGACCGTGCCCTCACGATCATGATCTCCGGCGATCCCGACGATTTCACGGTCAGGACCGGCGTCGGCAAGTGGTTGGAGCGGCTCGGCATCGCTGCGGTGGAGACCCTGCTCATCTCGGAGCTGTTCCTGGTAGTGGACGTGGCCGAGATGGCCTGGAACGTGGAGATCGAGGAGAGGCTCGCCAAGAAGGTGGCTGAACTCGTCGGTTGAGCGCCGCGGCCGGGGGACCCGTCCCCCGGCCGTCGCCGTGTCCGAGGCAGGAAGGCCCCGCTGGCCGCCGCAGAACGGCTTGCTGTCCAGTGTCGTCGCTTAGCTGGTGATAACCGACGGGAGGCTGGCCCCGATCGGCTCTTTGGGCCGGTCGGGGCCAGCAGACCCTGGGGGGGATCAACTGATCTAGGATTAGGCCCCAGCGCGGGGCGTCCGCGGCGAAAGTCCGTGCACAGGGGGAGAGCAGCCCGCCCCAGCTGGTGGCGCGGCCCTCGCTGGAGGTTTCGATGGAGCGACTTCTGGCCTTCTGCGGACTGGCGCTGGTGCTCATCCTCATTCCGGGTCCAAGCGTCATCTTCATTGTGGGCCGAGCCGTGTTGTTCGGACGCGCGGGGGCGCTGCTGACCGTGGCGAGCAACGCCGCGGGGCAGTACCTGCAGGTGATTGCCGTCGCGATCGGAATCGGACAGCTGGTTGAAAGCTCCGCGGTCGCGTTCACCTTTCTGAAGCTGGCCGGCGCCGCATACCTGCTCCTCCTCGGGCTGAGCACCTGGCTCAGCCGCGGGCGGGCTTCCCTGCCGAACGTATCGGGACGACCAACGCCCCTGGCGGCTTGGCCTGT